>NZ_JAIQLH010000067.1 GCF_020037025.1 Streptomyces huiliensis | reverse complement strand
GGGGGGGGCCTGCCCCCGCAAGAAACGGTGAGAGGGCGGGGCCGGGGTCTCCCTCCGTCCTCGCGGCTGCTTACGCGCCCGGTCCAGGGAGAGTGGCCCCAGTCCCGCCCCTTCCCGTTTCTTGCAGGGGCTCCGCCCCCGCACCCCCCGAAGCGCCCTGCGGGCGCTGTCCTCAAACGCCGGACGGGCTGACGCGCTGGTAGCGTTACGGAACCGCGGGGAGGGAGCGGTACAGACAACGGGGCGGGGGCCTGTGAGAACGGCGAACGTGGCGGTACGACGGTGGATCCGGCCGCCCCGCGGCCGACAAGCGTGGCGCGCGCACCTCGCCTACACCCTCTTCGCCGGCGCCACGGGCCTGCTCGCCCTGATCGGCTGCTTCCTGCTCCTCGCCGTCGGCGCCCTGAGCCTGGCCGGCCCGGGCCTGCTCGCCCTGCCCGCGGCCCTGCGGGCGACGCGCCGCTTCACCGATCTCCACCGCCGGCGGGCCGCGGCCTGGCTGGGCACCGACGTGCCGTCACCCAGTCGGCCCGCGGCCGGGGACGGCGGCGGCCCCGTCCGGCTCCGGACGACCCTGACCGACCCCGCGACCTGGTACGGACTCGGCTGGCTGGCGCTGCACGCGGTGGCCGGCACGGTCGTCGGCGCGCTGGCGCTGGGCCTGTGCGGCGGCGTGCTGAGCTGGCTGACGACGCCGCTGTGGTGGTGGGCCGTGCCCCACGCGGAGTTCGCGGGGTGGGAGATCACCACATGGCCGGCGGCACTGAGCGCGGTCGCCCTCGCCCCGGCCTACGCGGGCCTCGCCGCCCTCCTGCTGCCGGCACTGTCCCGGGGGCATGCCCTGGCGACGCGCGGGCTGCTCGCGCCGCGGCGGGGCCGGGCGTCGCTGGCCCGCCGCGTCGAGGAGCTGACCGTCTCGCGGGCCGACGCCCTGGACGCGCACGCCGCCGAACTCCGCCGCATCGAACACGACTTGCACGACGGAGCGCAGGCCGGCCTGGTGGCCGTCTCCCTGCGGCTGGGCCTGATCCGGCGCGCCCTGGAGCAGCGGCCCGAGGCCCTGTCCGGACTGCCCCAGCTCCCCGAACTGGTCGACTCCACGCAGCGGTTGGCGGAGCAGACGCTGTCCTCGCTGCGGGCGACCGTACGCGCCGTGCACCCGCCCGTCCTCGACGACCACGGGCTGGCCGAGGCGGCCCGCGGCCTGGCCGCGGCCTGCCCGGTGCCCACGGACCTCGACGTGGCGACCGAACCGCCGGGGGCCCGGGCGCCGGCGGCCCTCGAGGCCGCCGCCTACTTCGTCCTCGCCGAGGCCCTCACCAACGTCGCCCGGCACAGCGGGGCCGCCCGTGCGGAGGTCCGGCTGAGCGTGACGCCGCGCGCGATCCGGGTGAGCGTACGGGACGACGGCCGGGGCGGCGCGGCGGAGGGCCCGGGAACCGGGCTGCGCGGCATCAGGCGCCGCGTCGCCGCCCTCGACGGCGTCACCGACCTGTCCAGCCCGCCCGGCGGGCCGACCCTTCTCCACGTGGAGCTGCCGTGCGGATCCTGATCGCCGAGGACAACGTCCTGCTGCGGGAGGGGCTTTGCCTCCTGCTGACCGGCGCCGGCCACGAGGTGTGCGCCACCGTCGAGGACGGCGGGACGCTGCTGCCCGCGCTGCTGGAGCACCGCCCGGACGTGGCCGTGCTGGACGTCCGGCTGCCGCCCGGCTTCCGCGACGAGGGGCTGCGCGCCGCCGTCGCGGCCCGCGAGCGGATCCCCGGTCTGCCGGTGCTGGTCCTCTCGCAATACGTGGAGCAGGTCTACGCCTCCCGGCTGCTCGCCGCCGGCGCCGGAGGCGTCGGCTACCTGCTCAAGGACCGGATCGGCCGGGTGGACGAGTTCCTGGACGCCCTGGAGCGGGTCGCCGCCGGCCAGGCGGCGATGGACCCGGAGGTGATCTCCCAGCTGATGGTGCGCGGCACTCGGGAGGATCCGCTGGCGGCGCTGAGCCCGCGCGAGCGGGAGGTGCTGGCGCTGATGGCGGAGGGGCACGGCAACACGGCCATCGGCGAACGGCTGTTCATCGCGGAGACCTCGGTGAACAAGCACGTCGGCAACATCTTCGCCAAGCTCGGCCTCCCGGCGGCGGACGGCGGTCACCGCCGCGTCCGCGCGGTCCTGACCTGGCTCCAGGCGGACTCGCACCGGTGAGCGCCGACGGCCGCGCTTCACCATGGCGGCCCGCCACGGCCGCCCCACACACCCCGCCCGACCCACTCACCTGTCCAGCCCCTCCCGGAGGACCCGTGCTCCCCGCCGTCGCCCGCCTCGCCCGGCTCGTCCCGCCCCCGCCCCCGCCCCGCCCGAACGACTGGCCCGCGGTCCAGGCGCGGCTGGGCACGGAGCTCCCCGCCGACTACCGGCAGCTCGTCGACCTCTACGGAGGCGGCTTCTTCGAGTTCCCGGACGAGTCCGGCGACCAGGCGATCCGGTTCCTGGCGCCCGGTCAGGAGAAGTCGTACAACGACCTCGAAGCCCAGTTCCCGGAGCGCGCCGAGATCCACGCCGAGCTGTGGGCGCTCGGCGAGCCGCGGCCGGCCGAGCTGCGGGCGGCGGGAACGGCCGTCCTGCCCTTCGCCTACGTGGAGGGCGACGGGCACTTCCTCTACTGGCTCGCCCGGCCCGGCGCGGCGCCGGCGGACTGGACGGTGATCCTCAACGAGGGCCGCGGTCCGGAGTGGGAGCACTACGGCGTGCGGGCCGTCGACTTCCTCCTCGGCGTCCTCACCGGCACGGTCGAATCCTTCTACTTCGACCCTCCGGCACGGGCACCCCGCTTCCTGCCCGACGGCGCCCCTGACTGATGCCCCGTCACCGGCACCCGGCGTGGATGCTGCCCCGTTCGGCTCAGACGAACACCGGGGACTCACGGCCTGTCAGATGACGGCCCGACAGCTGATGTCCCGTCGCTTCTCACCTCGACGGAGCGTCAGCTGACGTGCCGTCTCCGTTTGCGGGCCGCCGGGACCGGCCGCAGGGTGGCGCCAGGATCCCCTCTCCGAAGGAGCACCCGATGGACGCCCTCCGCAGAACCGGTCTTCTCACGGCGACGGCCCTGTGCGCCGCCGGCGCCGCCCTCGCCACCGTCCCGGCCCTCGCCGACACCCCGCCGGCCGCCCCCGTACCCGCCCCGGCACCCGCTCCCGCACCGGCTCC
>NZ_JAIQLH010000066.1 GCF_020037025.1 Streptomyces huiliensis | reverse complement strand
GCAATTCGGCCTGCAGAAATTCGCTCCGCGAATTTCTGGGGCTGGCTACGGGGTGGGTTGCGGTCTGCCCGTGCTCCACTCGGATTCTTTATCCGAGGTTTTTGATGTTCCGTCAAAGCCTCTTTCACAAAGGAAGTTCGGGTAAAGCGTGGACTCTTGGACCGGAATGCCGACGGTTTCAAGAGGCCTACTTGAATGCTCCCTGCTCGTCATCTGATTTCGTATACTAAAAATAGGTCTAGGGCGAAACTTCGGACGCCGCAGAGTCGGGGGTAGTTTTCCAGCAGACGCCGAATCTATGGGCCGTCAGGAGGCCTTCCTCGGCCGGATCAAGTCGCCGGCGGGGTTCGAGGCGATACTGCACGATCTCCGCAACGGGGACGGCCTGGTCGTGCGGCAGGACGATGCGGATCGGAGGACGGTGGCAATGAGCGGTTCGGCATGTTGGTGCGCTCAGTGTGGCGCTGTCGGGGATCTTGGCACCCGGGGTTGCTGAAGTGATCGTCAGGCCGACAAGGGCAGATGGTCCTCCCCGGTCAGAGCTGTGGCGGGACAGTGGGGTGGACGCGCGGGAGGTTGCCGGCGGGACGGTGTCGGTTGAGCGAACGCACCGCTCGCAACCGCTGTTGCTTGAGTGGCGAAAGGGGGCAGTGCGTCGATGAGGTTCACCCGTTCATGGCGGCCGTGCGAGGAACCATGGACTCGGCGAGTTGTACGGGTGGGACGGTTGACGCCCGCAACTGTGGTTGGTGGGGGCCGATCCGGGGACTCCGAGATGGTTTCCGCCGGCGGTGCTGCCGACACCCTGGACGGAGCCCTGTGCTGCGGCGCCGGCGTGGTTGGCGCACTCGTTCCCGGATGCCGGGGAAAGGAGCCCCCCGCGCCCAGGCCCCCGGCCCATGCCGGGGTCACAGCAGCCTGGCCCCCAGGCACAACAAGGTGACGTCAGCGGCACGGACAACGGTGCGACAGCTCATGTGCTGACGAACGAACGCATTAGAATGTGGGCACGGGCGCTGCCCCGGCACCCTGGGTTCCGAAACACGCTGTCAAATGTTGCCGATACACGCCCTGGACCGGCAGGAGCCGTCACGCCGTTTGCTCCGGGGCCTTCCACGCCGTGCGTTCGGCGTACGCGAGCCAGTCCAGGTACCACTGGGCGAACGTCATACGCTCCGCGCCATTGTGGTGTTTGGGTGCTACGCCCTCGCCCAGGGCCTGGACGTCGTCCCAGACGGTGCCGGCCTCCGGGCCGGTCACGGCGAGGATCGTGTAGTAGCCACAGCCCTGGCAGCCGAGGTAGAGCGTGCCGGTGAAGAGTTCCTCGCGCAGGGCGTCGTCGCGGGCGTCCCAGGCGCGGTAGGCGGCGGAGAATTCCTCGGCGTTGGTGAAACGGTCGCCGGTCGGCTCGTCGTATTGGTGTGCGTCGAAGAGGGCGCCGATCTCCTGGGGGCGGAAGGGCACGGCCAGGTTCTTCGCCTGTGCCTTGCTGCGCTCGGTGCCGGGGCGTAGAGGGAAGATTCCGTAGTCGGGGCCGGCGCCGCCGGCTCCTACCTCCAGGAGGAAGGTGCGGTATTCCTCGGGGAGCCGCACGCCGATCTCGCGCTCGAGGTCCTCGAGCTCGCCGGGGGTGAGCGGGGGCAGGAGTTCGAAGCGGTGTCCCTGGTCGTCGAGCCAGACGGCACCGAACACCTCACTCATCCTCGGAGCCGTACGCAGCGCCAGCACGCGCTCGCGTACTCCGGTCCATATGTTCGTCACGCATTCACGTTATCGGGTGGCGAGATGACGACCGTCTCAGGTCGATGATCATGTTCGTCTGGGGCGTTGGGGTGTTTTGGTGTGGACTCACCGTGTGGTCGCGGCGGTGTCGGTCATGTTCTTGGCCGGCCGGGCTGGTGTCGTACGCGAACATGGCGGGCAGCCGTGCGGCGGGTCGGCCTCTTTTCGTGGGGTCGGTGGGTGCCGGCGGCGGGGACCATCCGGAGGCAGGGCAGTGATCATCACCGTCGTCGTCGCCGTCTGCGCGCTGGTCGCGGGCGTTCTCGGGCGGCGTCCGCTGCGTCGGCAGCTCGCGGAGGTCGAGACGCCGACCCTGACCGTCCGCGACTTCGTGCTGCCGCTGCAGGCCCTGACGGTGTTCGTGCTGGCCTACGTCCTGGTCACGGCTTCCAGTTCCCACAGCAGGGCCGAGGAGGCCGTACGCCAGGAGGCGCGGGTTCTTGATCATATGTATGAGGCGGCCGACTTCGTTCCGGCCGAGCCGCGGCGACGTCTGCAGGGTGACATCACCTGTTACGTGCGCGCCGTCCGCTCGAGGGAATGGCCTGCCATGGCTCATGGCCACAGCTCGAGCGCCCCGGAGACCTGGAGCCGTGGCATTCACAGCACGTTGAGGGGTCTTGACACCAAGGGCACTCCCTTCGGGCAGCTCGTCTCCGGTGACGAGAAGCGCGACGAGACGCGGCAGACGCGCATCGCGGAATCGACGCCCACCATCCCCGGCCCGGTCTACTGGCTGATGCTCGCCAGCCTCGCCGTCCTCGTCATCAACCTCGGCCTGTGCCTGCCGGCCACGAAGAACCTCACCGTCACCCTCGGTCTCGTCGTCTTCACCGCCCTGCTCACCGCCACCCTGCTGGCCACCCGTGACGTCGACCGCCCCTTCGGCGGCATCATCCTGATCAAGCCCACGCCACTGGCCACGCTGGAACGCCATATGTCCGGTCAATACGCCGCTGCTTACCGGCAGGACCGTCTTCCCTGTGATCAGGAGGGTGACAGGCGTGCGGCGTGAATCCCCGGGTGGTTCGGTGGAGGGGGTCAGACGGGGTGCGGCGCTTGGGGAGTGGGCTTGCGGGGGACCAGGGCGGTGGTGGCGAGGGCGAGGAGGAGGGCGGCTGCCGCCAGGTAGCTGCTGGTGCTGAGGCCGTCGGTCATGGCGGCGTGGGCTGTGTCGGTGATTCGGGTGGTGGAAGGGACGGAGGTGGTCGTGGCGCCGGCGCTGTCGGTGATGGTGGCGGCGATCGCGTCGGCTTGGGGAGCGGGAGTGCCGTCGGCGGTCAGGCGGGTGCGCAGGCCGGTGCCGAGGGTGGTGAAGAAGACCGTGGTGAGCACGGCGATGCCCAGGGCGGAGCCCAGTTGGCGGAAGGCGGACTGGACACCCGCGGCCTGCCCGGACAGGGGGCCGGGGATGTCGGCGAGGACGACGTTGGTGACCTGAGCGGTGGCGAAGCCGACGCCGACGCCGTAGAGGAGAAGGGCCAGTGCGACGGGCCACCAGGGGGTGTCCGCGGCGGCGACCAGGGCGAGGAGGCCGAGGCCGGCGGCCTCCAGCGCCAGGCCCAGGCGGACCTGTCCGAGCGGGGTGATCCTGTGCGCCGCTCCGAAGCTCGCGCCGCCGGCCGCGAAGCTCCCCACGGCCAGCGGCAGCAGGGCCAGGCCGGCTTCGAGCGCGCTGTAGCCGAGGGTGAACCGGAGCCACAAGGGCAGTACGGCGATGATGCCGAACTCGCCCAGGCCGATGATCACCGTCACGATGTTGCCGTTGCGGAAGGACGCGACGGAGAACAGCCGCGGGTTCATCAGCACCCGTGCGCTGTCGCCCTGTCCGGCGAGGGCCGTTTGCCGTCGGACGAACGCCGTCAGGGCCGCGCCTCCCAGGGCCAGGGCGGTCAGGGCGGGGGACGGGCCGTCGCTCCACGGGCCGAGCGGCCGGGTGACGGTCAGCCAGCCGTAGGTCCGTCCTTCGACCAGGCCGAAGGCCAGGAGGCCTAGTCCCAGGGCGGACAGCAGCGTGCCCGTCGCGTCGAGGCGGCCGCCGCCACGGGGTGAGGGTGTCAGGAGCGCCGTGGCGCCGATACAGAGGAGGACCGCGAGCGGCGCGTTGATCCCGAACGCCCAGCGCCAGGAGGCGTGTGCCGCGAGCCAGCCGCCCAGCAGCGGGCCGAGCGCGGACGCCGCGCCGATGGTCGAGCCCCAGACCGCGAACGCGCGTCCGCGTTCCCTTCCCGTGAAGGAGGAGTTCAGCAGGGCCAGGGAGGTCGGCAGGATCATCGCGGCTCCCACTCCCTGCAGGAAGCGGGCGGCCACCAGCCATGGTCCGGTGGGTGCCAGAGCGGCCGGCACGCTCACGGCTCCGAAGACGGCGATGCCCAGCACGAACACCCGGCGGGCGCCGACGAGGTCGGCCACCCGTCCCGCCGGCAGAAGCAGCGCCGCCAGCACGATCGCGTAGGACTCCTGCACCCACTGCGCCTGTGTGGAACTGACGCCGAGGTCCTCGACCACCGACCCGACGAGCACGTTGACGATCGTGCTGTCCACCACGATCAGGGCCACCCCCAGGGCGACGACGATCAGCGCCGACCATCGACGGGCCGGGGGCGGGGCGGGGTTCACCGCATCCACTGGATACCTCCATAGTGAAGTTACTTCATAGTGGAGTAATTCGGTGGTGAAGGTAGAATGGCGACGGTCGGACTGTCAACGTCGGCGCCGGCGTTCGCCCGCCGGCATGAGGCGAGGAGTCACCTCGGATGCGGGAGCCCAGTACCACCGAAAGCGTCGCCGCCCAACGGGCCCGGCTCGCGAAGGAGTTGCTCGCCTACGGAGCGGGCTTCACCGAGCTCGGACGGCGCTTCGCCGCACGCCTCGGCGTGCACTCCACCGACGCGTTCGCCCTCCTGGAGATCGCCTCCGCGGAGGAGGCGGGGAACCCGCTCTCCCCAGCGCTGCTGAGCCGGCGGATCCCCCTCTCCTCCGGAGCGATGACGGCACTGCTCAACCGGCTCGAACGGGCCGGCTACGTCTCCCGTACCCGCGAGCACGCCGACCGGCGCATCGTGACCCTGCGCAGCGACGGACGGGTCAAGGAACTGGCCGACGAGTTCTTCGGACCGGTGAACCAGCGGCAGGACGCGGTGCTGTCCGCCTGCCCGCCGGATGTGCTGGAGCAGTTCGAGGCTCTCCTGACCCGTCTGCGCACCGCGCTGGACGGACCGGATGCGGACGCGGCGGACGAGGGCGTCTGACATCAGGCTTCTTATGCTGTCTCAGATTTCGCTGCCGTCCGTGTAGTTCACTTTCGTCTCTCTGGTCTTATGCAATTCCGGTTCCGAGCGGGTGGAGATGCGGAAGTTCCGATTTCGATAATGGAGACGGGAATGGACGGGCGGTCATCCGGTGTCGTTCGGCAAGGGTGCTGCCCAGGGATTTTCCATTGAGCGACGGGGATTCCCGCATTCCGAATGCGTGACCCGGTGGGTGACGGCGCCGGGAAGCAATGAACTCTTCCGTTCGCCCGTTCGCGCCGGTAGTGTTCGACAGAGCTCCCTGTCGGAGACACGGGATCGACGCTACGCCCAGGTGGGATACCGGCCGTACGCGATCTCCGTTCTCGTATATTCGGGCAGCGACGGACACGTGGGGACGCGTTGCCGCGCGGGGGCGGAATGCAGCATGCACGGAGGTTTCCGCGGCTCCGTGTGCGCAGAAAGATGGGGGACCATGCCGCATTTATCGTCCGACCCTCCCGACCTGCTGTCCGAGGAATTCAGGAAACACCCCTACCCGGCTTTCGCCGTCCTTCGCGAGCGGTTCCCGCTCCTCCACGACGAGCGGCTGGGCGCCTGGCTCGTCAGCAGGTACGAGGACGTGTCGCGCGCCTTCCGGGACGTGGCCGCCTTCTCCAGCCGCAGCTGGGACGACCAGTTGCGGCCCCTCGTCCGCCGGAGCCTCCTGGGCATGGACGGGGAGGAGCACACGCGGCACCGCCGGCTCATCTCCCCGGTATTCCAGCGCAATCGGCTGGCCGAACGGCTCTCGTCCGTCGTCGAGGCTTCCGCGCGGCAACTCGTCCACGCCTT
>NZ_JAIQLH010000065.1 GCF_020037025.1 Streptomyces huiliensis | reverse complement strand
GTCGAGGCTTCCGCGCGGCAACTCGTCCACGCCTTCGCGGCCGACGGTTCGGCCGATTTCGCGGAGCTTTTCGCCCGGCGCCTGCCGGTCAGGGTCATCATGAACCTGCTGGGGGTGTCCGAGGACAACGACGACTTCCGCGCCTGGTATCGCGCCATCGTGGACTACAGCGGCAACTTCCGGGGGGACCCGGAGGTGTCGCGCGCCGGGCTCGAAGCGGGTGCGGAACTGGCGGATTTCCTGGACGAGCAGATCCGGCGGCGCCGCGCGCGCCCCGGGGACGACCTCATCTCCCTGTTGTGCGCGAGCGAGATCGACGGGACACGGCTCGGCGATGACGTGATCAAGAGCTTTGGGCTCGTCCTTCTCGCGGCCGCGGGGGAAACGACCGAGAAGGCGCTCAACCTGACGGTCTGCCATCTGTTGCGGAGTCACGCCGGTGCGGCCGTGCGGGCCGACGACTCCCTGCTGGGCAGGGCCCTCGCGGAAACGCTGCGGCTCACCCCTCCCGTCCAGATCATCACCCGTGAGACGCGGCAAGCGGTCGCGCTGTCCGGTGGCACGCTGCCCAAGGGCGCCTTGGTCTTCCTGCTCATCAGCGCCGCCAACCGGGATCCGGCGCGCTTCCGCTCGCCCGACGTCTTCGACGTGGACCGGGGGGACGCCGAGGCCGACCGGGCGTTCACCGGCGCGGCCCTGCATCTGGCGTTCGGCTCCGGGCGGCACTTCTGCCTCGGCGCGTCCGTCGCCCACATGGAGATCACCACGGCCCTGCGGATCCTGTTCCGCACCCTTCCCGACCTGCGGCTCCCGCCCGGCTTCGTCCCCGAGGACGTCGGATTCGTCACCCGCGGCCCGCGGCGGGTGCCGATCGAGTTCACCCCCGTGCCGCACGGCGCCGCACGCTGACACCCCCCGGGACCCGGCCCGTCACGAGACGAGGAGCAGCTCCCTCATGACCGAACCCACCCCTTCCCCCGTGCCGCTCTTCGAACTCGCCACCGGCTACTGGGCGTTCAAGACGCTGGCGACCGCGTACGAGCTGGGGCTGTTCGCCCGGCTGGACGGCACGTCCGGGCTCACCTTCCGGGAGGCCGCCGCGGCCTGCGGGATCGACGAGCGTCCGGCCCGCGCACTGCTGACCGGCTGCGCGTCGCTCGGCCTGCTGGAGAAGACCGGGGACCGGTACCGCAACAGCCCGCTGTCCGACGCGTATCTGGTGCCGGGGAAGCCGCACCACTTCGGCGGGCTCGTCACCATGCTCGACCAACGGCTGTATCCGGCCTGGGGGCGGCTCGCCGAGGCCGTGCGCGCCAACCGGCCCGTCACCTGGGACGCCGAGCGGGAGGCGTCCCTGTTCCAGAGCCGGGATCCCGCGGTGACGGACACGTTCTGGGAGTCCATGCACATCCTGTCCTCCTTCATCGGGGAGGCCCTGACCAGCACGGTCGACCTCGGGGCGGCGCGGAGCCTGCTGGACGTCGGCGGCGGGTCGGGCGCGCTGGCCATCGCCCTGTGCCGGGCCCGGCCCGAGCTGCGGGCGACCGTGTACGACCTGCCCTTCGTGACCGGCATCGCCACGCGGCACATCGAGGACGCGAAGCTGGCCGACCGGATCACCACCGTCGAGGGCGACTTCTTCAAGGACGCCTCGTTCCCCGAAGGGCACGACGTGCACACCTTCAGCAACGTCCTGCACGACTGGCGGGAGGAGGACGGCCGGCTGCTGCTGGAGAAGTCCTTCGACGCCCTGGCGCCGGGCGGCCGCCTGGTCATCGCCGGCTACTTCGTCAACGAGGAGGAGACCGGCCCGCCCCTCGCCGCGCTGATGGGCCTCGCCCAGATCGTCGAGACCGAGGGCCGCGCCTACACCGCCTCCGAGTACGCCCGGTGGGCGGCCGAGGCCGGGTTCGTCGAGCCGCGCACGGCCGCCCTGCGGACGGTGGGCGCGAACGGTGTCCTGACCGCCCGCAAGCCGGAGGAGGGGCGGGGCCGTGTCTAGCGGCGCCCCTGCGGTACGGCGGCCCGGAACGGCACCTCACCCGACCGGAAGGCTGGAGGTCACGTGATCGAGAGACTCCGCGGCGACCGTGGGACGGGTCTGAGGACGGACGTCGTCGTCCTCGGTGGCGGCCTCGCCGGGCTCACCTGCGCGCTGCAGATCCTGCGTGCCCGCCCCGGCACCGGAGTCGTCGTCGTCGAACGCGCGGCGTTCCCGCTCCCCGAGGCCGCGCACAAGGTGGGCGAGTCGACCGTGGAGGCCTCCGCCCACTACTTCGAGACGGTCCTGGGGCTGCGGGACCACCTCAAGTCCGCCCAGCTGCGCAAGGAGGGCCTGCGGTTCTTCGGTCCTTACGGCGGCAACGAGGACATCGTGCCGCGCCTGGAGGTCGGGGTCTCCCGCTCGCTGCCCACCTGGACGTACCAGCTCGACCGCGGCCGGCTCGAGAACGAGCTCGCGCGCCGCGTGCGCGCGGCCGGCGCGACGCTGCTGGAGGGCACGACCGTCGAGGAGGTGGAGCTCGGCGACGACGAGCACCGTGCCGTGCTGCGGGGCTCCCCGCACGGCAGCGTCTCCGGCCGGTGGCTGGTGGACGCGAGCGGCCGCCGCGCGCTGCTCAAACGGAAGCTGGGGCTGCGGGAGTCCGTCGGCCACGACGTCAACGCCGTGTGGTTCCGCATGGCCAAGCGGATCGACCTGGAGGAGTTCGACGGCGCCGGCGCGCCCGCCGACCCGGAGGCGCGGAAGGCGTGGCTGGCCCGCGTCGAGGGCAACCGGTGGCAGAGCACCAACCACCTGATGGGGGCCGGTTACTGGACCTGGCTGATCCCGCTGGCCTCCGGTTCCACGAGTGTGGGGATCGTGGCGGACGAGCGCTTCGTCCCCTTCCACACCGTCAACCGGTTCGACCGCGCCCTGGCCTGGCTGCACGCGAACGAGCCGGAGGTGGCGCGGGACGTCGCCCGCTCGCGCGACCTCCTCCAGGACTTCCACGTGCTCCGGCACTTCGCCCACGGCTGCAAGCGGGTCTTCTCCACCGAGCGCTGGTGTCTGACCGGTGAGGCCGGCGTGTTCCTCGACCCCCTCTACTCGCCGGGCAGCGACTTCATCGCGCTCGCCAACTCCTACATCACCGATCTCGTCGTACGGGAGCTGGACGGCCAGGACGTCGGCCGGCGGGCCGAGGACTACGACCGGGCGTATCTCGGCACCTTCCGGGCGGCCCTGCCCACGTGGGAGAAGCAGTACGCCCTGATGGGCAACCCCCAGGTGTGGGCGGCGAAGGTCGCCTGGGACACGTTGGCGTACTTCGCCGTCAACAGCCTGATGATCACCAGTGGCGCGTTCCTGGACCTGGCGTTCACGGAGTCGCTGGGCGAGCCCTGGGAGCGGTACCAGCGCGTGGCCGAGCGTGTGCAGCGGTTCTTCCGGGAGTGGGCGGAGGTGGACGAGGGGGCGGTGGAGGCGATGGCGTTCATCGACCTGTGCGCACCGCTCTACCTCCGGTTCAACGTGGAGATCCTCGTGGCGGAGGAACCGGACGCCCTTCGCCGCCGCTTCCACGAGCACTTCCGGACGCTGGAGCGGGTCGCCGTCGAGCTGATGCGCGGGGCCGCGCTGCGGCAGGGCCTCGACCTCCGCCCGGAGGACGTCGACCCCCTCGCCTTCGACCTCGGCGCGGCGCTGCGGGCCCGCCGGCCCGGCCGGCGTTCGACGCGCTTCGTGGGCCCGGAGCTCGCCGAGGAGTGAACGGCGCGACCTGCCGTGCGGCGCGCTCGCCGCACGGTTCCTACGACTCGTCGCCGGTCCCGGCGACCGGACAACGGGGAGAGCAGCACCGTGTCAGTGCCCTGTACGACGAGGCGCATCGCCTACCACGACCCTTTCGTCGACGAGCTGTACGAGGACATCGGACGGCTCGTCGGCGGGGAATCCGCCGACGCCGGGGAGGTGGAGTCCCGTCTCCGGCTGCTCGCGCGGACGAACTCCGCGGCCACCGCCGCCTACTGGGCCTGGTACGAGGACGGCGTCGGGATCCCCGACAGCGCGTACAAGACGAGCCCGCCCTACCTCTTCCCCGACCGGGAGCCGGTGCGGACCTTCCGGACCAGCGACACCACGGGCTCCGGGACCGGCCGGGTCGCGTACAGCCCGCGCGGCATGGACCTCATGGACCTGTCCATCGTCGCGAACGCGGAGCGCCACATCATGCGCGGCCTGGCCGAACCGGCCGTGATCCGGCTGGTGCCGCCGGAGGCGGCGGCGCCCGGCATGGTGATGGCGCACGGCATGGAGGTGATCGCCCGGCGTTTCGGGGACCCGCGGCTCAGCGGCTCGGTGCTGGACGGCTCCGGGGTCGACCGTCTCGCGCTGCGCCGGCTGCTCGGCCGCGCGGTGGTGGAGGAGCGGCCGGTGGTACTCATCGGCGCGACGTCCGTCTTCGTCAACCTCTGCGCGGCGCTGCGGGAGGAGGGTGAGTCCTGGGAACTGCCGCCGGGTTCGCGGCTGGTGGACGCCGGCGGGCACAAGCGGAGCCGGCAGGTGACCGTCGACGAGACGCGGTCGATGGCGGCGGAGGTGTTCGGCATCCGGCCCGGCGGGCACCGGAACCTGTTCGGCATGACGGAGCTGGCGAGTCAGCTGTACGACGGGGAGGACACGGCCGTCGGCCCCGCGGGCGAGCGGCCCAGGGCGTCCGAGGCGTTCGTCCGGGCGCGGGTGCGGTCGCCGGAGGACCTGACGCTCGTCGACCGCGGGCCGGGGCTGCTCGAAGTCGTCGACCTGTGCGTGCTGGACCGGCCGTGCGCGGTGCTCACCGGGGACCTGGCCCTTGCGGGGCCGGCCGGTGCTGCGGTCGTCGGCCGGGTGTCCCGGGAGCGCCGGCGGGGCTGTTCGCTGGCGCTCGACGAGGTGGCGGCGGAGCGGGGGGCCCATGTCTGAGTACGGTGTTTCGTGGCTGCCCCGGTGGCTCGGTCCCGGCACGCTGGAGCGTACGGCCGTGCGCGGCGGGTACGTCGGGTGGCGGCCGGGGGCGGGCGAGTGGCGGGCGGTGGGGGAAGGGCTGCGGGCGGCGCACGAGTCCCTGCGCGCGCTGCCGGTCGCGGAGATCGTCGGGGCGTTCGACGAGACGTGTTCGCGCTGGGCCGACCGTGATTTCGTCCACCGGGCGCGGGCCCGGCGGGACATCGTCGCCGCGACGGGGTTCTCGCCGGAGGCGGTCGACCGCAGCCTGGACGTCGAGCTGGCCAACTACCGGTCGGGGACGCTGTATCGGGTGCTGCGCCGCGAACTGGGTGATCCGGGTGTTCTGGAGGGCTTCCGGGACGACGTCGAACTCGGCGGCCGCACCCTCGCCGTGGGGCCGCGGGTGACCATGGTGGTGTGCAGCGGGAACGTGCCCGGGCTGCCGGCGCTGTCCCTGGTGCGGGCGCTGCTGGTCAAGTCGGCGGTGCTCCTCAAGGTGGCGGGTGGTGAGCCCACGTTCACGGCGCACTTCCTGCGGTCGCTGGCGGAGGTGAACCCCGTACTGGCCGACGCCGTGGTGGTCACCTACTGGCCGGGCGACGACCGGGACGCGCTGCGGGACGCGATGGAGCAGGCGGACGCCGTGATCGCGTACGGCGGTGACGAGGCGTGCGCGGCCGTCCGCGCGTACCTGAAGCCGCATCAGCGCTACGTCGAGCACGGGCACAAGGTCTCGGTGGGCGTGCTCACCCGGGCGTACGTCCGGCGCGTCGGGCTGGGCGAGGTGGCCCGGCGCGTCGCCGTGGACGTGTCCACGTTCAATCAGCACGCCTGTATCGCGCCTCAGGCGTATCTGGTGGAGGGGGGCGGCCCGAGCCCCGGGATCGACGATCCGGGCCCCGAGGACGTCGCCGAAGCCATCGCGGCGGCGATGGCCGCGTACGCGGCGGACTGTCCGCTGGGGTCGCTGCCCGCGGCGGAGGCGGCGGGCCTGCAGATGCGCCGGGCGGGTCTGGCCTGGACCGCGGCGAACAGCCCCGGGGGCGCCTTCCGGCGCTCCCCCGGCCTCGACTGGACCGTCACCGTCGTCCCGGACCTGCTCTCCCTCCCGGGCGCGGGCAACCGCACCGTCGGGGTGGTGCCGGTCGGCGGCGTGAAAGACGTCCCGCGCGCGCTGCGTCCCATCGCCGCGCGGCTGCAGAACGTGGGACTCGGCGCGCTCGGCGACGAGTTCGGGGCACTGGCGTCCGAGATCGCGCGGCTGGGCGCCTGCCGGATCAGCGAACCCGGGGAGATGGCGCGGCCCAGCGTCGTCTGGCGGCACGACGGCATGCCGTGCCTGTCCCTGCTGGTGCGCTGGTGCGACATCGAGATGCACCGGGAAGCGCGGCCTGACATGTCGACCACCTTTGACCGAAGGACTGTGTGACGAGCATGACGGAGACAGCACGCACGGCGAAGGAGTTCCACCCCCGTCTTCCGGCCTCCGTGGAGGTCATCGACTGCACTCTGCGCGACGGCGAGCAGGCGCCGGGCGTCTGGTTCACCATCGAGGAGAAGCTGGCGCTCGCCACGGCTTTGTCGGAGGCGGGCGTATCGACGCTGGACGCGGGGTTCCCCGCGTCGTCCGGCAGTGAGCTGGAGGCCGTGCAGGCCATGCACGAGCTCGGGCTCGCCGCGTCGATCGCGGCGACGGCCCGTCCCCTCCCCCAGGACGTCGACGCCGCGGCCAAGGCCCGCGCGGACGAGGTCTTCCTGTTCATGCCGACCAGCGATCTGCGGCTGAAGGAGACCTTGGGGATCACCCGGGAGAGAGCCACGGCCGTCTTCCGGTCGGGCGCGGAGGCCGCCGCGTCGCACGGCCTGGGCGTCAACCTGGTGTTCGAGGACGCGACCCGCACGGATCCGCGGCAGCTCGCGGACACGGCCGTCGAGCTCCGCCGGCACGTGCCGATACGCCGGCTGGTCCTGGCGGACACCACCGGCTGCGCCCATCCGGCATCGATGCAGCGGCTGATCCGCCGGCTCGCCGACGTCCTGGGCGACGGGATCACCCTGTGCACGCACAACCACAACGACTTCGGTCTGGCCACGGCCAACACCCTCGCGGCGGTCGCGGCGGGGGCGGACGCGATCACCTGTACGGTGAACGGCCTCGGCGAGCGCGCGGGCAACGCCGACCTGGCCGAGTGCGTGGCGGGGCTGACCCATCTGTACGGGGTGGAGCACGGCGTCGACCCGTTGGCCCTGCCCTCGCTGGCGTCCGCGGTGGAACGGGCGAGCGGGGTGGCCACGAGTCCCATCAAGCCCGTGACCGGGTACAACGTCTTCCGGCACGAGTCGGGTGTGCACGTCGACGGCATGTTGAAGGACAGCCGCAGCTACGAGTTCCTGCCGGCCGCCTGGACGGGCCGGCGCAGCGAGTACGTCCTCGGGAAGCACAGCGGCACCTCGCTGGTGCGGCACGTGCTCGCCGCCGCGGGTCTGCGGTGTGACGACGAGCTGGTGGCGCGTGCCCTGAACGAGGTCAGGGACGCGGTCGAGGGGCGGGACAAGGCGGGGCACCGGCGGGCGTACGCGGACTTCCGGGAGGCGTACCGCGGGCTGCTGTCCGGTTACGACCCGGCGGCGCTGGTCGAGCGCTGCCGCGAGCGCGCGGGCGACGGGCGGGTGGGGCAGTGAGGGGGAACGGGCTGGTGAGGGGCGACGGGCGCACCCTCAGCGACAAGATCATCGACGCGCACGCCGTCGACCCCGGGGAGACCGGGGCGTACCGCGAGGTGCGGGTGGACGCGCTGCTCGGGCACGACGCCACCATCGCGCTCCTGGTGGACGAGTTCGAGCGGCGCGGTCTGGAGATCTGGGACCGCGAGCGCGTGATCTTCACCAACGACCACTTCTCGCCGCCGGCGACCATCGAGCGGGCGGACATCTCCAACCGGTTCCTGCGCTTCGCGCGGGAGCGGGACGTCACCCACCTCATGCTCGACCGCGGGATCTGCCACCAGCTGCTGGTGGAGAGCCCGTTGTGCGCGCCCGGCAGCCTGATCGTCGGGGCCGACAGCCACACGGTCATGGGCGGCGGCGTCGGCGCGTGCGCGACGGGCATGGGGTCCACCGACATCCTGTACGCGCTCGCCACCGGCCGGACGTGGATGCAGCGGCCCGCCACCGTGCGGGTCCGCTTCCACGGCTCGCTCGGCGCGCACTGCAACGGCCGGGACGTCGTCCTGGAGCTGCTGCGGCTGCTGGGCGAGAGCGGTGCGCGGTACCGCTCCCTGGAGTTCCACGACCTCGGGCACGTCCCGCTCGGGCAGGACGACCGCTTCGCGATCTCGAACATGGCGGTGGAGCTCGGGGCGAAGTTCGGGGTATTCGTGCCCGACGAGGTGACGGCCGCCTACTGCGCCGCGCGGGACGGCCGGCGGCCGGACGACCTGCCGGCGCCGGATCCCGGCGCGCGGTACGAGCGGACGGTGGACGTCGACCTGTCCGCCCTGACGCCCCGGATCGCCAGGCCGTGGTCGCCGGGGAACGTGGTGCCGGTCCGGGACGTCGAGCGGCGGCCGGTGTCCGTCGCCTTCCTGGGGTCGTGTTCCAGCGGGCGGCTCACCGACATCCGGGACGCGGCCGAGGAGCTCGACGGGAAGGCGGTCCACCCGCACGTGCGGTTCGTCGTCATCCCCGCCTCGGTCGGCGTGTTCCAGGAGGCGCTGGAGGCCGGTTACGTGGCCACGCTGACGAGCGCGGGCGCGATCTTCAACCATTCGAGCTGCGGCCCGTGCGGGGGGATCGACAAGGGCGTCCTGGGCGCCGAGGACGTGTGCGTCTCGACGTCCAACCGCAACTTCCGCGGCCGTATGGGCCATTGGGAGAGCCGCACCTATCTGGCGAGCGCCCGTACGGTGGCGCGTGCGGCGCTCGCCGGTCATATCGGTCCGGATCTGTACGAGGCGGGCGGGGCGCGCGAGGCGAGGGGGGCGCGGGGATGATGACGATCAAGGGCCGGGTGTGGCGGTTCGGTGACGATCTCAACACGGACGTCATCCATCCTCCGCAGTTCTTCAGCCTCGACGACGAGAAGGTGAAGCGGGGGCTCTTTCACGGCCTCGACCCGGAGCTCCAGCCGAGCCTGCGGCCGGGGGACGTGCTCGTCGGCGGCCGGAACTTCGGGTGCGGGTCCAGCCGGGAGACGTCGGTGCGGTCGCTGCGGCTGAACGGGATCGGCGCCCTCATCGCCGTCGACTTCGCGAGGATCTTCTTCCGCAACTGCACCAACAACGGTCTCCCCTGCCTCACCCTGGCCCGTGCGGAGGACCTGAAGTCGCTGTGCGCGGGCGGGCGGGTCGAGGTCGACACCGAGCGGGCGCTCGTGACGACCGACACCGGGGAGGAGATCCCTCTCGAGCCGCCGGGCGCGTTCGTCCGGCGCGTCTGGGAGGCCGGCGGCCTGCTGTCCCTGCTGCCGGACGCGCGGACCGGGTGGGGTGTGTAGCCGTGGGGTCTTCCCTCGACGGCACGCTCACCGTTCTGACCTGGGGCGGCCGGTGGGGCAGTGCCCTGCGGGACGCCGTCTCGCGTCCGTTCGAGCGGGCCGCCGGCGTGCGGGTGCGCCACCGGCCGCACGTCGGGCTGGCGTTGCCGCCCGCGCTGGCGGGCGCCCTCGACGACGGCGAGCGCCCGCCCGTCGACGTGGTCTGGTCGAACGCGGTGCCCGCGCTGCGGGCCGCGTGGGCCGGCCACTGCCTGCCACTGGACCCGGCCCGCATGCCGGTCCTGGCGGAACTCCGGCGCCGGGCCCGGCCGGACGGCGCGGCGGGCGGGTGTGTGGTCTACCCCTACGTCGTGTACTACGTGCTGGGGTACCACGAGGAGGTGTTCCCGGACGGGCCGCCCCGGTCGTGGGAGGTCCTGCTCGACGAACGGCACCGCGGCAGGGTCGCCCTCTATCCGCACGGGAACGGCCTGCACGCGATCGCGCAGACGATGCGGGGCGGCGGGCTCGACGGCATTCCCGCCGACATGGAGGCGTGCTGGGATTTCCTGGGCCGCCTGCGGCCGCAGGTCGCCGAACTCGAGTACAGCGTCGGCATGGAGGAGCGGCTGCGTTCCCGGCGTCTCGATCTGTGTTTCCGGGCCCTTCCCAACGTATTGGAATTCCAGGCGGAATTGCCCGTCGGGTGGAGCGTTCCGGACGAGGGGACGTCGGATACCGCCGACGCTCTGTGGATTCCGCGCGGAGTGCCGGATTCCGTGAGCGACGTCGCGCGCCGGTACATCGCGTTCGCGCTGCGGCCGGACGTCCAGCAGGACTGGTGCCAACGGCTGGGAGTCATGCCCGTGCACCCGGAGGCTCGTACGCCCACGATGCTGCGGCGGTCCGATCTGCCGGCGCATGCCGACGACTTCCGCGGCGTCCTCCACATTCCGGAGAGCGTCAAGGCGGAACACGAGGAGGAGTGGCGGAAGAGGTTCGCGGACGTGTTCGGCTGACGAGATCTTCGGGTGCCGGCGCCGGGGAAAGCCCTCCGGCGCCCGCCGGAATCCCCCATCGCAGACAGCTCAGAGGTCACAGACATCGCAGAAAGGGAAGCACATGTCCGAGACAAGCGCCCCCGCCTCGGGGAACGGCCTCGCGCCGCCGGCCGGGGGCTGCCCCTTCGGGCCGAACGGCGCCGGATTCGATCCTTTCGGGACCCCCGGCTTCGCGGACCTGTACCAGCAGTTGAAGACGGCCCGCGAGAAGGCTCCCGTCTTCTACAGCGAGCGCTACCGCATGTGGATCGTCTCCCGGTACGACGACGTCCTGGAGATCCTCAAGGACGCGGAGAGTTTCTCCTCCTCCACCAGGCCGATCATCCTGTCGAACTTCTCCGACGAGGTCCGGGGCCTCCTGGAGGAGACGCACACCTTCGCGGCTCCCAACCTGGCCTTCGACGGCCGGCCGGCGCACGACCGGCTGCGCGGCCCGGTGGCGAAGTACTTCTCGGCCAAGGCCATGCTCCGGCGTGAAGGCCGTATACGGGAGATCATGACCCGCTGCTTCAAGGAGATACCCGAGGGTTCCCCCTTCGATCTCGTGGCGTCGTTCGCCCGGCCGGCGGCGAGTCGCGTGCTCATCGATCTGGCGGGGCTTCCGGTGGCGGACCACGACAGGATCATGCGTTATCACGAGGCGGTCAACGGGTTCTTCTTCGGGATTCCGCCCGCCGAGAAGCAGGTGGGCTATGCCCGGGACGTGCGGGAGCTGGAGGCGTACCTGGCCGACGTCATCGAGTGGTGCCGCGAGAATCCGCGGGACGGGTTGATCGGATACCTCCTGGATCTCGTGGCGAAGGGAGAGGCCGACTACAGCGAAGCGGAACTCATCAGCCTGATCAGTTTCGACATCCTCGCGGCGGGGATCCGGCCGGCCGGATTCGTCGTCGTCAACATGTGCCGGGAACTGCTGCGGGACCCGCGGCACTGGGACGGTCTCCGCGCCGACCCGTCACTGTTCGACGACTACTTCAACGAGGCGCTGCGGCGCTCCGGAATCGGGCTGGGCGTCTTCCGCAGGACCACCACGGATGTGGAGGTGGCCGGTGTCCGCATCCCTGAGGGATCGATGATCTGGACGATGGTGTCGTCCGCGGATTACGACGAGAGCCGCTTTCCCGATTCGGAGGTCTTCGATCCCCACCGCAAGAATCTCGCGGCCAGTCTGCACTTCTCCCAGGGGTTGCACTACTGCCTGGGCTCGTACCTCGCGCGGACCGTCGCGAGGGTGGGGATCGAGCTGCTGATGGAGCGTCATCCGGGGCTGCGGCTGGTTCCGGACCAGGTGATCGAGTACGAGAGCAGCATCAACCTCATGATTCCCGCGGGGCTCCTCGTGGAGCGTTGACCGCGCGGGGCGCGGCCCTGTGGTGCGCGCCTGTGGCGCGTACCTGTGGCGCGTGCCGCACTTGTGTGCGAGTTCGCGCCCGCCGCGGCACGGTGGGCGTCTATCCTTCCCCGGGCGCGAGCCGGTCGGCCGCGCTGGGGAGGGGCTCATGGACCAGACGAGAGAAGCGAGTTCGGCGACCGCGGGGGGCTCGGCCGCCGCCCGTGCGTGCCCGGGAGTGCGGCGGCACGGTCCCCGTCGACGAGCGGTACGTCGACTGGTGCGACGCGTGTGACTGGAACGTCGACTCCGCGCGTACCGAACCGCCGCCCGGGCGGATCACCGCCGTGCGGCGGGCGCTCGCGCGGCGGTACGGCGAGCAGTTGGCGGACGAGATGGGCCGGCGGGACGGCCTCGCCCCGCCGAAGCGGGACGCGCCGACGGTCGCGGCGTTCGCTCTGGCGCTGCTGGTGCACGGGGTGACGGCGGCCGTGGCGGTCGCCGGGGTGCTGCTGGTCGTGCTGGGGTGGAGCACCGTGGTGCAGCCGCTGCTCGGGGTCGTCCTGCTGGCCGTCGCCGTGGTCGTCTTCCCGCGCCCGGCGCGGCTGCCCGGGAACACGCCGGTGCTGTACCGGGCCGACGCGCCGCGCCTGTTCGGGCTGATCGACGAGGTCGGGGGCCGCGTCGGGACGGCCGGGGTGCACGCGGTGCTCGTCACCGCGGAGTTCAACGCGTCGGTGACGGTGTACGGGTTCCGCCGGCGGCGGGTCCTGACGCTTGGGCTGCCCCTCTGGCGCGTCCTGTCGCCGCAGGAGCGCGTGGCGCTCCTGGGCCACGAGCTCGGGCACTTCGCCCACGGGGACATCCGGTACGGCGCCGTCACCGGCGAGGCGCTGCGCACGCTGTCCGTCTGGCACTACACGCTGGCACCGGGGCCCGTGAACGGTCCGGTGGACCTGTTCGTGAACGGCATGACGTTTCTGCCCCGCCGGGCCGTCCAGGGGCTGCTGCTGCTCCTCGACCACCTCTCCCTGCGGGCGTCGCAGCGGGCCGAGTACCTGGCCGACGCGGATGCCGCCAGGGCCGGGTCCACGGAAGCGGCCGTCGGTCTGATGGACCGGCTGCTCCTCGTCGGCACGGTCCACTCGGAGCTGCGGCGCGTCGCGGCGGCCGCCTCGATGCGCGGCGGCCGGGGCGGGCACGAGGCGCGGCAGGAGGCGGAGCGGGGGCTGTGGGACGGTCTGGCCGGTCACGTCGGCGCCGTGCCCGAACGGGAGGTGGAGCGGCTGCGCCGGGCCGGCGCCCGCCGGGGTCACAGCGTGGACAGCACCCACCCGCCGACCCATCTGCGCCGCCGGTGCCTGCTCGCGGGCGGCCCGTCGCCGGCGGGGATCGTGTACGGCGACGCCCTGTCGGCGGCGACGGCCGCGGAACTGGCCCCGGCGGAGGCCGAGCTGGCCCGCCGGGTGGTCAGGGACCGCGTGCGCTGACGGTCGCGGCGGCGGGTGGCTGGTGACTGGTGGCTGCCGGCTGGCCGGGAGGGCAAAGGTGCAGGTCAGGGCGATTGTCAGTGGGGGGTGAGAAGGTGAGGCCACCGAGTCGGAACGAGGGGGAGACGACCATGTCCGGAAGCCAGAACTACATCAATCACGTCGCCTTGGTGCTGGACGCCAGTTCGTCCATGTCGCACCTGAGCGGGAAGGTCGTCGACGTCGCCGACCGGCAGATCGCCTATCTGGCGCGCCGGTCGCAGGAGTTGGACCAGGAGACCCGCGTGACGGTGTACGTCTTCGCGGACCAGGTCGAGTGCGTCATCTACGACAAGGACGTGCTGCGGATGCCGTCGCTGAAGCAGCTGTACCGGGTCGGCGGGATGACGGCGCTGCTGGCGGCCACGTTGAAGTCGCAGCGCGAGCTGGCGCGGACGGCGCAACTGTACGGTGACCACAGCTTCCTGACGTTCGTCCTGACCGACGGGCAGGAGAACGCGAGCGGGCACTGCGCGGACGCGCCGTCGAGGGATCCGCGGGAGCTGGCGCGAGCCGTGGCCTCGATGATCGAGACGCAGGAGGACAACTGGACGCTGGCCGTGCTGGTGCCGGACCAGATGGGCAAGCGCGAGGCCATGCAGTGCGGGTTCCCGAAGGACAACATCGCCGTCTGGGACGCCACGAGCACGCACGGCCTGGAGGAGGCCGGGGAGGTCATCCGGGAGGCCACCGAGAAGTTCATGGTGGGCCGCACGAAGGGCATCCGGGGCTCGCGGGCCGTGTTCTCGACGGGGGCGGACGCGGTCAACCAGGACACCATCAAGGCGGCCGGTCTCACGCCGGTGGATCCGGCGGAGTACCGGCTGCTGCCGGTGGCTCGTGAGGCGGGGATAAGGGAGTGGGTCACCGAGAACGGTCACACCTACCGCACCGGCTGCGCATTCTACCAGTTGAGCAAGTCGGAGAAGGTCCAGGCGCGCAAGCGGATCGCGGTGCTGGAGAAGAAGACGGATCAGGTCTACACCGGGCCGGAGGCCCGCGCTCTGCTCGGACTGCCGGACGTGGAGGTCCGAGTCCGGCCCGACCACAACGACGACTTCACGATCTTCGTGCAGAGCACCAGCGTGAATCGGAAGCTCGTGCCGAACACCCGGCTGCTGCTGATGCTCTGAGGCGGCACCGCTCCCCCGGCGTCAGGGTGTCGTGGCCGTGGCCCTGGCGTTGGTGTGGCGGATGACGGTGCGGAGGTTCTTGGCGAGGGTGACCGGGTCGCCCACGGCCCAGAGGTGCAGGAAGAACAGTCTGGGCTCGTCGGTGAGCATGTGACTGTGGAAGGAGATGATGTCCACGCCGGCCCGCCGGAGCGCCTTCATGGTGGCGGGGGCCTCCTTCGCGACGACGGCGATGTCCCCGTTCAGCAACGCCTTGCCCCCGCTGACGGGCTGGAAGATGAACGCCGAGGTGGCACCGGTCATCCGGGGCAGCACGCGGCCGTGGTCGGCGACGCTCTCGTTGCGGGCGAAGGTGACCTTGTAGACCCTGCCCTGGGCACGTCCTCTGGCTCCGAGGGCCTTGTCCACGGCCGGGCCGTTCAGCGCCAGCGCGACCTTCTTGGGGGTGCCCGAGACGGCGGGGGTACCGGTGGCGTTCAGCGCGGCCCTGAGCCCGCGGGCCATGGTCAACGGGCTGGTGCCCATGGCGTGGAAGTGGACCCACCAGAGGGCGGGGCGGTGGGTGGGCAGGTGCTTGTGGAGGGACGTCTGCGAGATGCCGTGGGCGTTCAGGACGTCGAGCACCTTCCGTACTTCCTGCTCGGTCACCGCCAGCTCGCCCATCATCATGGTCTGCCGGTCGGGGTAGCGGATGAACGAGACGAACGACCCGATGGCCTTGACGTGATACCCCCTGCTGATCACGTCGAGGTCGGCCCGGGGGAACCCGATCCCGTAGGCCCGGTGGTCGACGAGCACGCCCCGGTGGCCGAGCGCGGTCGCCACGTCGTGCCAGTCGGACTCCCGGGTGACCGACGGCTGGATCCGGCGCGTCGAGTGGTGGCCGTCGGGGTGGGCGACCCCGGCCGCGGACAGCAGGGACAGCAGGGCGAGCCCCGTCACCAGGGACCGCCACGCGGCGCGCCGCCTCCCCTTGCCCGCCTCGAACACTCGGCCGTCTCGCATGCGCGCCTCCGCTCCGGTTGCCGTCCTCTCATCCCACACCGGGACCGGCGGGGCGGCGATACGGAGGCAGCCGTCCGGGGCAGCGGGGCCGACGCTGCGGTACGGCAGGGGTCCCTCATGCCTCTACCGCTTCCCGACCGGACGCCCTACGTCGGTCCGATGCCCGGCCGGACCGCGTGGCACGTACTCGGGGCCCGCGGCGCGGCCGTGGTGACGACCCGGGATGCGTGCCCAGTCGTCCGCCCGCTGCCGGCCCCGCGCCTTGACCTGGCGCTGTAAAGCGAGCGTCAATCATATGGCCGTACCCGTCGCACCATTCCGAGTCATGACTGTCCCGTGGTCCGCCATTTACAGTGCGGAGCATCTCTGCCAGCGTGTGCGCCCCGTCGGCCGAATTCCGGCGGCACGGACTCGGGAGGGAAACATGCGATACGGAACGGCGCTGCGAGACGAGATCGCACTGCCCGGCACGACACCGCTCATCGGCATCTACGACATGTATTCGGCATCCCTCGCGGCCCGGCACTACAACGGCTTCTTCGTATCCGGGTTCGGATTCGCCGCGTCATACTACGGCCTGCCCGATATCGGCTTCGTCGCCTGGCCGGACATGGTCGGCTTCCTGGAACGGCTGCGCCCGGCCTTCCCCGACCACCACCTGCTGGTCGACATCGACGACGGCTACGTCGACCACGAAGTGGCGTGCCACGTGGTACGCCGCCTGGAGCACGCGGGCGCCTCCGGGGTGATCCTGGAGGACCAGAAGCGTCCGCGCCGCTGCGGGCACGCGGATGGCAAGGCGGTCCTGCCGCTGGACGAGTACCTGACCAAACTCGAACTCGTGCTGAACGCTCGCGACGACCTCGTCGTCGTGGCGCGCACGGACGCCACCGAGGAAAAGGAGATCCTGCGCCGTGCGGAGGCCCTGGCGGAAACGGCGGCGGACGTCGTCCTCGTCGACGGCGTCCGCAGTACCGGGCTCATCCGCGAAGTACGAGCGGTCCTCGGAAACAAGCCGCTGCTCTTCAACCAGATCGCCGGCGGGAAATCCCCGCGCCTTTCGCTCGGCGAACTCACCGGACTCGGCGTGGACGTCGCCATTTACAGCACCCCGTGCCTGTTCGCGGCACATCAGGCGATCGACCGGGCGCTGGCCGAGCTGAAGGCGGAGGACGGTCGGCTGCCGAGTATCGCGACGGCCGGCGGCGTCGGCGTCGAGGTCTCCACCCGGCTGCTGGAGCGGAACCTCGGCGGGCACCGGCCGGCCCCGCACGAGGTCCCCGCGTGATTCCCCGCGCGATCCGCGGTGCCGGTCTCCTCACCGCCGGTGCCGCCGGCGTGGTGCTGGTGAGCGCTCTGCTGGGCGGGAAGGCGATGGCTCAGGCCGGCGGCACCGCGCCGCCGGAGCAGGACCGGGCCTGCGGCGGCGGCAACGCCGGACGCTCCACGTTCGGGGTGCTGGTGGTCGACAACTCCCGCGCCGATTCATGGCTGGAGGTCGACCGCACGGCCGACGCCCTCGTCGGCAGCAAGGGCACCGCGGGCAGCGATCACGACGGGGGCGGCGGCGCCATCGACGTCACCAACCGCGCCGCGGGTGGACCGGCCGGCCGCACCCCCGACAGCGCTTCCGACGACGACGGGGACTGAGACGCCGGAACCGAACGGGAGCCGTTCGCCGGACGCCGCGTACCGGACGTCCGGCGGACGGCCGCGGTGCGGGAGCACCGAGGCCGGGGCATGCCGCGCTACGCGGCGTCCGGCGTGCGCTGCGCTATGCGGCGCCGAGGACGATGCCGCGGCCGGCGTAGAAGCGGTCCAGCCTCTCCCACGGCACGGGGAAGTCCCGCTGGGAGGAGCCCGGGAAGCCGGAGGGGTTGTGGATCAGCAGGCAGTGTTCGGTGGCTCCGACCGCGAGCACCAGGTGTCCGCCCTTGGCCGGTGGGTCGCCGTCGGGCCGGCGGATCGACGGGTGCACCGACAGGACCGCGAGCCCGCCGCCGGCGAGGATGCCCGGGATCTCGGCGGCGGGCAGGTCGGCGCGCGCCTCGGCCCACAGGCCGAACCGGTCGCGTACCCAGGCGGCGAACGGCGCGTGGACCAGCCCGTGCAGCCCGTCCTCATGCCTGACGTATCCGCCGGCGGCGGTGCACTCCTCGGCCAGTCGCATGGCCTTGGGCGCGGTCCGGCCGAAGTGTTCGAGGGCCATGCGGAGGCAGGCGATGCCGCAGAGCCGCCAGGACCACCACTCGTACTCCTCGGGGTCGGCCGCTCCGTAGTCGGCCCAGGCCGGATCCTCGCTCGCCCGGATCCGGCCGGTCACGATGTCCTCGACGAGGTGTGCCGAGGCCCACTGGGCGTGGTAGGGCACCGGCGCGGGTGAGACGAGAACCCGTCGCCTCGCGGCGGCGCCCCGGCCTGACGGCGTGTCCGTCACTTGCTGATGGCGAAGCGCATGAGGGCGTGCTCGTCGCCCTGCTTGATCTTCCCGGTCTCGTTGATGACCTGGAGCTTCCAGGCGGTGCCGACCCGGATCGCCTTGGCGACCGCGCAGCCGTTGTCGTTGCTGAGCAGGCTCGGCCAGATGTCGGCCACCTGCTGGCTGCTGCCGCCCGTCGCGTCGTACACCTTGAAGCTGATGTTCCGGGCGCTCTGGAAGGAGCTGTTCTTCTTGAACGCCGCGGCGACGAAGACGATGGAGGTGATCTGCACCGGTATCCGCCCGAACTCGACGGTCACCGTCTCGTCGTCACCCTCGCCGTGCCCGGTCTGGTTGTCGCCGCTGTGGACCAGCGAGCCGTTGCCCATCGGGTCGAGCGAGTCGAGGCCCGCGAGGCGCACCGGGTCCGAGCCCTGCATCGCGACGGCGATGAGGTCGAGGTCGGTGCCCTGCTTCCGCTTGAACTTCCCCATCAGGCCGCCGGCGGTGCCGGCGGTGGGGTCCCAAGAGACGCCGATGGACAGGTGGGTGACCCCGTCGAGGTCCGCCGGGCCGTCTTCCTTCGTGAGCGTGATCATGTGCTCTGTCCTCATGTGTGATGGGTTGCTGCTGAGGAAAGTGTGCCTGGTGCTGCGCACCTGTTCGGGACCGCCCCCCGGCCGAGTGTCGGACCCCGCCCGCATCATGGAAGCGGGCCGGGACGCGCCGGGCGGCATGTCCCGTCCCCGGTCGCGGACTTGTACGAAAGGGAGGGCCGGGTGCTCATGCCGGACGACGCGAGCGGCTTCCGCGCCGCCACCGGTGACGAGGGCCCGCCCGGGCCCGGGCGGAGTCCCGGGGACCGCGCGGCCGCCGTCCGGGCGGCGATGGACGGGCTGTGGCACATCCGGAAGCTGATGAACCCGCCGGCCGGCAGGCCGTTGTCCGTGCCCGCCGAGTGGGAGCGCCGCCGGCCCGTGCCCGCCGTCGCGCTGGCGCTGGAGGCCGCGGGCGTCCCGCCCTCCGCCGTCGGCTCCGACGGCCGGCGTGCGGCGGCGGGCTACCGGGTGCGCGAGCACGAGGGGGCCGTGCGTGTCGAGTGGGCCGGCCCGCCCGGCAGCCGCGCCCGGTACCGGCAGCAGGACGCCCTCCGGCAGTGCGCGGAGGCGCTCCGGGAACTGGGCTGGCAGGCGCTGGAGTACCGCGGGGCACGGGGCGTCCGGTGGCTGGAGGTCGAGCCGCCGTGAGCGGACCGGCGGGCCCGCGGCGTCCGGACCGGCGGCGTCAGGATCCGCGGCGTCAGGGCGGGTCCGCTCCGTGCAGCAGTGCACGTCCCATCGGTGTGAGCGCGTGCCGGACGCCGGTGCCGTCCCGCTCGGTGGTGATGAGGCCCGCGCCGCGCAGGACGGTGGCGTGGTGGCCGGCCGTGGCGGCGGACGTGCGGGTCCTGCGGGCGAGTTCGGCCGTCCCGGCCGGGGTCGCCATCGCCCGGAGCGCACGGGCGCGCGTGGTGCCGAGCAGCGCGGCGAGAGCGTCGTCCGGGCCCGACACGGCCGCCGCCGCCCAGACCGACCGGTAGGCGGCGAGGTCGTGGGCGATGGGGTAGCGCAGCACGACGGGCCGCGTGGAGTCCGCGTTGTCGGGGAACGCGAGGGGTTCGGGCCAGAAGAACGTCGGGGCGAGCAGGAGTCCGCGGCCCTCCAGGTGCAGGTCCACGGTGACGTGGCAGTCGACGGACAGGACGGGCGAGGACCAGGCGATCCGCGGATGCAGCCGCGCGAGCATCCCCTCGACGCCGGCGTCCGCCGTGTCCAGGGCCCGCCGGGTGCGGTCGGTGTGCGTCGCCGCCAGGATCTGCGCCCAGTAGGGGGCGACGGCCACGGCGTGGAAGTCGTGGAGCGCGTGGTGGAGGAGTTTCCTCCACTTCGGTTCCCCCAGGTGAAGTTCGTGGCCCCAGCGCGGGAGGCGGGTCCAGGACCGCTCGGCGGCCCGCAGGTCCGCCGTCCACTGACGGCGTGGCAGGGACCAGGTGTGGTCGAGGCCGGCGTCGAGCGTGGCGGCCGCGGCCCTGCTGACCGTACCGGCGGACGCGACGCCCATCGGCACGTACAGCTACCGGAACGCCGCCACCGGCAAGTGCCTGGACATCCGTGCCGCGTCCGGAGACGACGGCGCGGTGCTCCAGCAGTTCGCCTGCAAGAGCGGCGGCCAGCAGGACTTCTCGACCCGGTCCGCGGTCGGCGAGACGTCGTCGGACGTCCGGGCCGTGCACTCCGGCGAGGGCGTCGAGCCGGTCGACAGCCTGCCCGGCGGCCTCGTCGTCCAGCGGGGCTGCACCAACTCCTGGGCGCGGCGCTGGGAGTTGGTCGAGCTCGGCAACCAGAGCTTCACCGTCAGGACCGTGGCCACCGGCCTGTGTCTCGACGACGGGGGCATGCCGTCCGGCAGGTCGCCTGCATCGGCTCAGCCGGGCAGGTCTGGCAGCAGATCCAGGGAAGGCGTCAGGTGGCGTGGACGGCCGCGTCACCCGCCGCGGCGGTCCGGGCCGTGAGGCGGCGGTGGTAGCGGCGCAGGAGGAGGAGTGCGGTGGTGGCGAGGCCGGTGAGGAGGCCGAGCCAGACGCCGGCGGTGTGGAGGCCGGCGAGGCGGCCGAGGAGCCAGGCGGCGGGCAGGCCGACGGCCCAGTAGCCGACGAGGGTGACGCGGAAGCCGCCCTTGGTGTCGTCGAGGCCGCGCAGCAGGCCGACGCCGATGTTCTGGGCGCAGTCGAAGAGCTGTAGGACGGCGGCGATGAGGAGGAGGTCGGTGGCGATCGCGCGGGCCTGGGTCTCGTCCGGGGCGAGGAAGGGGCGCAGGACGAGGTCGGGGGCGAGGACGTAGACCGCGCCGACGACGGTCGTCACGGCCGCGCCGCAGGCCAGTGCGGTGTTCTTCAGCCGGCGGGCGGCGTCGGCGCGGCCGAGGGCCAGCTCGCGGCTGACGTTGACGGACGCGGCGTGGGAGAGGCCGACGGCGATCTGGAAGACGGTGTACACGAGCTGGTTGACGGCGGTGTGGGCGGCGAGGGCGGCGCTGCCGAAGGTGCCGGCGACGAGGGCGACGACGGAGAAGAAGCCGGCCTCCGAGCCGTAGGTGGCGGCGATGGGCGTCCCCAGGCCGGTAAGGCGGCGCAGGGTGCCCCGGTGGGTCTTCCGCAGGCGGAGGTCGACGAGCGGGGCAAGCCGCGGGTCGCGGCGGGTGGACGCGTGGAGGGCCAGGCAGGACAGGAGGTACACGAGGGAGGTGGCGACGCCGATGCCGGGCAGGCCCAGTTCGGGGAGGATCCAGGTGCCGTGGACGAGGGCCCAGTCGAGGGCGGCGTTGACGGCGAGGGAGGCGAGGGTGATGCGCAGCAGTGCCTGGGGGCGGCGCATGCCGACGGTGACCTGCCGGATGGCCTGGAACCACAGGCAGGGGACGAGGCCGGGGGCCAGGGCGTGGAGGACGGGCCGGGCGGCGTCGGCGACGGAGGCGTCCTGTCCGAGCCAGGCGAGCGCGTGGCCGGCGAGGACCATCAGGGCGGCACCGGCGAGGCCGGCGAGGGTGGCGAGGGTGAGGGCGGCCCGGACGAGGCCGCGTACCTCCTCGTCGGCCTCGGTGCGTGCCGTGTCGGTGGCGGCGGCCTCGGCGCGGGCGGCCGCGGCGGCGACCTGGTTGCCGACGGCGGTCACCATGCCGACGCCCATGGTGCGCAGCTGGTTGAAGACGACGAGGGCGAGTCCGCCGGCGGCGAGCGCCTCGGCGCCCATGAGGCCCATGACGACCGTGTCGGTGGTCGTGAGGGCGACCTGGGCGAGCTGGGTGAGGGCCAGCGGTACGGCCAGCGTCGCGAGGGCGCGGCCGTCGGCGGGCAGGGTGCGGAGGGATATCGGTATCGGCATGGCCGTCAGTTCCCGCGCAGCTTGGTGAGCAGTTCGTCGATCTCGCGCTCGACGGTGGGGTCGGCGAGGTGGCGCGCGCGCATCCAGTCGTCGTCGAAGACGGTGTCCAGGTACTTCTCGCCGCCGTCGTTGACGAGCGCGACCATGGTGGTGCGCGGCGGGAGGTCCGCCATGCGGGTCAGGGCCTCGTACACGACGCCGCCGGCGGAGCCGCCGATGAGGAGGCCGGTCCTGCGGGCGACGACGCGGGCGGTGGCGAAGGCCTCGACGTCGCCGACCTTGACGCCCTCGTCGATGAGGTCGAAGTCGACCAGGGCGCCGACGGGCGCGCCTTCGGGGGTGCCGGTGCCGGACTGGTGGTAGGCGTGGGCCGGGCCGCCGAAGGCGATGGAGCCCTTCGGTTCGACGCCGACGACGCGTACGCCGGGGACGGTGCGGCGGAGTTCCCTGCCGGTGCCGCACAGGCCGCCGCCGGTGCCGACGGCGCCGATGAGGACGCCGACGCGGCCGTCGAGGGCGGCGTCGAGTTCGCGGCCGACGGGGTGGTAGCCGGCGGCGTTGGCGGGGTTGTTGTGCTGTTCGGTGAAGACGGCGGCGGCGTCCTCGCCGGCCATCCGCTCGGCGAGTTCCTCGCGGGCGGCGGTGGCGAGTTCGCCGGTGCCGCCGCCGGTGACGTGGACGAGTTCGGTGCCCAGGGCCGCCATGCAGCGCAGTTTGTCGGCGGCGGCGTGGGTGTCGACGACGGCGGTGAAGGCGTAGCCGCGTTCGGCGGCGATGACGGCGAGGCCGAGGCCGGTGTTGCCGGAGGTCGACTCGATGATGCGGCCGCCGGGGCGGAGCCGGCCGGCCGTCTCGGCGGCGTCGACCATGGCGCGGGCCATGCGGATCTTCGCGGTGCCGGTGGGGTTGAACTGCTCCAGTTTGAGAAGGAGGCGGCTGTCGTTCTCGGTGCGGCACAGCTCGAAGAGCGGGGTGTGGCCGATGAGGTCGGAGACTCGGCTGACGATGGCGGGGCGCGCCGGGGCTGGGTGCATGGGGGCTCCCGAGGGTGAGGGGCAGTCAGCGGGCCGGGCGGCGGTCGAGCCGCCACCGGACGCGTCCGTCCGCCGTGTCGACGACGACCTTCGGCGGGAGGGGGAGGTCGTGGAACGGCGACTCGTTGGAGTCCATCTGGTATCCGGCGGTGTTGGGGTAGACCAGGAGGTCGCCGGGTTCCGGCCGGGCGGGGAAGGCGACCTTGCGCCAGGTGAGCAGGTCCGTCTCCAGGCAGGTGGCCCCGCCCACGCAGGCGCGCACGGGCCGGCCGGCGGGGCGGTCGCCGGCAGGTCGGCCGCCGACAGGCCGGTCGCCGGCGGGGAGGAGGACGGGGTCGGGGAGGTACTCGCTGCCGAACCACTGCTCGGACAGGCTGAGGCTGGTGCCGTCCACGGTGAGGATCGCGTATCCGGAGCGGTCCTTGACGCCCTGGACGCGGAAGACGGTGCATCCGGCGCGGTCGAGCAGCGCCCGGCCGGGTTCCGTCAGGAGCGTGATCCCTGCCGCGCGGAGCCGGTCCGCGAGGGGGGCGCCGCGGCCGCCCGGCCGGGTGGCGAGGATCTCCCGCAGCGCGTCGGCGCCGGCGACGGGCGAGTGGTACGGGTAGAAGGCGGCGGCCGGGAAGGACTTGCCGGCGTGGTAGTCGTCCGGGCCCTGTCGCGCGAGGAAGCGTTCCCAGTCGGCGGCCGCCGCGTAGTCGACGGCGAAGCCGCCGCCGATGCCGATCCGGTCGGCCGGCAGGCCCATCGTCCGGGCGGTGAGGCAGAGGTCGACGAGTTCACCGGCGAGGTCGGCGCGGGGCCGGGTGGCGTAGCCGGTGAGGTGGAAGGAGAAGCCTTCCGTCCGTACGGTGCCGGCGGCGGCCGCACACGTCCGCAGGGCGAAGGCCAGTTCGGTGTCGTCGAGGCCGAAGCGGCTGTACCGCGCGGCCGGGGGCCGCCGGCGGAGCAGCAGCCGGGCCGGGCGGGTGGCCGCGGCGAGGGCGGTGACCCGGTCCAGTTCGTCGAGGGCGTCGACGGTGAGCAGGCAGCCGTGCAGGACGGCGGTCCTGAGCAGGTCGTCGGCCTTGGCGGGGCCGGTGACGACGATGTCCTCGCCGCGTACGCCGTGGCCGAGCGCCTCGCGGAGCTCGCCGAGGGACGCCACGTCGACGCCGGTGCCGTTGATCGCGCAGCGTTCGATCCAGACGGCCGCCTTGTTGGCCTTCTTGGCGTAGTGGACGCGGCCTTCGACACCGCTGTCCGCCAGCGCGGTGTGGAACGCGGCGGCGTTGGCGTCGAAGCGGTCCGGCAGCAGCAGGTGGAAGGGGCCGCCGAAGGCGTGCGCCAGCCGGTGCGGCAGGCCGCCGCGCAGGACCGCGTCGAGACGCGGATCGGGGTGGGCGGGCAGGCTCGGCGGGGGTGCCCCGGGTGTCACCGCCACAGCGGCACCCGAGTTCCGCGGCCCTGGGCGAGGGCGAGTTGCGCGAAGCGGTGTCCGAGCGCGATGTCGGTGACGACGAGTCCGCTGTTGTAGGCGAAGAGGCTCTGGCCGGCGTCGGTGCGGCCGGGCGCGCGGCCGGCCAGGACGTCGGGGAACTCGGCGTCCGCGGTGCGGAGTACGCCGTCGCCGTCGGCCATGTCGGTGCCGGTGACCCGCATCTGCGCGGCGCTGGTGGCGATGACCCGGTCGGCCCGGTGGAGGGTGGAGGGTGCGATGCCGTGGCCGACGAGGACGGTCAGGGCCGCCGGTCGGAGCCAGTCGGCCTCGACGCGCGCCGGGGTGTTCGGCCCGGCGGTGGCGACGACCACGTCGGCGGCCGCCGCGGCGGCGCGGAGGTCGTCGACGGTCTCGGCCTCGCGGTCGGGGAAGTACGTGTGGAGCCGCTCGTGTACGGCGCGTATGCCGTCCTGGTGGGTGCCGAAGAGCAGCAGCCGGTCGAGCCCGGGCAGGGTGGTGAGGAGGAACGGGAGGGCGAGCCGGCCCTGCGTCCCGGTGCCGATGACGAGGGCCGTGCGGCTGCCGGGCGCGGCGAGTTCGCGGGCGAGCAGGGCGGAGACGGCCGGGGTGCGCAGGGCGCCGACGCGGCCGCAGTCCATCATCGCGACGGGCAGCCCGGTCGCGTCGTCGTAGAGCGTGAGCGCGGTGTAGTAGTGCTGCCGGTCGCGCTCCTCGCGCAGGCCGTGCTTGTAGGAGGTCTTGACGGCGACGACGTCGCGTACGCCGTCGCGGCCGAGCATCGCGTACGCGACGGAGTGGCCGTCGGCGGGCTTGACGGTGAGTTTGCGGGGGTTGTCGGACCGCCCGTCGGCGAGGGTGCGGTAGGCCTGCTCGACGACCTCGACGACGTCCGCCGGAGGGATGTCGAGGCCCGCGAGGTCGCCGGCGCTGAGTACGCACAGACACCTGTCGTCCACGAGTTCGAAGCCGGTGGTCATGGTCATGAGAGTCTCTCCGTCCGTCGGGTCGGTCAGGAGTGCGCCCGGATCACGGTCTGGCCGTAGCCGTGCTCGTGTGCCTCGGTGGCGGGCCTCGTGCGGCGGCCGGGGACGCGGACGGAGGTCCGCTTCAGCCAGCGGTCGGTGCCGTCGTAGCGGGCCCGGAAGGGCACCCGGCCGTGGACGACGAGGTCGTTGTCGACGACGAGCACGTCGCCGGGTTCCAGGCACACCACCACGGACACGCGGGCGAGTTCGTCCGCCAGCCGGCCGTAGGCGGCGCGGTAGGCGGGCGCGGCGTCGTCGAGGGGCGTGTAGGCGGGGTCGAAGCGGAGGGTGAGGCCGTCGGCGGACCGCCAGAGGGTGGGGACCTTCGGCGGTGGTCCGTCGAAGGCATGCGCCTCGTGGTAGGTGTCGTCGGGCCGGATCGGCAACTCCGGCCGGGAGAGCAGCGCCACGTCCTCGTGGCTGAGCCGTGCCTTGCGGATGCTGGCGGCGGTGGTGGCGACGCGGTCGGGGTTGCGCAGGCAGCCGAGCATCAGCAGGTGCGCGCGGCCGGGGTGGAAGGCGTCCTCGGTGTGCGGGCTGAGCAGGGCGGTGCTGCCGGCGCCCGTCTGCTCCCGCTCGTGCCCGGGGCTGGGGACGATGTCGTGGACGAAGCGGCCGTCCTGCTGGCCGGTCCAGGCGAGGGGGTCGCCCATCACGGTGGCGAGCAGGAGGAGCAGGACGTTCCACACCGCGCCGCCGTCGCGCGCGGCGGCCCAGTCCGGCGGCGTGGGTCCGAGCTCGGTGTCGTCGACGCGGAGGCCGCGCAGGACGTACAGGCCGTCGGGGGTGTCGACCGGACGGCAGTGGTGACGGACCGTCGCGCCCAGGCGGGCCGCCGTCACGGCGACGCGCTCCAAGGGTTCCGGCCGGGCGGCCGGGGTTCCGGTCCCGGCGAGGACGTGCCGTGCGGCCCGGGTCAGTTCGTCGGCGGCGGCGGGGTCGAGGGTGCGGACGGGGGCGGGTACGGGTGCCGGTGTCATGGCTGGGGTTGCTCCGTTTCCGTTGCGGGACGTGTCCGTTGCGGGACGTGCGGGAGGAAACCGGGGCGGGGGCGGAGGGAGGGCACGCGAGGCGGGCCGTCCGGAGGGAACCGGAGGCCGGAATCGCGCGGTGATGGCGGCAGCCGAACGGGACCGTAGCAGTGCGGGTTAGGTAAGGCAAGCCTTACCTCAAGGTACCAAGTAGCCACCGTGGGCGACCCGTTCGCGATTGAAGCGCCTGGTCAAGATCGTCGCGCGGAATGTATCGGACATTGCGCGCGGTAGCTGAACGTCCTCTTGCCGCAGGCGCGGATCTTAGGGTAGGCAAACCTAAGTACCGTCAGTTTTCGGCCTGGACGACCAAAGGACGGACACGTGGAACTGAACCGACGGCAACTGCTGTGCACGGGTGGCGGCATCGGCGCGGCGGCGCTGCTGACCGCCTGCGGAGCCGGCGACACACCGTCCCCCGGCGCCGCCGAGGGCTCCCCGGCCCGGCCGAAGCGCGGCGGCACGCTGCGCGTCGGCGCCCTCGGCCGGGCGAGCGCCATCACCCGCGACCCGCACGGCACCCAGGCCAACGAGAGCGACTACCTCATCCTCTCGCTGGTCTACGACACCCTCACCGTCCCCGGCGCCAAACCGAACACCCTCCCCCGCCTCGCCGCCTCCTGGACGCCCTCGGACGACCTGAGGACCTGGCGGCTCACCCTCGCCGAGGGCGCGAGGTTCCACGACGGCACCCCCGTCACCGCCGAGGACGTCGCCTTCTCGCTGCGCCGGCTGCGCGGCACCCCCTCCGGCGCCTCCCGTCTGCCCGGCATCAGGGCCGGGAACATCAAGGCCGACGGCCGTGGCACCGTCGTCCTCGTCTCCGACTACGCCAACGCCGAACTCCCGCTGCTGCTGCGCCTGACGACGTTCGTCGTCAGGAACGGAACCAAGGACGGAGACATCGGCAAGGCCCCCGGGACCGGCCCGTTCCGGCTGGAGTGGTTCCGCGGCGGCAACGCCCGTCTCGTCCGCAACGACGGCTGGTACGGCGGGGAGGTCCCCCTCGACGCCGTCGAGGTCAAGATCTTCGAGTCCCCGCAGGCCATGGCGAACGCCCTGCTCGGCGGGCAGATCGACCTCGCCTCCAACGTCGGCGCCGTCGCGGCCCGGACCGCCGGGAAGCGCAAGGACGTCCGGGTGGTCCGCCGCCCCAACGACCTGGCGCTGCCCGTCGTCATGCGCACCGCCCCCGGCTCCCCCTTCGCCGACCCGCGGGTGCGCGAGGCCCTGCGGCTGGCCGTGGACCGCGAGGCCATGGTCCGGCAGGTGCTGTCCGGCTACGGCTCCGTCGCCAACGACATCCTCGGCACCGGCGACCCCGGCTACGCCAAGGACGTCCCGCAGCGCGTCCGCGACCTCGCCAGGGCCGGATCGCTGCTGAAGGAGGCGGGGTTCGACCTGTCGAGGACGTACGAGCTCGTCACGACCGAGGACGTCCCCGGCCTCGCCGAGACGGCCACGCTCTTCGCCACCCAGGTGCGCGAGGCGGGTGTGCGGATCAAGGTGACCAAGCAGGAGTCCGCCGCCTTCTGGGCCAGGACGTGGCTCAAGGGCGACCTCTACACCTCGTACTGGGGAACCAACGACTCCGTCGTCTTCTTCGCCGGCAAGGTCCTCGTCTCCGAGAGCGCCACGAACGAGAGCGGCTGGAAGGACCCCGGCTTCGACGCCGCCTACCGCACGGCCCTGGCCACCAAGGACCCCGCCAAGCGCGCCGAGTCGCTGCGCCGGGTGCAGCGGATCCAGCACGACGCCTCGGGCTACCTGCTGTGGGGCATGGCCGACGGCATCGACCTCGCCGCCGCGGCCGTCCGGGGCCTGCCCACGCTGCCCGGTTACGGCCGGGTGCAGTTGGAGCGGGCATGGCTGAACCGCTGACGGACACCGCCGGGGCGGCCGGCGGGCCGGCTTTCCGGCTCCGGCGGTCCGTCGGTCGCCGTGTCGTCACCGTCCTCACCGTCCTCGTCCATCGCGCCCTGCTGCTCGCCGTCCTCCTGGCCGTCGTCTTCGCCGCCGTCGAGCTGCTGCCCGGGGACGCGGCGACGGCGACGGCCGAGCGCGGCGAGAGCGCCGCCGGCATCGCCGGGCGCCGTGCGCTGCTGGGCCTCGACCGGCCGGTGGCCGAGCGGTTCGCGGACTGGATGGCCGGCCTGCCCACCGGGGACCTGGGGACGTCGGCGCGCGGCGAGCCGGTCGCCGGCCTGCTGGCCCGCCCCTTCCCCGACACGCTCCTGCTGGGCGGTCTGGCGCTGCTGGTCACGTTCCTCGCCTCGCTGGCGCTGGGGGGCTGGGCGGCCCTCCGGCCGGGTGGCCGGACGGACCGGGCGGTGTCCGGCGGCGCGACGGCCGTCCTCGCGCTGCCGGAGTTCGTCGTCGCCGTCGCCCTGGTGCTGGTGTTCGCCCAGTGGCTGGAGTGGCTGCCGGCGGTGACCCTGGCCGGTGGCGACGGCGGGCCCGAGTCCTGGCGGATGCTCGTCCTGCCGGTCGTGGCGCTGGCGGTCCCGCAGATCGGCTGGAACACCCGGATCGTCCGGGCGGCCCTCGCCGACGAGGCCCGGGCGCCGCACGTGGAGGCCGCCGTCCTCGACGGACTGCCGGGCCACCGCGTCCTCCTGCGGCACGTCCTGCCCGGCGCGCTGCCCGCCATCGCCGCCGGCCTCGCCACCTCGACCGGCATGCTGCTGGGCGGCGCGGTCGTGGTGGAGACCGTCTTCAACCACCCCGGGCTCGGCACCGTCCTGGCGGGAGCCGTCAGCGACCGCGACGGCCCCGTCATCGCCGGAGTCGTCGCCGTCGCGGGCGCCGTCGTCACCGGCGTCCTCCTGCTCGCCGACCTCGTACGGGCCCGGGCCTCGGGAGGACGCCCGTGACGCCACCGACGTCTGTGACGCCACCGACCGCGGCTCGCCTCCGGAGCGCCCTGCCGGCGCTGTTCCTGGTCCTCCTGGCCGCGGCCGGGCCGTGGCTGTCCCCGCACCCCGTCGACGTCCCGGTCACCGCCCCGTACGCGGGGGCCGGCGGCGGTGCGCCGCTCGGCGGCGACCAGCTCGGCCGCGACGTGCTGTCCCGGCTGCTGGCCGGGGGCCGTGAACTCGTCGCCTCCTCCCTCGCCGTGGCCGCGCTCGTCACCGCGACGGCCGCCGTCCTCGGCACGGTCGCGGCCCTCCGCCCGCGGGCCGGCCGCGTCGTCGACCGGGCAGCCGACGTCCTCATGCTGCTGCCGCCCGTGCTCGGCCTGCTGCTGGTCGCGCTGTCCTGGCCGGCCGGCGGACGCCTCGCACCGGCCCTCGCCGCGTACGTGCTGGGCGTGCCGTACGCGGTGCGGCTGGTGGCGGCGGCCGCCGCGCCGGTCGTGGCGTCCGGCTACGTCGAGGCGGCGGTGACCGGCGGCGAGCGCCTCGGCCACCTCGTGGTGCGGGAGGTGCTGCCCAATCTGCGCGCCACCGTCCTCGCCCTGTTCGGGCTGCGGTTCGTCGCCGCCGTGTACGTCGTCGCCACGGCCGGGTTCCTCCAGGTGGGGCCGCGGCCGCCCGCGGCCGACTGGGCCCTGATGATCCGTGAGAACGCCGGCGGCATCCTGCTCAACCCCTGGGCCGTCCTGGCCCCGAGCCTCGCCATCGGCCTGCTGGCCATGAGCGTCAACCTGGCCGCCGCGGCGCTGGGGGGTGTCTGATGGATCTCCGCGGCGTCGCGACGCCCGGCACGTGCTCTCGGCGTGCCAGCCGAAAGCCCACGTACTGGGCGTACGTAGGCTTTCGGCCGGTGCGCCGAGAGCACGCACCGGACGCCGCTCCTTCCCCACGGAGATCCATCAGACACCCCCCAGTCCCGCCGGCCGGCCGCGAGGCGGCGATGACGCGGTGAACGCCGACCCGCCGGTCCGGGCGGACGGGACCGTCGTGCGCGTCGACGGCCTCACCGTCGCCGCGCCGGACGGCCGCCCGCTCCTGGAGAACGGCCGTCTCGACCTCCGCGCGGGCCGGGTCTCCGCCCTCACCGGCCCGTCCGGCTCCGGGAAGACGACGCTGCTGCGGGCCGTCGTCGGCGTCCTGCCGCCGGGCGCGCGCCGGACGGCGGGCACGGTCGACGTCTGCGGCCGCGACCCGTTCGCCCTGGCCGACGCGGAGTTGCGGGCGCTGCGGCGCCACCGGCTCGCCTACGTCGGCCAGGACCCCGGCTCCGGCCTCAACCCCCGGATGACGGTACGCCGGCTGCTCACCGAAGTGGCCGTCGAGCGCGGTCCTGAGGCCGTCGTCGCGCTCCTCGACGAGGTGCGCCTCCCCGCCGGCGGGGACCTGGCCGGCCGGCGGCCCGGTGCCCTCTCCGGCGGCCAGCAGCGGCGCGTCGCCCTCGCCCGCGCGCTGGCCCGCCGCCCGGCCGTCCTCCTCCTCGACGAGCCCACCGCCGGCCTGGACCCGCGCCTGCGCGACGAGATCGGCGAGCTGCTGCGCCGGCTGGCCGAACGCCACCGCATCGCGGTCGCCCTGTCCTGCCACGACGCGGACCTCGTCGCCCGGCTGGCCGACGACGTCGTCGAGCTGCGCCCCCGGACCGGCGCGGGTCCTCGGCACGTCCCCCGGCCTTTCCCCCAGCCTCGTTCCGTCCCGGCGCGGGCCGCCGACGGGCCGCCGCTGCTGGCCGCCGACGGGCTCACGGCGTCCTTCGTCCGGCGCGGGCACCGGATTCCGGTCCTGCACGGCGTCGGTCTGGCCGTTCCGGCGGGCGGCAGCCTCGGCGTGGTCGGCGCGTCCGGGTCCGGCAAGACCACCCTGATGCGCGCCGTCGTCGGCCTCCACCGCGCGACCGGCGGCACCGTCACGCTCGACGGCATCCCCTTGCCCGCCACCGCCGCCCGCCGCACCCGTGAGCAGCGCCGCCGCGTCCAGCTCATCCCGCAGAACCCGCTGGGCACGCTCAACCCCAGCCGCACCGTCGGCTCGGCGCTCCGCCGCCCGCTCGTCCTCCACGGCCGCGTCCCGCGCGCGCGGCGGGACGGGCGCGTCCGGGATCTCCTCGAACAGGTCGGCCTGCCCGCGGAGTTCGCGGCCCGCTATCCCCACCAGCTGTCCGGCGGCCAGCGGCAGCGGGCCTCCGTCGCCCGCGCCCTCGCGGCCGACCCCGACGTCCTCGTGTGCGACGAGGTGACCTCCGCCCTCGACGCGGAGACCGCCGAAGCCGTCATGGACCTCCTCGCCGGGCTCCGCGCCCGGCGGAACCTCGCCCTCGTCCTCGTGAGCCACGACCTCCGGCTGATCGCCGACCGGACGGACACGCTCCTCGTCCTGTCGGACGGCCACGCCGCCGAACACGGCCCCACCGCACGTCTGTTCGCCCGCCCCGCCCATCCGGCCACGGCGGCCCTGCTGGGCAGGGCCGCGTCCGCCGAGTGACGGGCTTACGGGGCGCGGTGGTCCTCCCGCGCGTGTCGGGTGTGGGCGGCGCGACGGCGCGGTCCACTCGGCGAACTGCGAGTCCGGGTCCGGGGACCGAGGTGATCACTCACGCTTCATTATTCGGGCCCCGCCCGGCGCACGCGTCACCTTCAGGCCAGTGCCTCCTCATGACCGGGCGCCGGGGCGCGGTTCCAGCGCATGCGGGACCACGGGAGCGCCAGTGCGCTCCGGTCGGCGACCTCGCGCGGGGCGAGGTCGGCGATCGGGGCGGCCTCGCGGTGGCGGGCGTGGACGGTGTCGACGTAGCGGTGGCCGGTGTCGGCGGCGATGAACAGGACCGTCCGGCCGGGCGAGCGCTCGCGTTCGTGGCGGGCGGCGAGGTAGCCGGCGCCGGTGGACAGGCCGGCGAAGACGGCGTGCCGCCGCAGCAGGTCGACGCTGCCGGCCAGGGCCGCGTCGAAGGAGATCCAGTGCAGGGTGTCGTACAACTCGTGCGCGACGTTCCCGAAGGGGATGGAGCTGCCGATCCCGGCGATGATGATCTCGGGGTCGGCGACGTGTTCGGCGCCGAAGGTGACGCTGCCGTACGGCTGGACGCCGACGAGTTCGACGTCGGCCGGTCCGTCGGGTCCGTCGCGGAGGTGGCGGGCGAGGGCGCCGGTGGAGGCGCCCGAGCCGACGCCTCCGACGACGGTCAGGCCGTCCGCGCCGACCGCCTCCCGGATCCGGTCGGCGACCGCGCGGTAGCCGAGGTAGTGGATGTCGTCGTGGTACTGGCGCATCCAGTGGTACTCGGGGTGTTCGGCGAGGATCTCGTGGATCCGTTCCACGCGGCGCTTCTGGTCGAGCTTGAGGTCGCTGCACGGCTCCATCTGCTCCAGCGTCGCGCCGAGGACCGCGAGTTGGACACGGAGCGTGCGGTCCACCGTCGTCGAGCCGACGATGTGGCACCGCATGCCGTGCCGGTGACAGGCCAGGGCGAGGGCGTACGCGTAGATGCCGCTGGAGCTGTCGAGCAGGGTGTCGCCGCGGCGTACGGCTCCGGTGTCGAGCAGGTGGCGGACGGCCGCGAGGGCGGAGACCACCTTCATGGTCTCAAAGCGCAGGCAGACGAGCCGGTCGTCGAGGCGTACGAGGTCGGGCCGGCCGATCGCCTCCGCGATGTGCTGGTCCATGCGGGATCTCCTCCGTGGGGAAGGGGTGAGTGGTGAACGTGCGGGTGGCGGGGATCCGGTGGGCGTTCAGGGCGCGCAGGCAGGCGCGTACGCGGTGGCGTACGCCCGGCGCGGCCGGGTCGAACAGCACGCCCGCCACGGAACCGCTGTGCGCGATCTGCACGCCCACCGCCCCGGACCGCCGGGCGACGCCCGTCAGCGCGTCGAACTCGGGGTGCCGGAGCACCCGTTGGCCGCGCTCCGCGCTCGCGGTGGCGACCTCGCCGAGCAGGCGGGCGTCGCCGGTGGCCACCGCCCGGCGGAGCAGCGCGCGCAGCCGTTCGCAGGCGCGGACGTCGTGTTCGTCGGCCTCGGGGGCGGGCAGGGAGAGGGTGTCGACGGGCGCTCCCCCGCCGAGCGCGCAGCCGACCACGACCAGCGGCGGCAGGGCGGGGCCGAGGACCTCCAGGACCCGGCCCTCGCGCTGGGCGAAGAGGACCGGGCGGCCGTCGAGCATCAGCGGGTCGCAGGCGCGTTCGGCGCGGACGGCCAGCCGGGCGACCGTCGCGGGCGGCAGCCGCAGGCCGTAGGAGCCGGCGACCGCGCGGACGGCCGCGATGACGTCGCTGGTGGAGCTGCCCATGCCCAGGCCCACCGGTACGTCGCCGGTGAGCCGCAACACGCCGCCGTCGGGCGGCCGTCCGGTCCGGCGCGCGCACTCGGCGACCGCGAGGGCGGCCGCCCCGGCGGCCTTCGTGCGGCCGGCGGGGACGACGGTGAGCGCCTCGGGCGGCGTGCCGGGCCGGCGGCGGAACTCGGCGGTGCTGCCGGGGCCGGCCATGGGCAGGGTGACCAGTCCGGCGCACCGGCGTCCGTCGGCGTCGAGGAAGACGCCCTGGAGGAGTTCGCCGTGGTGGCAGGGGGCGTGCCCGGTGCCGGTGGGGCTCACGCGCCGTCCGCCGTCCGGTAGCGGTACAGGACCGTTTCCTCGGCGCTGAACTGCGAGTACGGGAACGGTTCCGCGGACAGCGCGGTCACGCCCGAGCCGAGGAAGGCGCGGGCGACGGCGCTGCCGGTCTGCGCGTAGACGACGAGCGGGACGCCTCGGGAGCGGCACCGTTCCAGGATGACGTCGAACGAGCCGTTGCTCAGCGTCATTCCGGTGGCGACGACGGCGTCCGCGCGGTCGAGCACCTCGTGCATGTCGTCGGTGACGGGGTCGCCCCACTGGGTGGTCGTGAGGTTGAGGTCACAGGGCAGCGGTCGGCCGCCGCGTGCGCGTATCGCGGCGACCAGCGGGTTGACGACGCCGATGAGGCCGACCTCGGCGCCTTCCGCGATGTCCAGCAGCCCGGCGACGGCCGCGTCCCGTGCCTTCGCACGGACTTCCGGGGTGCCCGCGGGGAGGACGACGGCCTCGGCCTCCCCCGCCCCGGCCGCCGCGCGGTGCGGGCGGGCCCGCGAGAGGTAGGCGTCGAGCGCGGCGATCCGCAGCGGGCGCGGGGCCTCGCGCAGCAGGACGTCGAGCGGCGCGCCGGAGGCGTCGCGGCAGACGGACGGCTCGATCTCGCCCGCCTCGAAGGCGCACCCGCCGAAGGAGTCGCCGAGCCGGACGAGGACGTACTGGTTGAGGTACGTGGTGTCGCCGCCCGCCAGCCGGGTGCCGTGGTGGACCCAGAACACGCTGGTCGCGGTGGAGGCGGCGGGCAGCGGTCCGTGGTCGCCGGCGAGGACGGCCGCAGCGAGCGCGTCGACGGCGGGGGTGGGGGTGGAAGTGGGGCTTGTGCGGTTCATGGGGTTCCTTCGTGAGGGGTGGAGTGGTGGATGAGGCGTGGTGTGAAGGCCGTCAGGGCCGCGTGCCGAGGGGGGCTCCCGCCCAGCGGCCCGCGGTACGTGACCGCCGGCCGCCCGAGGGCGTCCGTCGCGAGGTCGGCGTCCACCTCGAAGACCTCGGCGAGCCGTTCGCGCGTCAGGACGGCGGCCGGCGGCCCCGCGGCGACGAGGCGGCCGTGGTGCAGGAGGAGCAGCCGGTCGCAGTACCGGGCAGCCAGGGACAGGTCGTGCAGGGCGACGAGGACCGTCTGCCCGGTGTCCGTCAGCAGTTCCATGAGTTCCAGCTGGTGCCGGACGTCGAGGTGGTTGGTGGGTTCGTCGAGCAGCAGCGCGTAGGGCTGCTGGGCCAGCGCGCGGGCGAGGTGGGCGCGTTGCCGCTCGCCGCCGGACAGCGCCTTCCAGGAGCGGCCGGCGAGTGCGGTGAGTCCGACGCGTTCCAGCGCGGCGGCGACCACCGCGCGGTCGGTGGCGTCCGGCCCGCGCCAGCGGTCCCGGAACGGCGTCCGGCCCAGGCCGACGACGTCGGCGACCCGGAGGTCGCTGTCCGCGCCCGCGTCCTGTTCGGCGAAGGCGACGTGCCGGGCGATCCGGCGCGCGCTCCAGTCCCGTACGCACGCGCCGTCGTAGCGGACGGTGCCCGCGTCGGGCGTGCGCAGCCCGGCCAGGCAGCGCAGCAGCGAGGACTTGCCCGAGCCGTTGGGGCCGAGCAGTCCGACGGTCTCGCCGGGGGCGATGTCCAGGCTGACGCCGCGGACGACGGGCGTACCCGCGACCGACCAGCTCAGCCCTTCGGCGGTGATCCTCACAGCTCACCCCTCCGGCGCAGGACGAGGAGGAAGAGCGGCACGCCCAGCAGGGCGGTGATCACGCCCACCGGGATCTCGCGGGGCGCGAAGGCGACGCGCGCCACCGCGTCCGTCCACACGAGGAACACCGCGCCGGCGAGCGCCGCGTACGGCAGCAGCACCCGGTGCGACGGTCCGACGAGGAACCGGACGCCGTGCGGGACAATCAGCCCGACGAAGCCGATGGCGCCGACGGTGGCCACCGCCACCGCGGTCAGCACGGCGGTGACCACGAGCAGCAGCAGCCGTGTGCGCCGTACGCCGATCCCGAGGGACGCGGCGGTGTCGGTGCCGAACGCGAGCCCGTCGAGGGCGTTCGAGCAGAGCCAGGCGACGAGGAGTCCGAGCGGGGTGACGACGGCGCAGGCCGCGACGGTGTCCCAGCGCGCGGGCGCCATCGAGCCGAGGAGCCAGTGGGTGACGGCGCGGGTGGTGTCCGCGTCCGCCGAGGCCATCAGGACGAGCGAGGTCAGCGCGGTGAACAGCTGGCCGACGACCACGCCGGTGAGGACGATGCGGGTGGAGTCCAGCCCGGTGCGCCGGAGCAGCAGCAGGAGCAGTCCGAAGGCGAGCAGCGCCCCGGCGAGCGCGCCGCCGGTGACGCCGAGCGCGCTCGCGCCGACGCCGAGGACGACGACGGTGACGGCTCCGGCGGAGGCGCCCGAGGAGACGCCGAGGAGGTAGGGGTCGGCGAGCGCGTTGCGGGTGACGGCCTGGAGCACCGCGCCGCACACGGCGAGCGAGGCGCCGACGAGGGCGGCCATCAGGACGCGCGGCAGCCGCAGGTCCCAGACGAGGGAGTCGACGAGCGGGGGCGGCGGTGTGACGTCCAGGCCGAGGCGGGCGCCGAGGACCCGGGCGAGACCGGCCCAGCCGACGTCGGCGGTGCCGATGCGCACGGCGGCGGCGAGCGACCCGGCGAGGACGGCGGCGGCGAGGAGGAAGAGGGCCGCGCGGGCGGGCGCGGACCGCTCGCCGGCGACGACGGGTTCCCCGGCCGCGACGTGTCCGCGGGCCGCCGGGAGGAGGAGGTCCACCGGGAGCGGCAAGTCCGCCGGGAGCGGCAGGTCCACCGGCGCCCGGTGGGCGGCCGGGTCAGCGGCCATGTCCGGCGCCCTTCAGCCCCTCGGCCAGCAGCCCCAGGGCGTGCACCGACCGTACGGACGGGTCGAGTTCGATGCCGGGCACTTCGAGGATCCTGCCGTCGCGGACCGCCGCGAGCTTGGAGACCACGGGGTGTTCGGTCAGCGCGGCCCGCTTCTCGGCGGCGCTGTCGCCGGGACGGCCGCGTTCGGACAGGTCGCCGATGACGATGTAGTCCGGGTTCCGCTTGGCGACCTCCTCCCAGGAGACCTCCGGCCAGTCCTCCTTCACGTCGTCGAAGGCGTTCTTCGCACCGACGATCCGGCTCATCTCGCTGGGCAGTCCGGTCCCGCCCGCGACGTACGGCATGCCGTTGAAGACGGAGTAGAGGTAGACGACGGTGGGCCGGCCCCCGCCGCAGGCGGTCTCGGCCGCGGTCTTCCGCGCCTTGGCGACCGCGGCCCGCTGGTCTGCGGCGAGCCGGCCCGCGCGCGGTGCGGCGCCGAAGACCTTGCCCAGGTTCTCGTAGTCGGAGAAGAGCAGCTCGAAGGGGGACGCGCCGGCCCGTTCCCGCCGCGGGCAGCCGACGGCGCTGACGAAGGCGGGGACCTTGAGAGCGGCCAGTTCCTCGCGGGTGCCGGCCCGGTCTTTGGTGAGGAGGTCCGCGGAACCGGCGACGACGAAGTCCGGGGTGGCGGCACGGAGTTGCTCACCGGTGGCGATCTTGGGGGCGATGACGGGGACCTTGGCGTACGCGGCCGCGTACCGGGCGGGGATCTTGGTCTTGATGTTGGCCGTGCCCGCCATCCGGTCCTGTAGGCCGAGTTCCAGCAGGATCTCGGTGGAGGTCTGGTCCAGGGTGACGGCCCGTTTCGGCGGTGCGGCGAAGGAGAGTTGACGGCCGCAGCTCGTGACGGTCGTCTCGGCGGCGGGAGTCCCGGCGGCGGCTTCGGTGCCTTTCGCGCCGCAGCCGGTGGCGGCGAGGGCGAGGGTCAGGGTTCCGGCGAGGGCCGCGCCGAGTCGGACGGGATGACGCATGGGGGCTCCGATGCGAGAGGAGAGGGAAGGGGGGCGGCGCTGTCATGCACGGGACAGGAGCGCCGTATGGTGCAGCATACTGTAATGGTATTCATTTTCATTAACGAGACCGGGGCGGTTCTCGGAACCGCCACCCCCACCCCCGAGGAGCGACCACACCGTGGTGACCACACCCCTGCCGACGGAGGCCAAGCCCGCCTCCCCTCCCCCGCGTTCGATCCTCCGGGACGCCGCGTTCCTGCGTCTGTGGGCGGGCACCACCGCCTCGGGCCTCGCGACCTGGGCCCTGCCCTTCGTCCTCGGACTCGCCGTCCTCCACCGCGACCTCGGCGCCGCCGGACTCGGCCTGGTCCTCGCCGCCCGCACCGCCGGGTTCCTCGTCGCCGTCGCCGTCGGCGGCGTCCTGGCCGACCGGCACTCGCGCCGCGCGGTCGTCCTCTGGTCGGCCCTCGCGGCGGCGGCCGCCGCGCCCCTCCTCGCCGCCGGACTCGGCCGCTCGCTCGTGCTGATGACGGCCGCCGCCGTCCTCGCCGGCGCCGGACAGGGCGCCTGCCGCCCGGCGTTCCAGGCGCTGACCGCCGAGACCGTCGCCCCCGAGGGCCGGCAACGGGCCAACGCCGCCATGACCCTGGCGGTACGGAGCTCCACGCTCGCCGGCCCGGCCCTGGCCTCGCTGCTCGCGGCGTTCCTGGACACCCGGACGCTGCTGCTCGGCATCGGCCTGCTGTGGCTGGTGGCCGCGCTGGTCCCGGCCCGGGCCGCCGGTGCCGGCGGCGTCCCCGTCGTGCCGGCCGGGCGTCCCGGCTTCCGTACGGAGTTCGCCGACGGGATACGCGAGGCGCGCCGCCACCCGTGGTTCCTCGCCGGGCTGGCCGCGCTCGTCGCGGTCATCGCGCTCGGCTACTCCGCCACCAGCGTCGCGCTGCCCCTCATCAGCCGGGACCGGTACGGCAGCGAGTGGGTGCTGGCCGCGGCCACGACCGCGTACACCGTCGGCGCGCTCGGCGGCGCCCTGCTCGTCGCGCGGTGGCGGCCGCGGTCCCAGGGCTGGGCGGCGTTCGCGGGCCTGGCCGCGTACGGTGTCGCTCCGCTGAGCCTGATGCTGCCCGTGCATCCGCTCGCGGTCGTCGCCGCGTACGCCGTCGCGGGGGTCGGGATCGAGCTGTTCAACGTGCCCTGGTTCACGGCGACGCAGCGCGAGGTGGCGCCGGACAAGCTCGCACGGGTCTCCTCGCTGGACTTCCTCGTCTCCTACGGCCTGGCGCCGGCCGGCCTCGCCCTGATCGCCCCGGCCATCGGCGCGTTCGGGGTCACGCCCGTCCTCGCGGCGTGCGCCGCCGCCTGCTTCCTCGTCCCGGCCGCCGCCGCGCTGGTCCCGACAGCCCGCCACTTCGCGCGCAGGCCGCCGGCGGCGAGGGACTGACCGGAACGCCGCCGGGACGTTCGCGGGCCCCGGCCGGGGCGCTCACACCGGCCGGGGCGCGTGACGTCCGCGGGCGACGCGGTGCGCGTCGGCCCGGAAGCCCGCCGGCCTCCGCGTCAGCGGTTCTCGCACAGGGCGGTGGACGCCGCGGCGGTCATCCTGGCGATCGCCGTCTCGGAGTTGAGCGACGCCATGGAGTTGGTCATCAGCGACACGCGCCGGCCGTCGGCGGTCGCCGCGGAGAAGGACAGGTAACCGGGCACGCCTCCGGTGTGCCCGAACGCCACGCCGCCGCAGGGCAGGGGCAGCCGGTCCAGGCCCAGGCCGTACGGGGCGTGGGCGCCCGGCGCCTCCATCGCGTCCAGGCTCGCCCGGGAGAGGAGCCTGCCGTCGACGAGCGCCTGGAAGAACGCGGCCATGTCCCGCTCGGTGGAGGTCATCGCCCCCGCGCTGTGGAAGACGGACGGCTCCAGCGTCGTGGTGACGTCCGTCCAGGAGAAGAACGGACCGACCCGGACGCCCCGGTAGCCGCGGACCGCGGGGTCGGCGAGGGAGCGGTCGCCCGGCTTGGGGTAGCGGGTCCCGGTCAGGCCGAGCGGTTCGACGATCCGTTTCGTGATCACCTCGCCCACCGGGGTGCCGGTGATCTTCTCGATAAGCATGCCGAGGATCGCGTAGTTGGTGTTGCTGTACTGGAAGGAAGTGCCCGGCGGGAAGGCCGGGGGGTGGCCGAGCCCGTCGCGCACCAGCGCGGCCAGGGTGTAGGTGCCGTCCGGTTCGGCCTTGGGGTTGGGGACGTTGGTCGGGATCCCGCTGGTGTGCTGGAGGAGGTGACGGACGGTGATGGTGTCGCCGTCGTAACCGTTGCCGTCGACGACCCCGGGCAGGTAGCGCTCGATCGCCGTGTCGAGGGCCACCTTGCCCTCGTCCACCAGTTGCAGCACCGCGACGGCCGTGAAGGTCTTGGTCTGGCTGCCCACGCGGTGGTGATCGGTGGGCTGGACGGGCCGGTCGGCGCCGTTGGTGCCGGTGCCGACGCTGAGACTCCAGGAGCCGGTCCGGTCCCCGGCGTGGAGTCCGGCCCCCGGGCCGCCGACCGCCTGGAACGCCTGGAGTGCCGCCCGGGTGGCGGGGTGTTCGTCCTCCGGCGCGGCCTGCGCGGAGGACGGCAGTATCAGCGCGGTCCCGACCGCGGCGCCGAGCAGGGCCGTCAGTCTCCGCTTGCCCGTGTTTCCCGTCATCGGTTCTCCCGGTCATTGAATGAGGTCATTGAATGAGCGCGAACAACCGACATCCTCCTGCGTCGGGATCAGGCGGGTACACCCCTGACGGGGACGAGTCGCGGCGGGAACGGCCGGCGGCTGACCCGACGGTCCGGCGGGCGTCTCGCGAACTCGCCCGCTCGGGCGCGTCTTCGCAGGTCGGAGGGTTGGACGTCCCACTCGTACGTCAATCGCCCACGGCGGCTGGCGGGGGCGGCCGGCCGCCGTGCAGCGTGGTCACGACGACACCGCGCCGGCTCCGGCCGGCGCCAACGAGAGGAATCCGCGACCATGTTCACTTCTCGCCGTCTCGCCGTCGGCAGCGCCGGAGCCGTCCTCGCCGTGGGCACCGCCCTCGGGGTCACGGGTGCGGCCCAGGCGGCGCCCTCCGCCGACGGCGGCTCCCGGGCCGCCGCGAGCGTCCGCGGCGGCACCGCGCCCGCCTGTGTCGAGCGCGGCCGCAACATCCCGGGGGACCCCTGGGCCAGCGCCACGAACAAGTGCGGCAAGACCATGCGCATCAAAATCATCATCAAGGGAGGCGACGACAGCGGGTGCAAGTCGCTCGCCAACGGCAGGACGATGGTCCACTACTTCATCACGGGCCACTACCAGAAGACCGTGACCTGCTGACGGAAGTGACGCAGGGGGCGGCGGTCTCAGTTGGTGAGGGTCACGCAGGGCAGCCCCACGCTGTCGCCGCCGCGGAAGCCCTCCGCGCAGAGCCGGGTGCCCGCCGGGAAGTGGCGCTGGGGGTACGCCTGGTCGCGGTAGGTCCGGAACTTCTCGACGTCCTCGACCTTGGTGTTGGCGCTCCAGCCGTTGGTCGTCCACACGCGGGCGCTGATGCGGTGCGGCTGGTTGGTGTTGGTGACCGACACCTCGACCCGGCCCAGGTAGGTGCCGGTGTCGTAGGTCTCGATGCAGACGGAGTGGTTGCACCACTTGCCGGCCGCCGCCGCGGGCGGGGCCGTGACCACGACGCAGCCCAGCGCCGCGGCCGCGGCTCCGATCCCGGAGAACAGCTTCTTGGCGATGCCGTACATGGCGAGTGGGCCTCCCGTGCTCGTCGACCGTCCCGGACCGTTCGGACCGTTCGGATGATTTGGACCGTCTCTTCGATCCCGCTGCGGAACAGTGTGATTGTCGGCGGTGAGCACAGGCGGGTTCTCGCTGACGCGTCACCCGAACGGGAGAGCGCCGGACGCGGCCGGTGACGTTCCGGCCGCGTCCGGCGCCCCGTCATGGCGGAGTCGGGCCGTCGCGGAGTCGGAGCCGTCAGGGGCGGCGCGTCACTTGCCGAGCTTCTTCGCCGCGGCGGCACGCCGGGCGAAGACCTCGTCCTGGGAATCCCGCATCTCGCGGAGGGCCGACTTCCGTTCCCGCTGCGCCAGCCGGTCCAGGTAGAGGTGACCGTGCAGGTGGTCGGTCTCGTGCTGGAGGCAACGGGCGAAGTAGCCCCTGCCCTCGATCACCAGCGGATTGCCGTCCTTGTCGCGGCCCCGGACGACGGCACGGTCGGGGCGCGGCACCACCCGGTAGGGGCCGGGGACGGACAGGCAGCCCTCGGACTCCTCCACCAGGCGCCGTTCGGCGGCGGGCACCTCGTCCAGGACCGGGTTGGCTATGTGCCCGACGTGCCGGACGCCCCACTCGTCCATGATGTCCCAGACGAACAGCCGCAGGTCGACGCCTACTTGGTTGGCCGCGATCCCCGCCCCGCTCGCCGCCTCGTTGGTGGCGAACATGTCGTCGATCAGCCGCGCCAGCTCGGGCGTGCCGAACTCGGTCACCTCCCGGCACGGGCGGTGCAGGATCTCCTCGCCGACCACGGTGATCCGGCGCACCGCGCCGCGCTCCACCTCCGGCGCGAGGCGCGGGTAGGACTCGACGGGTTCGCCCTGCACGCGCACCCGGCGGTCCTGCGTGTCATCTCCGAGACCAAGAGCCATGAACGATCAGCGCCTTCCGTGAGTGTCAGCCGCGGGGACGGGGGTGCCGGTCCGGGTCCGCTGACGGGTTGCCAAGTGGTTGGCAAAGTAGCACTCTTTGCAAAGTGAGTGATCAGAACCGTCGAACCGCGGCCGCGGAGTCCCGACCGGGCCGTGCCCCGCGGTCCCTGCCCGAGCATCCCGTGCGGATCGCCCTGCTGGACCTGCTCGCCGAGACCGGCACCCTCACCTCCACCGAGGCCGCCGCCCGCCTCGGCCACAGCTCCGGTCTGTGCTCCTTCCACCTGCGGCAACTCGCCCGGCACGGCCTCATCGAGGAGGTCCCGGACCAGGGCGGCCGGGCGCGGCCGTGGCGGCTGCGCTGGGGCACGCCCGAACAGCCCGGCCGTGCGGAGCCCGTGGAGTGCGCCGCCCTCGCCGACGAGCCCGCGGACGAGGGCCGCCCGCGCCGGCCGGCCTCTCGGGGCCAGGCGCCGGACGCGTGGCGGCAGGACCTGTCCGTCGGCGCCGTGCTCCGCCTCACCCCGGCGGAGGCGTCCGAACTCGCCGCTTCGATCCGTGAGTTGATCGCCCGCTACCGCGACCGGGGCCATGGCCCGGCGGCGGGCTCCGGCGAGGCCGTTGTTGTGGCCGCGGTGGCCCAGCTGTTCCCGCTCCTCCCCGCCGAGGGGAGCGGGGCCGCCGGCCGCTGAGCGCGGGCGGTCGGCGGCGGCGCCCGCCAGGCCGTCCGCGGCCTCACGCCGTCCGCGGCCTCACGCCAGGCTGCCGCCGTCGATGGTGAGGACCGTGCCGGTGACGAAGGAGGCGCCGGGGCTCGCGAGGAAGAGGACGCCGGCCGCGATCTCCTCGGGGCGGGCGTAGCGGCCCAGCGCGTTGATGGAGCGCTGGAAGTCCGAGTTCGGCCCGTCCTCCGGGTTCATGTCGGTGGCCGTGGAGCCGGCCGCGACCACGTTGACGGTGATGCCGCGCGGCGCGAGGTCCCGTGCGGCGCCCTTGCTGTACCCGACGACGGCGGCCTTGCCCGCCGCGTAGTCGGCGACGCCCGGGGAGGCGGTGCGGGCGGCGAGGTTGGAGCCGATGGTGATGATGCGGCCGTCGTCGGCGAGCACGGCGGCGGCGGAGCGGATGCCGGCCACGACGCCGCCGACGTTGACGTCGTACTGCCGGTCCAGCGCGGCGGTGTCCGCGGCCGGGTCGCCGACCGTTCCCGAGGCGATCACCCCGGCGTTGTTGACCAGGATGTCCAGCCGGCCGAAGTCCTCGGCGACCGTGGCGACCAGGCGCGCGACCTGGGCGGGGTCCGCCTGGTCGGCGCGGTAGGCGGCGGCCCGGACGCCGAGGGCGGTCAGTCGGGCGGCCAGCGCCTCGGCCCGGTCGGCCGACGCGGCGTAGGAGATCGCGACGTCCGCGCCCGCCTCGGCGAGCATGCGCGCGGTGGTCGCTCCGATGCCTCGCGAGCCGCCGGTGACCAGCGCGACCTTGCCGGTCAGCCGCTGCCCGTCGGCGGGGCCGGCGGTGTTCTCGGCATGCCCGGTGTTCCCCGCATGCGTGGCGTTCCCGGCCAGCGTGGTGTTCCCGGCCTGCGTGGCGGACGCCGTGTTCGTGGTGGACATGGAAGACCCTCCCTAGTTCTGTACCGATCGGTACTGAACGAGGACGCTACCATACCGATCAGTACAGAACTTCGGAGGAGGCAGCCCATGACGACCGGACGCCCACGCGCTTTCGACCTCGACGAACGGCTCGACCGCGCCCTGCGCGTGTTCTGGCGGCAGGGGTACGAGGGCACCGCGCTGTCCGACCTCACCGAGGCGATGGGCATCAGCCGGCCCAGCCTGTACGCCGCCTACGGCAACAAGGAGGCGCTCTTCGGCAAGGTGCTCGACCGCTACATGGAGACGGCCGTCCACGTACGGGAGGCCTTCCGGCAGCCCACCGCCCGCTCCACCGCCGAGACCCTGCTGCGCGGCACCATCGCGGCCACCACCGGGGAGGACGGCCCCGGCTGCCTCATGGTGCACGGCGCCCTGGCCACCGGCGGGCAGTCGGGCGCCGTCCGCGCCGAGGCGGCGGCCCGGCGGCACGCCGCCGAGGACGCCCTGCGCGAGCGCTTCGAACGGGCCCGCCGCGAGGGCGACCTGCCCGCCGACGTCGACGCCGGCGACCTGGCCCGCTACGTCTGCCTCGTCTGGTACGGCATCGCCGTCCAGGCGTGCTCCGGCGCCGGCTCCGAGGACCTCGGCCGCGCCGTCGACCTCGCGATGCGCACCTTCCCCGGCGGCTGAACCCGGCGCCCCGGGCGGATGCCGGACGCTTGTGACCACCCTCACGTCACGTGCTCTGTTGACCTTCACATCAATGTGAATGTTCGAGCGTAGGGCCAGGCGAAACCACAGCCTTCCAGACATGAGGTGAGCACTGATGGACAACCGGCTCTACGACTACAGCCCCATCGTCGGCCGCGAGCCGATCCGCTGGCCGGGCGGCGCCCGCGTCGCCTTCTACGTGGGGCTCAACATCGAGCACTACCGGATCGACCGCCCGTCGACGAGCACGTTCGAGGGGACGAGGGACCTGGCGCCGGACCCGCTGAACTACGGCTGGCGCGACTACGGGCCCCGGGTGGGCGTCTGGCGGCAGATCGAGAGCCTCGACCGGCACGGGATGCGCGCGAGCGTCCTGCTCAACTCCGACGCGGGCGAGCGGTACCCCGAGATCGTCGAAGCGGGGCGGGCCAGGAACTGGGCGTGGCTGGCCCACGGCAAGAACAACTCCACCTTCCAGGCCGACATGAGCGTCGAGGAGGAGCGCGCCTACCTGACGGAGGTGATCGGCAGCATCGAGAAGACCACCGGGCAGCGGCCCCGCGGCTGGATGGGTCCGGCGCTCACCGAGACGTTCGAGACCCCGCGGCTGCTCGCCGAACTCGGCCTGGACTACGTACTGGACTGGACCAGCGACGACCAGCCGTACCGGCTCAACGTCCCGGGCATGCTGAGCGTGCCGTACTCGGTCGAGCTCAACGACATCGGCCTGTTCGTGAGCAAGGGCCTCACCGGCCCCGACTTCGTCCGGATCGTCAAGGACCAGCTAGACCGGCTGTACGAGGACTCGGCGGACAGCGGCCGGGTGATGGCCCTGGCCCTGCACCCGTTCGTCACCGGCCAGCCGTTCCGTGCCAAGTACCTCGACCAGGCGCTGGAGTACGTCGCCGACCACCCCGGGGTCTGGCTGACCACGAGCGACGAGATCGCCGACCACTACGCGCGGACGACCGCCTCCGGCCCGGGCGGGGCGTCGTCCGAGGACGCTTCCTGACGAACCGTCACCGGATCTTCCGGGGATGACCCCGTAGCCGCGAGATCAGGTCGACCCTCGCGGCCCACGGGACGCCGGCCGACGCCCCTTCGTCGCACGCCACCGCCACGGCCTCCGCACCGGCGGAGGCCGTCGGCGTGCCATCACCTCATCTGACCAGCGGTAATGCCGATATCGCCGCCCGCCTGCCGGCAGTACCGCGGCCACCGCCGCCGAGGCGACCCGGCCACGGTCCGACACGGGCCGGAAACACGCTGTCGTCGGACGCTCCGACGTGTCAGGTCCCCCCTTGCCCTTGGCATACACCGGTGTCGCCTTCGCGGCGAGCCGTACCGCGAGGGCGCGGAAGCGCTGCCGCACCGTGCGTGCCGTGCCCGGGCGCGTCGGACACCTGGCCGAATTGTGTCCTGCGGGACAGGTTGGCCGGTTCCTAAACCGTGTTGTTGCTGGGACGTCGACGCGGCGACATGATCACTGCCCGAAGCGATTCCTTCCGCTTCACGGCGGCGGCTCGCCGCGGAATTCTCCGTTCTCCGTCGCGCCGCGCGCTCACATGCCCTCGCTTCACGGAATTCACCACAAGGGAGTGTCACGTTCATGCGCAAACGCCCGAAACTTCTCGCCTTGACCGCCGTGGGGGCGGTCGTCTGTACCACCGGATTCCTGCCGTCGGTCAGCCAGGCCGCCGGCAGAGGTGACGGGGAGAAAAAGGGTTCCTACGCCGCGACGCACGGTCTGACGGCGGAGGACGTCGGCAACATCAACGCGCTGAACGAAAGGGCTCTCGCCGCCGGCAGGTCCTCGGCCGCACCGTCCCCGGGCGCCGGCCCCTCTTTACGCGCCCCCCTCTTCTCCGGCGGCAGGGAAATACCCCCCGCCGAGCCGCTCGACCGGATGCCCGACGCGTACCAGGCCTACGGAGGCAGGGCCTCCACCGTCGTCAACAACTACATCCGCAAGTGGCAGCAGGTCTACAGCCACCGCGACGGCCGGAAACAGCAGATGACCGAGGAGCAGCGGGACAAGCTGTCCTACGGCTGCGTCGGTGTCACCTGGGCCAACACGGGCCCGTACCCGACGAACGACGTGGCGTTCGCGTTCTTCGACGAGAACAGGTACCGGAACGCCCTGCGGAACTCCGGCCCCCGTCCCGGTGAGACGCGGGCGGAGTTCGAGGGGCGTATCGCGAAGGACAGCTTCGACGAGACGAAGGGTTTCCAGCGGGCGCGCGACGTCGCGTCCGTGGTGAACAAGGCCCTGGAAAACGCGCACGACGAGGGGGCCTACCTCGACAACCTCAAGAAGGAACTGCGGAACGGCAACGACGCTCTGGCCGACGAGGACAGCCGATCGAACTTCTTCTCGGCGCTGCGGAACACACCGTCCTTCAAGGAAAGGAACGGGGGCAACCACGACCCGTCCAAAATGAAGGCGGTCATCTACTCGAAGCACTTCTGGAGCGGGCAGGACCAGCGGGGCTCCGCCGACAAGAGGAAGTACGGCGACCCGGAGGCCTTCCGTCCCGACCCGCGTACGGGCCTGGTCGACATGTCGCGGGACAGGAACGTCCCGCGCAGTCCCACCAGCCCCGGCGAACGCTGGGTCAACTTCGACTACGGCTGGTTCGGCGCCCAGACGGAAGCGGACGCCGACAAGACCGTCTGGACCCACGGCGACCACTACCACGCGCCCAACAGCGACCTGGGTCCCATGCACGTGTACGAGAGCAAGTTCCCGAACTGGTCCGCCGGGTACTCGGACTTCGACCGCGGGACGTACGCGATCACGTTCATCCCCAAGAGCTGGAACACCGCCCCCGCCAAGGTGACGCAGGGCTGGCCGTGACCTGACCGGCCCGCGCCCGCCGCACCCGCAGGGGCGGCGGGCGCCGTCGGTCGCGCTCCGGCCGTCGGCCGCGCTTCAGGCGTCAGCCGCCGCGCTTCAGGTGGCTCAGCACGTTGACGACGCGGCCGTTGGGGTCGCGGACGAAGAAGCGGCGTACACCCCACTCCTCGTCCTGGAGGGGATGGACGATCTCCGCGCCGCTGTCCCGCAGGGCCGCGTGGACGGCGTCCACGTCGTCCACCTCGACGCTCAGGTCGGGGGTGACCGGAGCGGTCCTGTCGCCGGTCGTGAAGCTGAGCTGAGCCGCCGGGACGGACGGGGAGGCGAGGGTGGAGATCCAGCCGTGGTCCATGACCTCCTCGAAGCCCAACAGGCCGTAGAAGTCGTGGCTTTCACGCGTGGCCGCCGTTCGGATGACGGGCACGATGCGGCGGACGGCCATCGAGGTCTCCTGGTGAGAGCGGGGATGCCTGCGCCCGCACCCTACGGTACGGGCGCCGCCGGCGTCCCCGCCGTTTCCGGGCCGCGCCGGGCGCGCGCGGCGCCGGATCCGAGGACACCGGATCTAAGGACAGGTGACGACCTGGCCCGCCCAGGACATCCCACCGCCGAAGGCCAGCAGCAGGACCGGCCCGCCGGCGGGGAGTTCGCCGCGCTCGACCAGCTTGGCCAGGGCGAGGGGGACGGACGCGGCGGAGGTGTTGCCGGAGTCGACGACGTCCTGGGCGACCACCACGTGGTCGGGCAGGTCGAGTCGGCGGACGACGTTCTCGATGATGCGCAGGTTGGCCTGGTGGGTCACCACGCCCGCGAGGTCGGACGGGGTGAGGCCGGCGCGGCGGCACGCTTCGCGGGCGATGGCCGGGAGTTCGGCGGTGACCCAGCGGAAGACGGTCTGGCCCTTCTGGGCGAAGCGCGGGTGCCAGTCGCCGAGGAGCCGGACGGCGTCGGCGCGCGTCGGGTCCGAACCCCAGACGACCGGGCCTATCCCCTCCGGCTCGGCGGCGCTGACGACGGCCGCCCCCGCGCCGTCGCCGAGCAGGACGCAGCTGCTGCGGTCCGTCCAGTCGGTGACGTCGGACATCTTCTCCGCGCCGTTGACCAGGGCGTGGCGGGCCGCGCCGGCGCGGACGGCGTGGTCGGCGGTGGCGAGGGCGGTGCAGAAGCCGGCGCAGCCGTTGTTGAGGTCGTACGCGACGGCCGCGGGGATGCCGAGCCGTCCGGCGACCTGGGCGGCGGTCGAGGGGCAGCGGTCGACGGCGGAGCAGGTCGCCACCGTGACCAGGCCGATGTCGGAGGGGTCCAGGCCGGCCGAGGCGAGGGCGTCGGCCGCGGCGGCGGCCGCCATGTCGGCGACGGACTCCGTCTCGGCGGCGATCCGCCGGGTGGCGATGCCGGTCCTGCGGCGGATCCACTCGTCGCTGGTGTCGACCATGCCCGCCAGGTCGTCGTTGGTCAGGACGCGGGACGGCTGGTAGCGGCCCAGGGCGGTGATGCGGGATCCCGGCACGGTCGGTTCTCCTTGCTTCGGTACGACTCGGAAGGATCGGTCGGAAGGATCGGCAGGAAGGGTCGGCAGGAAGGGCGGCGCCCCCCGGTCCGGCCGGGTGGAGCGCCGTCGCCACGCCGGAATATAGCAACCGACCGATCGGAAGCTAAAAGCCGGCCGGATGGCTAGGATGACCGGATGAGCCCTCGCAAGTCCGCCGCCGAAGCCCGCGCCACCCGCGGACGCATCATCGACCGCGGCATCGCGATCGCCTCGGTGGAGGGCCTGGAGGGGCTGACGATCGGCCGTCTCGCCACCGACCTGGGCATGAGCAAGGCCGGCGTCCTCGGCCACTTCGGCACCAAGGAGACCCTCCAGCTCGCCGTCCTGGAGGGCGCGTCCGCGGTCTTCGTCCGCGCCGTCTGGCACCCGGCGGAGGACGCCGCGCCGGGCCTGCCGCGGCTGCGCGCCCTGTGCGAGGCGTGGATCGGCTACCTGGAGCACGAGCGCGCCGTCTTCCCCGGCGGCTGCCTCTTCACCACCGCCTCCGTCGAGTTCGACGCCCGGGGCGGCCGGGTGCGCGACGCGGTGGCCCGCCTCAGCCGCGTCTGGCGCCGCCGCCTCGCGGCCGAGCTCCGCCAGGCCGTCGCGGCCGGCGAGCTGCCCGCCGACACCGATCCGGAGCAGGTGACGTACGAGCTCGTCGGCTGCTACCTGGCGCTCAACCAGGAGCTCCAGCTCCTCGCCGACCCCGAGGCCCCGGCCCGTACCCGCCGCGCCCTGGACCGGCTGCTGGCGCCGGCCGCCGCTGACCACTCCCGCTGACGACACCGACGGGCGCCCGGCCACGGCCGGAACGGACGCACGCGGAGGCGACTTCACCGCCCGGCGGAAGTCACCCGCGCCCCGATGGGGATTCCGTGTAACGCCGGACGTCCCCCACCGCGTACAGGGGGAGAGATCGGATCACGGAAGGAAACACGGTGGGGGAAGCACCCGGCGACTACCTGGAGTTCGCGGCCGCGCGCAGCGGCTATCTGTTCCGCACGGCATGCCTGCTGACCGGCGGTGACTGGCACCTCGCGGAGGACCTCGTCCAGGAGACCCTCGCCAAGATGTTCCGGTCGTGGCGCCGGATCGACCGCCGGCGGTCGCCCGTCGCCTACGCGCACACCGTGCTGGTGCGCACGTTCCTCTCGCACCGGCGGCTGCGCGGTTCCCGGGAGCGTCCCAGCGACTGGTTCCCGGACTCCGCCGGCCGCGCCGACGACGTGGAGCTGCGGCTGACGCTGCTGGACGGTCTGGCGCGGCTGCCGGCCAAGGACCGCGCCGTGCTGGTGCTGCGTTACTGGGAGGACCGCGACGTGGCGGAAACCGCCGCGGCGATGAAGATGTCGCAGGGAGCGGTGCGGGTGCGGAGCCTGCGGGCCCTGCGGCGGCTGCGCGAGCTGCTCGGGGACGAGCTGTCCGAGCCGGCCGCCCGCTGACCCTCCCCCACTCCCTTTCCCACCGCGGATCCACCGAGGTGCCCGGCACCGCCTGCTGCCCGGTCACCGCTGTTCGAGCCGTACGAACGGAGCTGTTCATGCCCCTCGACGACCACGACGACGCGTTGGAGCGGCGACTGACCGCCGTCCTGAAGAACGCGGCCGACGCCTGCCCGCCGCCCTCCCCCGACCTGATCGACCGCGCCACCGCCCGGGGCCGCCGGCTGCGCCGGGCCCGCTTCCTCCAGGCCGGTGCCGGGGCCGCCGCGCTGACGCTCGTCGCGCTCGGCGGCACTCTGCTGCTGAACACTGGCGGGACCGGTGGTGTCACGCCGGCCGAGGACGTGCGTCCCGCGACCCCTCGCACCGTGCGGCCGTCCCCCACGCGCGTCAGCGGGCAGGAGATGGTGGCGACCCTCACGAGTCTGCTGCCGAAGGGCGGCAGCGTCTCGGAGGCGAGTGGGACCGGCTCGGCGGACGCCGACGCCGGACGGGCCCTGACCGCCAGGCTCACCTACACAGGCGCGCACGGGGCCACCGCTCTCGACATCGCGATCCGGCGGCCGGACCCGGGCGACCGGCCGGCCGGCTGCCTGCCCGTTCAGGTCCGCCCGTACGACCGGTGCGAGGCACGCGAACTCCCCGGCGGGGGAACGCTGTACACCACCCGGTCCTTCACCCACCCCACCGGCGACACTGGCCAGCGGCGCTGGTACGCCGAGCTCGTCACCAAGGACGGCGCGTCCCTGCTGCTCCAGGAGTTCGGGGGTGGCGAGGAGAAGGCCACGGAGAGCGCCGCCGACCCGGCTCTCACCCCCGACCAGTTGGGTGCGATCGTGCGAAGCCCGGCCTGGCGCAAGGCCGTCGACGCCCTGCCGGCGGCCGGCACGCCCTCCCCGTCCGGGGGGCGCGCCGCCTCGGATGGGCGCCTGGCCCGGGTGCTGCTCGCCCTGCTGCCGACCGGCGGCCGGATCACCGATCTGCACTCCGACGACGCCCTCGTCCAACTCGTGTACGACGACGGTCACGGCAAGTCGATGATCGAAGCGGATGTGCAGAACGGTATGACGGAGGCGCTGGGCGGCCACATGACCTGCCCGTCCGACGCCGGCGACGACTGCCGTGCCCGGACCCTGCCGGACGGGACCAAGGTCAAGGTCACCCGCACTCCGTCGGAGAAGGGAGGCGACGCCGTCGTCTGGACCGCCGACACCCTCCGCGAGGACGGCCGCCGCGTCCTGGTCCGGGAGATCAACTCCTTCGCGGAGAGCGGTCCGGTCACCCGCCCCGAGCCACCGCTCGGCCTGGACCGGCTGCGGGACATGGCACTCGACCGGAAGTGGCTCGAGTAGTCCTGATGGCCGCAGCAGGCCGTCGGGGTCCTCCCTCCAGGGCCACCCGGCCTGGGCGGCTCCCGCCTGACCGCCCTTCACCCGCCAAGGTGCCCGCGCAGCACCTCCGTATGGCTGCGGGCCGGGTCCTTGGCCGCGGTCAGGAGGGTGACGGGGCCGTCGGCCGCGAGCCGGCGGAGGCGGTCGAGGGCCTCGGCCGCCTCGGGTGCGGCGAGTTCGGCTTCGTAGCGGCGGCGGAACTCGTCGAACGAAGCGCCGTCGGAGCCGTGGTACCAGCGGCGCAGCTCGGTGGAGGGCGTGAGCTCCTTGGGCCACTGGTCGACGCGGGCGTCGGCCTTGGCGAGGCCGCGCGGCCAGAGGCGGTCGACGAGGACGCGGGTGCCGTCGGCGGGCTCGGGAGGGTCGTAGACGCGTCGTACACGGAGGTGGGGCGTGGATCGGCTCATGGCAAGGGTTCTCCTGTCCTTACTGTCTCCACTGTCTCTCTGTTTCCCCACACCACTCTTCATGAAGATCATGAAACAGTGCGGACATGAGCAACCTCGATCTCAAGCCGGCCCCGACTCCGTGCGGCGGCCGGGAGGACGTCACCGCGCGTCCCGTGCACGAGCTGCTACGGGCGAAGAGCGTCCCGCTGGGTGAGAGCACCGTGGTCCGGCGGCTGCTGCCCAGCATGGGGCGGCGCATGATCGGCGCCTGGTGCTTCGTCGACCACTACGGGCCGGACGACATCGCGGACCGGCCCGGCATGCAGGTGGCGCCGCACCCGCACATGGGGCTGCAGACCGTCAGCTGGCTGCACGACGGCGAGGTGCTGCACCGCGACAGCCTCGGCAGTCTGCAGACGGTGCGGCCGCGCGAACTGGGGCTGATGACGTCCGGACGGGCCATCGCCCACTCGGAGGAGTCGCCGCGCGAACACGCCCGCCTGCTGCACGGCGCGCAGCTGTGGGTGGCCCTGCCAGACGCCCACCGGCAAACGGCGCCCACGTGGGAGCACCACACGGAGCTGCCCCGGGTCCACGGCGGCGGTCTCGACGCCACCGTCATCCTCGGCGAACTCGACGGCGCCCGCTCCCCCGGCACCGCCTTCACCCCGATCGTCGGTGCCGACGTCACCCTCGCCGCCGGCGCCTCGGCACGCCTCCCGGTCGAGCCCGACTTCGAGTACGCGGCACTGACGATGTCGGGCGAAGCCGAGGTGGACGGCGTCCGGCTCGCCCCCGGTTCCCTGCTCTACCTGGGCTGCGGACGCCGCGAACTGCCGTTGCGGGCGGACACGGACAGCGCGTTCATGCTGCTGGGCGGCGAGCCGTTCGAGGAGCATCTGGTGATGTGGTGGAATTTCGTGGGCCGTTCGCACGAGGAGATCGCCCAGGCCCGCACGGACTGGACGACCGGCACCCGCTTCGGCACGGTCCACGGCTACGCCGGCGCCCGCCTGCCCGCGCCCGAACTGCCGCCGGTGGCGCTCAAACCGCGGGGAAGGGTGCGCTGAGCCGGGCAAACGCGTGAGGGCCAGGCTGCTCGCCCCGGCCGTGGCCCTCCAGGACGGCTGTGCCGTCGCCCGCGACCCCGGGGATGGAGTACCGGAGTCTGCCCTTGAACCGGCCGTCCAGCAGGTCCCGTCAGGTCTTCGGCGGACCGTCCCTCTGCTCCTTCGCGATCCGGACGGAGCAGAAGCAGTTGTCGACGACCGCCGTCCACTTGCCGGCCGGCTCCTTGTCGCCGTCCGCGACCCTGTCCGACCTCTTGCGCCCAGCATCGCCGTGGCGATCGTCCTCATGCCCGTCCCAACTCTTCCCGGTATCGCTCCCGTCGCGCGGAGGCATCGCCGGAAGCCGGCCGCTGTCCCGCCGCCGACGATTCCGGAGCCCCGGACCCCCTCGAGCCCGTGCCGGGGCCCGGCCCGGGTGGCCCGTGCCCGTGGGGCGGCACGGGGGCAAGGGTGCTTCCCCTGTCTCCCCTGCCCCCCACTTCTCCAAGAGGTAACTGATATAGGGGGTTTAGCCGGATCCGGCGCTAGCCGCATCACCGGAGTGGAAGACGTCGAGGAGACCCTGCATTGCTCCCGTCCCGTCCGGAGGGCGTCCTATGCCTTCGTCCACTACCGGCTCAGTCGGCTCGTTCGCCGGCACTTTCGGCAGGGGCGCGCCCTCGGCCGCCGTGGCCGTGGTGGGGGTGGGGTTGCGGCTGCCGGGCGGGGTGTCCTCGTTGGCTTCGTTCTGGGAGTTCCTCACGGAGCGGCGGGACGCGGTGGGGGAAGTGCCGCAGGACCGTTTCGACGCGGCGCGCTTCACGGCGCCGGATCCACGGCGGCCGGGCAAGGCATACACTGCCGCCGGCGGGTTCCTGGACGACGTCGCGGGCTTCGACGCCGACTACTTCGGGATCTCCCCGAAGGAGGCGGCACGGATCGACCCGCAGCACCGGTTGGTGCTGGAGTGTGCCGTGGAGGCCCTGGACGACGCGGCGATCGACCCGGCGGCGCTGGCCGGCGGGCAGGCGGCTGTCGTTGTGGGCCTGTCCTCCCACGAGTATCTGAACCTGCGGTGCATGCGGCCCCGGACCGCCTCGCCCTACGACCTGACCGGAGGGGTCGGCTGCAACGCGGCCAACCGCGTCTCCTACCACTTCGACTGGCACGGCCCGTCGTTCACCGTGGACACCGCGTGCTCCTCGTCGCTGACCGCCGTCCACCAGGCGTGCGAGACCCTGCGCGGTGGACGCAGCCCGGTGGCGCTGGCCGGTGGGGTGAACGTCATCGTGGGCCCGGGCGGATACGTCGGCTTCTCGAAGGCCGCCATGCTCTCGCCCACCGGGCGGTGCCGTCCGTTCGCGGCCGACGCGGACGGTTTCGTACGGGCCGAGGGCGCCGGGGTGCTGGTGCTCAAACCGCTGCGGGACGCGCTGGCGGACGGGGACCGGGTCCACGCGGTGGTGGCCGGCAGCGCGGTGAACTCCGACGGCAGGACCATCGGCCTGGCCTTCCCCGGCCGTGAGGGCCAGGCGGGGCTGCTGAAGGACGTGTACGCCGCGTGCGGCATCGCCCCCCGGGACGTGGCCTACGTGGAGACGCACGGGACGGGCACCCCGGTGGGGGACCCAGTCGAGTGCGAGGCGCTGGCTGAGGCGTTCGCGGGCCGGGAGCGGCCGCTGCCCGTCGGCGGGGTGAAGTCGCAGCTCGGCCATGCCGAGGCGGCGGCGGGCATCGCCGGGTTGGCGAAGGCGGTGCTGGTCCTGCGCCACGGGCGGATTCCGGCGACCCTGCACGCGGAGCCCCTCAGCGAGGCCGTCGACTTCGCGGGCCTCAACCTCGAACCGGCCACCACGGAACGGCCGTTGCGGGCGACCGGCCGCGCGGTGGTGGGCGTCAACTCGTTCGGGTTCGGCGGGGCCAACGCCCATGTGGTGCTCGCCGCCGGACCCGAACCGGAACCCGAACGGGACGGGCCGCCGTCCGGGGACCGGGTGCCCCTCCTCGTCTCGGCCCGCACCGCGGAAGCGGTCGCGCGAGCAGCGGCCGACTGGGCCGACCTGCTGGAGGCCCCGCGGCCGCCCCGCTTCTACGACGTGGCCTACACCTCCGCCCGGCGCCGGGGCCTGCGGGAGCACCGTATCGCGGTGCTCGCCGCGAACGCGGACGAGGCGGTGGCCGGGCTGCGGGCCGCCGCCGACGGACGGCCGCTGCCGGGCACCGCGGTGGCGGAGGCCGTGGCGGACGGCCGGATCGGGTTCGCCTTCTGCGGCAACGGCGCCCTGTGGGACGGCGCGGGCGCGGCCCTGCTGCACGGAGAGCCGGCCTTCCGGGACGAGGTCGCCGCCCTCGACGAGGTGCTGCGGCCGCTGCTGGGCTGGTCGGTCCTGGAGGAACTGGACGCTCCCGCCGGGTCGAGGCCGCTCGCCCGTACGGAGTTCGCCCAGCCCCTGCTGTTCGCGGTGCAGGCCGGGCTGGTGGCCGCCCTCGCCGCCCGGGGCGTGCGGCCGCATGCCGTGACCGGGCACAGCGTGGGCGAGGTCGCCGCCGCCTACTGCGCGGGGGTGCTGGACCGGGAAGGCGCCTGCGCGGTCATCGCGGCCCGCAGCCGCTGCCAGGCCGCCACGGCGGGGTCCGGACGGATGGCCGCCGTGGGCCTGGACGAGGCGGCAGCCGCCGAGCGGCTCGCCCGGGCCCACGGCCGCCTGGTGATCGCGGGGGTGAACAGCGACCGGGACGTGACGGTGGCGGGCGACGCGGAGGCGCTGGCGGCGCTCGGCCGCGAACTGGCCGAGCGGCAGGTGTTCTTCCGGGACCTCGGCCTCGACTACGCGTTCCACAGCCCGGCGATGGACGGCCTGAGTCCCGCCCTGGAGGCGGCCTTGGCCGGCGTGGCTCCCAGGCCGGGAAACCTGCCCTTGGTGTCCTCGGTCACCGGCCGCGTCCTGCCGGGAACGGCGGCCGGCGCGGACTACTGGTGGCGCAATGTCCGCGAACCGGTCCGGTTCGCGGACTCCGCAGGCACTCTCCTGGACCACGGCTGCGACGCGCTCGTCGAGATCGGGCCGCACCCCGTCCTGGCCGGCTACCTCCGCCGGACGGCCGCCGGCCGCGCCCGCCGGGCGGAGGTCGTCCCCACCCTCTCCCGCTCCGACGGTGATCCCGGTGCGCTGGACACGGCCGTCGCGCGGCTGGCCGCCGCCGGCGCGCGCCTCGCCTGGGACCGCTGCTTCCCGCGGCCCGGCCGCGTCGTGGACCTGCCGGCCTACCCGTGGCAAAGGGAGCGCCACTGGTCGGGCGAGCCTCACTGGTGGGACACCGAGCCCGCCGAGGACGCGGCGGCGGCACCGGACCATCCGCTGCTGGGTGTCCGCCGGTCCGGCCCCGCCCCGTCCTGGCGGCACACACTCGAACCGGCCCACCTGCCGTGGCTGGCCGACCACCGGGTGGGCGGCGGCGCCGTACTGCCCGCGGCCACCTTCGTCGACATGGCACTGAGCGCCGGGCGGACCGCCCTGGAGGTGCCCGCCGAGGTCGTCCGCCTGGCCGTCACGCACGCCCTGCCGCTCGACCTGGACGACCCCGCCCTCCACCTGCGCCTGCGCACCGCCGTCACGGACGGCGTGGTGACCGTGCACAGCCGTGAGGGATCGGCGGACGGGGCGGCGGGCGACTGGACCGGGCACACCCGCGGCCACGTCCGTCCCCTCCTCGCACCCGAACCGCCCGCCCTCGACCTCAAGGACCTCCATCGACGGCTGACCGACCGGTGCGCGACCGACGGCCTCTACCGGGAGACGGAGCGCAGCGGGCTCTCCTACGGCCCGGCGTTCCGCGTCCTCACCTCCCTGGCCTGCGGGGAACGGGAGGCACTGGCCGACTACCGCCTCGCGGACGGCGCCGACCCCGGTCACACCGCCCATCCCACCGTGCTCGACGGAGCCCTCCAGGCCTGCGGCCGGCTGATCGCCCGGAACCTCGACGAGCCGGCCCCCTTCCTGCCCACCGCCATCGCCACCATCCGCTGCTGGCGTACCCCGCCCCCGGCCGGGGTGGTGTACGGGCGGCTGCGCACCCTCACCTCGCTGGAAGCCGTGTGGGACGTTGATGTCGCCGACGAGGCGGGCCACGTCGCCGTGCGGATGCACGGCTGCCGGCTGCGCCGGTTCGACGCCGCCCGGCCGGCGAAGCCGCCGCTCCTCCGCGAGGTCCTGCGCGCGGCACCCCGGCCCGGGCCCACCACGGCCGGCTCACCCCCGCTCGCGGTCCGTGACATCGTGCGGGCGTGCGCCGGCGACCTGGCCGCCCTCGCCGACGACTGGCGGACGATGGACTACCCCCGGTTCCACCGCGTGCACACCCACTACACGGCGGCCCGTGCTGCGGCCACCGTCCGGGAGCTCCTCCCCGGCCGGACCCTCGTCACCGAGGACGACCTCGCCGCTGCCGGAGTGACCGACCGCCACCTCCCGCAGCTGCGCCGCATGCTCGACCTGGCGGCGCGGGCCGGGGCCGTCGACCTCGTGGGTGACGGCACCTGGCGCCTGGCCGCCGACCCCCCCGATCCGGAAGCGCTGCTGAGGGAGGCGATGGAAGCCCTCCCCCCGTGGGCGATGGTGTGGTTCGTCGCCGGGGTGTGCGGCCGCCACTTCACCCAGGTGATCCGCGGCCTGGAAGACCCGCTGGAGCTGCTGTTCTCCGAGAACGACCACCTCGCCGCGCGCATCTACGAGACACCGGGGCCGCGGTACCAGAACCGGATCACGGCCCGGCTGCTGCGCGAACTGTCGGCCCGCCAGCCGGCCGACCGCCCCCTGCGCGTCCTGGAAATCGGGGCCGGCACGGGCGGCACCACCGCGGACCTGCTGCCGGTGCTCCCCGCCGACCGGACGCACTACACCTTCACCGACGTCTCGCCCGCCTTCCTGCCCCGCGCCCAAGCCCGCTTCGCCGCCTACGACTTCGTCACCTACCGCACCCTCGACCTGAACGCCGATCCCGTGGAACAGGGCTACGCCGAGGGGTCGTTCGACGTCGTCGTGGCCGCCAACTCCCTGCACACCGCCCGCGACATCAGCCGCGCGCTGGGCCGTACCGCCACGCTGCTGGCCGACGGCGGCCATCTGCTGGCCTCCGAGTTCCACGACGACCACCTCCTGCTTTCCGTCGCCGGTCTGCTGGGCGGTTACGGTGACGTCGACGACACCCGGCTCCGGCCCCGCGGCTCGCTGACCATCTCCCCGGACGCCTGGCTCGACCTGCTGGTCGCCAACGGCTTCCCCGAGCCGGTCCGCCTCGGCGACGCGCGCTCGGTCCAGGAGCCCTCCGTCCTCTTCGCGGCCCGCGCCCCCAGGCCGCCCCGGATGTCCGGGCCGCCCGGCCCCCGGCTGACGGACGCCCGGTGGATCACGGCCATCGAGGAGACCGCCGCCCCCTCGCCGCTCGCCGCCAGGGTGACGGGCCGCCTGCGGCACGCGGCGGCCGGCGCCACGGCCCACGTCGGGAACCCGGGGGACCCGGCGGCGTGGCAGCGGGCCCTGCCCGCCGCCGGCACCGCCCACCTCGTCCTGTACCTCGACGGCACCCCGCCACCCGACGCCCACGCTGCCACCGAACAGGCCGTACGGCACTGCGGCCTGCTGCGCGCCCTCGCCACGGCGTGCGCCCACGCCCCCGAGGGACCGGACCTCCACGTGTGGCTCGTCCAGGGCTTCCGCCGGGAGGGCTCCCCGGCGCCGGAACCCGCCCACAGCGCCGCCTGGGGAGCGGCCCGCACGCTGGCCAACGAACAGCCGCGGCTCACCGTGCGCCGGGTGGCCCTCCTCCACGACGGTACGGAGGAGCACGCGCGGCGACTGGCCGGGCAGCTGGTCCGGGAGTTGTCCGGTCCGTCGGACGAGGACGAGGTCGTGCTCACCGGTCACGGCCGGTTCGTCCCCCGGCTGACCCCGCACTCCGACCCCGTACGGCTGTCCGGCGGCTCGTCGGACGACGCGTACCGGCTGGCCGTCGACGACATCGGCCTGCGCTACCGCCTGGCGTGGCGGCCGGCCGCCGTACCGACACCGGCGCCGGGACAGGTCGTCGTGTCCACCCGGGCCGCCGGGCTGAACTATCGCGACGTGGCCGCGGCGGCCGGCCTGGTGCCGGGGGCGTGGCCGGACCGGCCGGTCGGCGGCCTGGAGTGCGCGGGAGTCGTCGCCGCGGTCGGACCGGACGTGACGGACTTCTCCGTCGGGGACCGGGTCGCCGGGATGGGCCGGGGCTGCCTGGGCTCCCACGCCCTGTGCCGGGCCGACGGCCTGCTGCGCGTCCCGGCGGACATGTCGTTCGCCGAGGCGGCCACCCTGCCCGTCGTGCTGGCCACGGTGCACCACTCCCTGGTCCGCCTCGCCGGTCTCCGGGCCGGTGAGACCCTGCTGGTGCACGGCGGCGCGGGGGGCGTCGGGCTGGCGGCCCTGCGCCTCGCCCGGCACCTCGGGGCCCGAGTCATCGCCACCGCCGGGACCCCCGCCAAGCGCGACCTGCTGCGGATCCTCGGCGCGGAGCACGCCCTGGACTCCCGCACCCCGCACTTCGCCGACGAGGTCAGGGACCGGACCGGCGGCCGGGGCGTGGACGTCGTGCTCAACTCCCTCACCGGCGAGGCCATGCGCCGCAGCCTCGAACTCCTCGCGCCCGGTGGGCGGTTCGTGGAACTGGGCAAGCGGGACGTCCTCGCCGACCGGGCCCTGCCGCTGGCGCCGTTCGAGGACAACGTCGCCTTCTTCTGCGTCGACCTCGGCTCCCTCTGGACGGACGCGGCGCCGGCCCTGGTCCGCGCCACCGTCCGGGAGCTCCAGGAGGCCCTGGACGCGGGGATCCACCGGCCCCTGCCGTACAGCCCGTTCCCGGCCGCCCGGGTCGCGGAGGCGTTCACCCGCCTCCAGCACTCCCGCCACATCGGCAAACTGGTCATCACCTTCGACGACCCCGCCCCCGTCCCCCGTCCCCCGGCGGCCCCCGCGCCGGACCCGGACGGCGTCCACCTGATCGTCGGAGGACTGTCCGGGTTCGGCGCGGCCATCGCCCGTGACCTGGCCGCACACGGCGCGCGCCGGCTGGTCCTCGTCGGCCGGCGCGGCGCGGACGGACCGGAGGCGGAAGCCGTGCTGGACGCCCTCCACGGCCTCGGCGCCGCGGTCGCCGTCTTCGCCGCCGACGCGGGCGACCCGGAGGCGATGGGCCGCGTCCTGGCGGACGTCGACGCCTCCGGACGGCGGCTGGCCGGCGTGGTGCACGCCGCCATGGTCCAGGACGACGCCCCGCTCACCGAACTCGACGACGAGCGGCTGCGGGCCGTCCTCCACCCGAAGATCGCCGTCGGCCACGTCCTGGACCGGCTCACCCGCGGCCGGGACCTCGACTACTTCCTCGTCCTCAGCTCCGTCGCCGCCGCCGTCGGCAACCGCCTCCAGGCTCCGTACTGCGCGGGCAACCTGGCGCTGGACGCCCTGGTCCGCGACCGGCGGCGCGCCGGACTCCCGGCGACGTCGGTGCAGTGGGGTGCGGTCTCGGGCGCCGGCTACGTCGAACGCACGGGGATGACCGAGCGCCTGGCCGCCGTCGGCCTGCGCTCCGTGCCCGCCGACGACGCCCTCGCCCTCCTCCGGCCGCTGCTCGGCGACCCGGGCGCCGACGTGGTGGGCGCGGCGAGCGTCGACTGGGGGACGCTGCGCCACTTCCTGCCCGCTCTGGACACGCCCCGCACCCGGTACCTGTTGCCGGCCGACGGGGGGAGCGGTGACCACGCCGACCTCCGGTCCCGGCTGGCCGGCGCGACCGCCGAGGAAGCCCTCGCCCTGATCGAAGACAGCCTCGCCGAGCTGCTGGCCCGGGTACTGCACACCACCCCCGACCGCATCCACCGCGACCGCCGCCTGGACCGGCTCGGCGTCGACTCCCTCATGGCCGCGGAACTCGGCGGCCTCCTGCACCGGAGCCTGGGACCAGAGGTGCCCGTCCTGGAACTGGCCGCCGCCCCCAGCCTCTCCGCACTCGCCCGGCGCGTCGTCACCCGCCTGGGACACCGGCCACCCGACACGCCCGACGAGCCCGAGCGGGACCCGGGGTGAGCCCTTCCGCAGGGCGCCGCGAGGGCGGATCGCGGCCGGACCGGTGGTTCGTCCCGCTGGCCGGCCGGCCCTACGCCCAGGCCACGGTGTTCCTCTTCCCCGTACCCGGTATGGGGGCGTCGTTCTGGGCGCCCCTCGCCGCCGCACTGCCGGAGACGCTCGCGCCCGTCGGGATCGAACTGCCCGGCCGCGGCCGGCGGTCGGACGAGCGGCGCCTGTCCAGCGTCTCCCGCCTGCTGGACAGCCTCACGGAGGCGTTCGTGGCGCTGGACCACCGGCTCCCCGCGGTGTTCTTCGGCCACAGCTCGGGGGGCGTCATGGCGTACGAGGCGGCCAGGGCGCTCGTGGCCCGGAACCTGCCGAGTCCCCGGCTGATCGGCGTCTCGGCAATCGTCGAACCCCGGTCCGTCTGGAGGCGGTTCCGCGAGATGCGGTACCCATCGGAACTGGTGCGGACGGTCCGGCACGAGTGGCGGCAGACGGCCGACTTCCCGCGCCTGGCCCTCAACGCCGTACTCGAGGACGCCAACCTCCTCTTGACCTACCGCTACCGGGAGGGACCCCGCGTGGTCTGTCCCATCTCCCTCTTCCTCGGCGCCCACGACGCCCTCGTCGGCACCGGGGACATCCGCTCCTGGTACGACCACACCACGGCGGGCGTCATCGCCGAACACACCTACCTGGGCGGCCACATGTACCTGCGGGAGCACTGGGAGGACGTGGCCCGGGACCTCGCCGCGGACGTCCGGCTCGCCTTCTCCCGCCCCCCGCCGGGTGGTTGACGTCAGTCGGAGTCGCGCAGGGTGCGGAGCAGGTAGGGGTGGTCGACGTACGGCTCCGGCGGATAGGTGACGCCCAGGCGCGCGAGGCCGGCGTTCTCGTAGCGGCGGTCGACCGACAGCAGTCCCCGGAACGCCCCTTGCAGCCGGTAGGGCTCGCCGTCACCGTCCCGGCTCGCCGGGAGGACCCGGAAGGACACCGCGCAGTGGGCGCTCAGCGCCCTGAGGACCACGGTGCAGGGCACGTTCCGCGGGTTGACGATGTGGTACGTGCGCGTACCGTCCCATGCCGTCCGCCGGGCCGCTTCCACCATGGCCGGGACGGCGTGCTCGACCGGCAGGAGGTTCACCGTGCCGGTCCGGGGCCCGTCCCGGTAGAGGACGATGCTGCCGTCGTCCGCCGTGACCAGGCCGTAGGCCGCCTGGTGGGACCGCACCGCCCGTACGGCCGTGAGCAGCGGGTGCGGTGGCGCTCCGGGGTAGACCGGACCGTCCGACACCACCCCACACAGACGGAAGATCACCACCGGCCGGCCGTGCTCCCGAGACCAGGCCCTGACCGCCGCCTCAGCCTCGAACTTCGTCCGCTCGTACGCCGTGTGGAAGCCGTGGGCGCCCGCCAGCTCCCGTTCCGGAACCACCCCCGAACGCTGGGCGCCCGCCACCGCGATCGTGCTGAGGTGGCACAGCGGAGGTCGCCGTTCCCCCTGGGCCAGCAGTCCGAGAAGATGCCGGGTGCCGTCCGTGTTGGTGGCCCGCGCCTCCTCCCGCGGCCGGGTGAGCGACGTGTCGGCCGCGCAGTGCCAGAGCAGTTCGACCTCGTCGGCGAGGCGCCGGAAGGCGTCGGGGGGCAGCCCGAGGTCCGGGCGGCGGAGGTCGACCGCGACCTCCGTCAGCCGGCCGCTCACCTGCCGGACCACGTGCTCCGGCGCCCCGGCGCTCTCCAGGAACCGGGCGATCCGCGGCACCGCGGCCTGTCCACCGGCCCGGGTGAGCAGCAGCAGGGAAGGGTGGCACCGCAGCAACTCCCGAACCAGCCGCAGCCCGACGAAACCGGTAGCCCCCGTGACGGCGACAGGCATTGGTCCCCTCCCCCTCAGCTCGACGTCTCGCATGCAGTTTTCCCACGCTGACCGGGCCTTATGGTCTGCGGCGGTCGCGGAAACGAAGGCGGCGTCGCCTACACGGTCGCGCCGTTGAGCAGCTGCTGGAAGCCCGCCGGGCACGCCCACGTACTCGGCCGGCTGCCGGCTGTCCTTCTGCTCCACCGACGCCGGAAGATCCCGCCGGTAGTCCCGCGTCCGCCGCCACGGATCCACCCGCCCGCACGCAGTCCTTGAAGGAGACGCGACTCACGACGAGTCAACGCCGCCCTCTCTGCCGCTCCCCGCCGACGGGCACCCGGTCGTGGGACGGCAAGGCCGGGTCAGCGTGCATGGCGGGTCCACGCGGCGAGGCCGGTTGACGCCGCCACCACCGCGCCCCGCGTCACGGCGACTTCGCCGCCCTGCGGAACGGGGCGTACCTCGCTCTCCCGGCAGCCGATCCCCTACCCGCGCGGGGTCCGGCCCCAGTACCTCCGGCAGTTCGGACTCCACGGCTGCACGGAGCGGCGCCGGACCTGTTCCGGCGGATCGCTCAGGGGCTGCTGTACCGCGCCAGGAAGGCACGTTCGTCGGCGGAGAGCCGGCGGAGGCGGCCCGTGTCGAGGTTGTATGCGGCGATCACGGTCACCGCCTCGGCGTACAGGCGGTCGGCGTCGCGGATCTCGTAGGCGAGCTCGAAGGAGGCTCCGGCGCTCTTGACGGTCCGGACGTGTACGTCGACGGGTTCGTCCCGGTAGGTGAGAGGGGCTTTGTAGTCGATGGTCGCGCGGGCCACGACGAACGCGTTCCGGCGACGGCCCTCTTCGTCCGTGGCGAGCACTTCCCGGAACATGCGCGTGCGTGCTTCCTCCATGTACCGGAGGAAGACCGCGTTGTTGATGTGCCCGTTGGCGTCGGCGTCGGACCAGCGCAGCGGGCAGGGGTAGGTGTACCTGTTCACGGAGCTCTTTCCAGGTGGATCGGGAGACGTCGACCAGCAGCAGGAAGTCTGTCACGCCCGTCCTGGTGTGGCTCGGCCCGGGCACCAGGCCACGCGGGGGCTCGGACCTGGTCGGCCGTGCCTGCGGTACCGGGGATGACGGGGAGACGCCGCCTTCACCCGCTGGTTCCGGCAGGCGTTCGTGGACGGGTTGCACGCCGCGTTGTACACGGGGGCCGCGGCGACCGCGGTGGTGGCGTTGGTCACCTTCCTGACGGTGCGCGCGGAGGCGGCCGGCCGCGTTCGGCGCGACCGTGGATCGTCCGGGTCGGTCAGTGGCGGGCGTCCGAGCGAGGGCGTCGGAGGGTGAAGGTGTCGACGGGGGTCAGGTCGCCGTGGGGGCCGTCGAAGGTGTAGTAGGTGACGCGCATCCGTGTCAGGCCCTCACGGCGGTCGCCGGGGTCGACGTCGAACGCGGCGAAGCCGCGGTTGTACTTGCGGTCCTGGACGGCCGCCCAGGGGGCCTCCTCGGCCACCCATATCGGTTCGCGGTGGCCGGAGGCGGTCTTGTCGCCCTTGAGGGCGACCAGGACCCGGGCCTGGGGCGTGTCGAAGAGGTCGTCCTGGCTGGTGGCGATGTTGCCGCCCGCCCCGATGACCATGTGGACGGTGCCCTTGCCCGTGTCGACGAGGTCGGTGCGGGTGGCCGTCGGAACGGGGGTGCGGGTCTCGTCGGGCAGGGTGCCGCGGACCGGGTGCGAGCGTTCGTAGTGGTGTTCGTGGCCGCTGAGCACCAGGTCGACGCCGTACGCGTCGAACAGCGGGCCCCAGGCCCGGCGTACGCCCAGGTCGCTGCCGGCACCGCGATGGCTGGAGATCATCGGCTGGTGCATGCAGACCACGATCCAGTCGATGTCCCGGTCCGCCCGCGCCGCCTTCAACTCCCGCTCCAGCCAGCGCCGCTGGGCGCCGCCGGAGTAGCCGCTGATGTAGGTGTCGCCGCCGTCCTGGAGCGCCACGTCGTCATTGGCGAGGCTGACGAAGCGGACGGCGCCGACGGTGAACGCGTACCACATGCCCCGCGTCTCCTCGTCGGAGGAGGCGGACGACGCGGGCAGGGAGAAGTAGGTCTGGTAACCGGCGGCGCCGATGGGGCCGTTGTCCTTCTCGTTCTCGTGGTTGCCCGCGCAGGGCATCCACGGGCGCAGCCGGGTGGAGCGGCTGTTGTTGATGAACCAGTCCGCCCAGGTCGCGACGCGGCTCGTGCCCCAGGCTCCGGCTATCGCGGCGTAGCAGAGGTCGCCGTTGACGAGGTTGAACAGCGGGGCGACCCGTTCGACGGCGGCGACGATGTCGGCGGAGGCGGGCGAGCCGACCTGGCTGCTGGTGTGCAGGGGGAAGCGGTTGACCGGGGAGGGGACGCCGTCCGGAAGGTGGATGATCCGGCGCAGGTTGGGGGTGGCCTGGTCGCCGAAGCTGGTGAAGGTGAAGGCGGCGCGGCCGCGCGGTGCCGTGGTGAACGAGCCGCTCTCGGGCGTCGCGCCGTCGTGTCCGGCGGTGTACAGGTACGTGGTCGAGGGGCGCAGGCCGGTGACGTGCGCGTGGTGGACGTACACCTCCTCCTTCGACAGCCCGTCCCGGTAGGTGCGGGTCTCGGCCTCGACGGTCCGGCCGCCGTGTCCGCCCGCGGGCGTTCCGAGCCGCACCTGGGGGCGGCGGACCGACTGCGGGGTGATCCAGGAGACGGTCATCTCGGAGGACGGGTCCGAGCCGAACTGCAGGTGCACGCCGAGCACTCCGGGCGCGCCCAGCCGGTGCGGCCGGCTCTGGAGCAGCGGTCCGGTGGCCGGTGCCGCCGGTGCCGGGGAGGCCGCCGCTTCCCCTTCACCGGCGGCGCCGGCCACGAAGGGGACGGCGGCCGCCGCCGACGAGCCCTTGATGACGGATCTCCGTGTGATCGCCATGAAACACCCTGTTTCCATGCGGGAGTTGATCATTCAGGGCACTGTAAGCGATCAAACATTGATATGCCCATGATGTTTCGGGGGCCCTTGGGCACCTCGGCTCCCGCCGGAGCGTCGACCGCCGTCCTCACCGGCCTCCCGGCCGGCGGCACAGGAGCCGGACGCCCGCCGCGAGGACGGAGACCGCGACGAGCACGAGCACGGCGGTGCCCCAGAATCCGCCGGCGAGCCGGACGCCCGCCCCAGCGACCGCGGCGGCGGCCCCGAAGGGCACCGCGGCGAGGGCGGCGACGCGCAGCAGCGCGGCGAGGC
>NZ_JAIQLH010000064.1 GCF_020037025.1 Streptomyces huiliensis | reverse complement strand
GGCGGCGAGGGCCTCGGCGAGGCCGGGGATCTCCAGGTGCACCACGCAGACGGGCTTGGCCGCGGGGGCGGCGGCGACGGCGGCGCGCAGGGCCGCGGCGAGCCCCGCGGCCGACTCGCCGTCCACGCGCGGGATGGCGGTGACGACGACGGCGTCGCAGTCCGGGTCCGTCAGGGCGGCGGCGAGCGCCTGGCGGAAGTCCTCGGGGCGGGCGGCGGTGGTCAGGTCCTCCGGGGGCAGCGGGCGCAGGCCGTCGGTGAGGCAGGCGTCGTAGGTGAGCAGCGCCAGGGACTCGGAGTTGCCCAGGATGGCCACGCGCGGGCCGGCGGGCAGCGGCTGGGCGGCGAGCAGCAGCCCGGTGTCGGAGAGCTCGGTGACGGTGTCGACGCGGATCACGCCGGCCTGCCGGAGGAGGTGGGAGACCGTGGCGTCGGGCATGCGGGTGGTGGGCACGGTGTGCCCCGCCGGGGTGACGCCGCCGTGCCGGGCGCCCTTGACGACGACGACCGGCTTGCGCCGCGCGGTGCGCCGGGCGAGGCGGGTGAACTTGCGCGGGTTGCCGATGGATTCCAGGTACATGAGGGCGACGTCGGTGTCCGGGTCGTCGTGCCAGTACTGGAGGAAGTCGTTCCCGGAGACGTCCGCGCGGTTGCCCGTCGAGACAAAGGTGGAGACCGAGGCCAGGCCGGCCAGGCCGGCCGCCCGCCGCTGGAGCCCGGAGAGCAGCGCGATGCCGATCGCGCCGGACTGGCTGAACAGGCCGACCCGGCCCGGCGGGGGCAGTTCGGGGGCGAGGGAGGCGTTGAGGCGGACCCCGGCGGCGGTGTTGACCAGGCCGAACGAGTTGGGGCCGATGATGCGCATGCCGTACGAGCGGGCCTGCCGGACCAGCTCGCGCTGGCGGGCCCGGCCGTCGGCCCCGCCCTCCGCGTACCCGGCGGAGAGCACCACGAGCCCTTGGACGCCGTGCTCCCCGCAGTCCTCGACGACGGACGGCACGCGGTCGGCGGGCACGGCGACGACGGCGAGGTCGACCGGGCCCTCGGCTTCGCCGAGCGAGCGGAGGGCGGGGACGCCCTCGGGGCCGAGCGTGGTGAGGCCGTCGGGGAAGGAGGTGTTGACCGCGAGGACCCGGCCGGTGAACCCGCCGGCCAGCAGGTTGCGCAGCACGGCCCGGCCCATGCCGCCGGGCTCGCGACCGGTGCCGAAGACCGCGACGCTGCCGGGGGCGAGCAGGCGCTGCACCGAGCGGGCCTCGGCGCGCTGCTCGCGGGCGCGCTGGACGGCGAGCGAGCGGTCCGTCGGCTCCAGGTCGAGCTCCAGGCGGACGACGCCGTCCTCGAAGCTCCGCTTCTGGGTGTACCCGGCGTCCGTGAACACCTTGATCATCTTGGTATTGGCGGGCAGCACCTCGGCCGCGAAGCGCCGGATCCCGCGCTCGCGGGCGACGGCCGCGATGTGCTCCAGCAGGGCGGAGGCGACCCCGCGGCCCTGGTGGGCGTCCTGGACCAGGAAGGCGACCTCGGCCTCGTCGGTCGGCTCGTGGGCCGGGCGGCCGCGGGAGTCGATGCGGTCGTAGCGGACGGTGGCGATGAACTCGCCGCCGACCGTGGCGGCCAGTCCGACCCGGTCGTTGTAGTCGTGGTGGGTGAAGCGGTGCAGGTCGCGGTCGGACAGCCGGGGGTAGGGCGCGAAGAAGCGGTAGTACTTGGACTCGTCCGAGACCTGCTCGTAGAAGCTGACCAGACGCTGGACGTCGTCGGGGGTGATGGGCCGGACGCGGGTGGTCCCGCCGTCACGGAGGACGACATCGGCTTCCCAGTGGGCCGGATACGCGTGCTCGGACGGCGTCTGCATGGGATCAGCGTACGACCGGCCACTGACAGCGCGGAGGGCGCGGCGGAGCACTGCCCGCACCGTGCGACACTGGTCTAGACAACCCGCTTCGCGACTCGAAGGGCATCACCATGGTTGAGCGCCGCGTAAACGTCGGCTGGGCCGACGGCCTGCACGCCCGTCCGGCGTCGATCTTCGTCCGTGCGGCCGCCGCCGCCGGCGTCCCCGTGACCATCGCCAAGGCCGGCGGCACCCCCGTCAACGCCGCGTCGATGCTGGCCGTGCTGGGCCTGGGCGCCCAGGGCGGCGAGGAGATCGTCCTCGCCTCGGAGGACGCGGGTGCCGAGGCCGCGCTCGACCGCCTGGCCAAGCTGGTCGCCGAGGGGCTCGAGGAGCTTCCGGAGACCGTCTGAGTCCTCGTCCCCGGGAGCCCCTGTCGCGGGACGGCTCCCGACGGGCGGCTCCCGACAGAACGTGAGCGGGGCCTCGGCCGCCGGATTCACCGGCCGCCGGGGCCCCGTCGTGCGTTTTCACCCCGCTTGCGTTCCGTCCGGCCCCGCGCACGTTCCGGTCCGCCCGCGCGCGCGTTCCGGCCGGAAATCGCCAGGCGTTCCCCGCCGCCGAATTCCCGGAATGCCTTACGGCCGTCACATTCCGGCGCCCGCCGTGTGAACACTGCGTTTCCGGACGGCCGGCCGGGAAGCCGGCACCGGACGCCAGAAGCGGAATTCCCCGGGCGCCCGCCCGGCCCGTCCGGCGGCGATCTCCCGGGCGCGTTCCGCGTCCCTCCTGACCACCGCGTCGACGAGCGCGGCGTGCGTCTCCCAGGTCTCCACGGGCCGCGCGGGCGGTTCCGGCGCGTACACCCAGGCGATCTTGCGCCGGACCTGGGTGAGCAGCGCGGCGAGGCTCGGGCTGCCGGACGCCTGGGCGAGCGTCTCGTCGAACCAGTCGCCCAGCGGGCACAGCTCGCCCGGCTGCCCGGCGCGGGCGCGCTCCCGGCCGAGCCGGACCAGTCCGCGCAGCACCTTCAGGTGCGCCTCGGTCCGCCGCTGCGCGGCGCGGGCGGCCCCCAGCGGCTCCAGCAGCGCCCGCACTTCCAGCAGGTCGGCCGCCTCCTGCTCGGTCGGCTCGGCGACGCAGGCGCCCGCGTGCCGGCGCGTGGTCACGAAGCCCTCGGAGGCCAGCGTGCGCAGCGCCTCCCGGACCGGGACGCGCGAGACGCCGTACCGGCGGGCGAGCAGTTCCTCGATGAGCCGGGTGCCGGGCGGGAAGGCGCCGGAGACGATGTCGTCGCGGATGGCCGTGCACACGGCCTGCGCGGAGACGCGGCGGCTCTCGGAAGCCGCGTCGCTCCCGCCGTTCACCAACGTCTCCGCACTGGACGAACCTCCGGATCGACCCCGACGCGCCCCGCGGAAAGCGATGGTCCGACACGCGATTGACGCTTCTTCAGGGATTCGCTCGACTCTATGGCAATTCCGCGCGGATTCCGATGGCCGCCGGGAGGCCATGGAAATGATTTGGCCAAGCGGGGAACTTCCCGGATCCACGCCCCGCGCGGCCGGACGGCCGAAAGCCCCGCCGCGGACGCGTGGTCCGGGCGGGGCTCGGCGGAAGTCGGGTGACGGCGGAGGTCAGATGTCGACGCCGTGCGAGCGCAGGTACGCGACCGGGTCGATGTCCGAGCCGTAGGTGGGCGCCGTGCGGGCCTCGAAGTGCAGGTGCGGGCCGGTGACGTTGCCGGTCGAGCCGGAGAGGCCGATCTGCTGGCCGGGGGTGACGGTCTGGCCGACGCTGACGGAGATCGACGAGAGGTGACCGTACTGGGTGTACGTGCCGTCGTTGTGCTTGATGACGATGTTGTTGCCGTAGGCGCCGCCGTTGCCGGCCTCGACGACGGTGCCCGCGCCGACGGCCTGGACGGTGGTGCCCTCGCCGGCGTGGAAGTCGACGCCGGTGTGGCTGCCGGAGGACCACAGGCCGCTGGAGGCGTGGTACTGGGTGGAGACGTAGGAGCCGGCGATCGGCATCACGAAGGTGTTGAGGCGCTTGCGCTCCGCCTCGCGGGCCGCGCGCTCCTTCTCGGCGCGCTCGGCCTCGGCCTTGCGCTTGGCCTCGTCGGCGCGCTTCTTGACCAGGGCGGCCTGCTCCTTGGCGGCGGCCTCGGCCTTCTGGGTGGCGGCGTCCTGCTCGGCGACGCCGCGCTGCATCTGCGCCTGCTCGTCGACGCTGTCGGCCACGTGGTCGGAGAGGACGACGGCCTGCGTGAGGCCGGTGTCCTGCATGCGGGGCGCTTCCTCGGGGGAGGAGGCCGCGAAGGCCGGAGCGGCGACACCGGCGACGACGCCCGCGGCGCTCAGGGTGGCTATGCCGGCGACGTTGGCACCGACACGCGCGGCACGGCTCGGACGACGGTGCTTCCCGGTGGCACGGGTGAACGCCATGGTTGCGGCTGTTCCTTTCCTTCCTTCTCGCCTACCGGGTTAGCTGACGGGTTCGGAGCAGGAAGGTCTCCTACGGTTCCCTCCGGAGAGGGACCCGATTCACCCCAGGGAACATGTGGTTCCCCGGCTCCCCTGGCTCGCGCCGTACGGGGACTCGGCGATGGCTGCCCGGGGCCGCGGTTGCGGCTCCGATCCGACGGGCTGCCGCCCTGAAGCTAATCGCCGTCAGATTCGAACGGCAAACGGAACCTCGTTTTAGTGACGCACGCCACACGAGATGGATGCAACCGCTCCTATAAATCGGGCATAACGGAGGCGCGTGGCTCCCGAAGGGCCCACGCGCCTCCTCGCCCCCGCGCGTGCGCCGGGGCGCACGCGGCGGCTTGAGCTCCCGTCAGGCGGAAACGACCGTCACCTCGCCGATGCCGAGCGCCCGGACGGGCTCCGCGATCTCCGCGGCGTCCCCGACGAGCACGGTGACCAGGCGGTCCGCCGGGAAGGCGTTCACGACGGCCGCGGTGGCCTCCACCGTCCCGGTCTCCGCGAGGCGTTCGTACAGCCGGCCCTGGAAGTCGTCCGGGAGGTGCTGCTCGACCTGGTCGGCCAGCGTGCCCGCGACGGCCGCCGCCGTCTCGTACTTGAGCGGGGCGACGCCCACCAGGTTCTGCACGGCGACGTCACGCTCGGCGTCCGTCAGCCCCTCGGCGGCGAGGGTGCGCAGCACCGTCCACAGGTCCGCCAGCGCGGGGCCGGTGTTGGGGGTGTCCACGGAACCGCTGATGGCGAGCAGCGCGACCCCGGTGCCGTCGGGGGCGGACCGCAGCACCTGGCCGAACGACCGGACGCCGTAGGTGTAGCCCTTCTCCTCGCGCAGCACGCGGTCCAGGCGGGAGGTGAGCGTGCCGCCGAGGCAGTACGTGCCGAGCACCTGGGCCGGCCAGACGCGGTCGTGCCGGTCGGCGCCGACGCGGCCGATGAGCAGCTGCGTCTGGACCGCGCCGGGGCGGTCCACGATGACGACGCGGCCGGTGTCGTCGGCCGAGACGGGCGGGACGGGCCGGGGCTCGGCCGGGGAGCCCGTCCAGGCGCCCAGGGTGTCGGCCAGGGCCTGGTCCAGGTCGACGCCGGTCAGGTCACCCACGATCACGGCGGTGGCGGTCGCCGGGCGGACGTGCGCCTCGTAGAACGCGCGCACGGAGGCGGCGTCGATGCGCTCGACCGTCTTCTCGGTGCCCTGCCGGGGCCGGGACATCCGCGAGTCGGCCGGGAAGAGCGCGGCGGAGAGCGCCATGGCGGCCCGGCGGGCCGGGTTGGCGAGCTCGTGCGGGATCTCGTCCAGGCGGTTGCGGACGAGGCGCTCGACCTCGTTGTCCGGGAAGGCCGGGGCACGCAGGGCGTCGGCGAGCAGCCCCAGGGCCTTCGTCAGCCGGGAGGCCGGGACCTCAAGGGAGAGCCGGACGCCCGGGTGGTCGGCGTGGGCGTCCAGGGTGGCGCCGCAGCGCTCCAGTTCGGCCGTGAAGTCCTCGGCACTGAGCTTGTCCGTGCCCTCGGAGAAGGCGCGGGCCATGATCGTGGCCACGCCCTCCAGGCCGGCCGGCTCGGCCTCCAGCGGCGCGGCGAGGTTGACCTCGACCGCGACGACCTGCTGGCCGGGGCGGTGACAGCGCAGCACGGTCAGGCCGTTGGGCAGCCGGTCGCGGCCGGGGGCCGGGAAGTTCCACGGGGTGGCCGTGCCGGGCCGGGGCTGCGGGTGGAACTGCATGGTGGGCTCGGCGGTGCCGGTGGCGCCCACGACTGCGGCTTCGCTCACTGGGCCGTCTCCTGTTCCTGTGCGTTGGCGTCGGCTTCCTGTGCGACGGCGGCGTCACCGGCCTCGGTCTCGTCGGAGCCCGCGGCCTGGGGCCCGGTCGGCTCGTAGACGAGCACCGCGCGGTTGTCGGGGCGCAGCCGCGCCTGGGCGACGGCCCGCACCTCCTCGGGCGTGACCTCCAGGACCCGCCGGACCGCGGTGAGGGCGAGCTGCGGGTCGCCGAAGAGGACGGCGAAGCGGCAGAGTTCGTCGGCCCGCCCGCTGACCGTGGCCAGCCGGTCCAGCCACTCGCGCTCCAGCTGGGCCTGGGCGCGCTCCATCTCCTGGGGGGTCGGGCCCTCCAGGGCGAAGCGGGCCAGCTCCTCGTCGACGGCCGTCTCGATGTCGGTGACGTCGACGCCGGCGGACGCCTTGACGTCCAGCCAGCCCAGCGAGGGGGCGCCCGCCAGGCGCAGCATGCCGAAGCCCGCCGCGACCGCGGTGCGGTCGTGCCGGACGAGGCGGTTGTGCAGCCGCGAGGACTCGCCGCCGCCGAGGACGGTCAGCGCCAGGTCGGCGGCGTCCGCCTCCCGGGTGCCGTCGTGCGGCAGGCGGTAGGCGGCCATCAGGGCGCGCGAGGGCACCTCTTCGCGGACCACCTGGCGCAGCTGCCCGCCGATGACGTCCGGCAGGGCGCCGTCGCGCGGCGGCTGCTTGCGGTCGTGGGCGGGGATGGACCCGAAGTACTTCTCGATCCAGGCCAGCGTCTGCTCGGAGTCGATGTCACCGACCACGGCGAGGACCGCGTTGCCGGGCGCGTAGTAGGTGCGGAAGAACTCCCGCGCGTCCTCCAGGGAGGTGGCGTCCAGGTCGGCCATCGAGCCGATGGGCGTGTGGTGGTAGGGGTGGCCCTCGGGGTAGACCATCGCGGTCAGCCGCTCGAAGGCGGTGCCGTAGGGCACGTTGTCGTACCGCTGGCGGCGCTCGTTCTTGACGACGTCGCGCTGGTTCTCCATGGACTCGTCGTCGAGCGCGGTGAGCAGCGAGCCCATCCGGTCGGCTTCCAGCCACAGCGCCAGCTCCAGCTGGTGGGCGGGCATGGTCTCGAAGTAGTTGGTCCGCTCGAAGCTGGTGGTGCCGTTGAGCGAGCCGCCGGCGCCCTGCACCAGCTCGAAATGGCCGTTGCCCTTCACCTGTGCCGACCCCTGGAACATCAGGTGCTCGAAGAGGTGGGCGAGGCCGGTGCGGCCCTTGACCTCGTGGCGCGAGCCGACGTCGTACCAGAGGCAGACTGCCGCGACCGGGGTCAGATGGTCCTCCGAGAGCACCACCCGCAAGCCGTTGGCCAGGCGGTGCTCGGTCGCTGTCAGGCCGCCGGTGCCGGCCTGTTGCGCGGCCGTGTGACCCATGGGCATGTACGTCCCTTCGATCGCTCGATATCTCGCTGCATCCCGCGCCGCCGTTTCCCGCCCGGCGGCGCCCGCGACGACTCGCGTGATGAACACTGCTGTCACTGTATGCAAGCGCACCGACATCCGGCGAAGTTCCCGGGGCCGGTGCGGTCCTCGCGGACGGGTCGCGGTCGGCGTTGTCAGTGGGGAGGTCCACAATGGTCGGCGTCAGTCCGCCCCCGGCAATCGACCGAAGGAGCCGCAGCCGCGATGGCCCGCCGCAGCACGAAGACCCCGCCGCCGGAAGAGTTCGAGGAGCGCATCCTCGACATCGACGTCGTCGACGAGATGCAGGGCTCCTTCCTCGAGTACGCCTACTCCGTCATCTACTCCCGCGCCCTGCCCGACGCCCGCGACGGCCTGAAGCCGGTGCAGCGCCGCATCCTCTTCCAGATGAACGAGATGGGCCTGCGGCCCGAGCGCGGCTACGTGAAGTGCGCGCGCGTGGTCGGCGAGGTGATGGGCAAGCTG
>NZ_JAIQLH010000063.1 GCF_020037025.1 Streptomyces huiliensis | reverse complement strand
GGCCCGAGCGCGGCTACGTGAAGTGCGCGCGCGTGGTCGGCGAGGTGATGGGCAAGCTGCACCCGCACGGTGACGCCTCCATCTACGACGCCCTGGTACGCATGGCGCAGCCGTTCTCCATGCGGGTCCCGTTGGTCGACGGGCACGGGAACTTCGGTTCGCTGGGCAACGACGACCCGCCGGCCGCCATGCGGTACACCGAGGCCCGGATGGCGTCCGCGACCTCGCTGATGACCGAGTCGATCGACGAGGACACGGTCGACTTCGCCGCCAACTACGACGGCAGCGAGCGGGAGCCGGTCGCCCTGCCGGCCGCCTATCCGAACCTGCTGGTCAACGGCACCACGGGGATCGCGGTCGGCATGGCGACGAACATGCCGCCGCACAACCTGGGCGAGGTGATCGCCGCCGCCCGGCACCTGATCAAGCACCCGAACGCCGACCTCGACACCCTGATGCGGTACGTCCCCGGCCCCGACCTGCCCACGGGCGGCCGGATCGTCGGGCTGAACGGCATCCGGGACGCGTACGAGACGGGCCGCGGCACGTTCAAGATCCGCGCCACCGTCTCCGTGGAGAACGTGACGGCCCGCCGCAAGGGCCTGGTGGTGACCGAGCTGCCGTTCGCGGTCGGTCCGGAGAAGGTCATCTCCAAGATCAAGGACCTGGTCGGCGCGAAGAAGCTCCAGGGCATCGCCGATGTGAAGGACCTCACGGACCGGGCGCACGGCCTGCGGCTGGTCATCGAGATCAAGAACGGCTTCAACCCCGAGGCCGTGCTGGAGCAGCTCTACAAGCTGACGCCGATGGAGGAGTCCTTCGGCATCAACAACGTCGCGCTGGTGGACGGCCAGCCGCTGACGCTGGGTCTGAGGGAGCTGCTGGAGGTCTACGTCGACCACCGCTTCGAGGTGGTCCGGCGGCGCAGCGAGTTCCGCCGCGGCAAGCGGCGCGACCGGCTTCACCTGGTCGAGGGCCTGCTGGTGGCGCTCGTTGACATCGACGAGGTCATCAGAATCATCCGATCGAGCGACAACGCCGCGGCGGCGAAGGCTTCACTCGTCGAGCGCTTCTCCCTCTCCGAGGTGCAGACGCAGTACATCCTCGACACCCCGCTGCGCCGGCTGACCAAGTTCGACCGGATCGAGCTGGAGGACGAGAAGACCAAGCTGACCTCGGAGATCGAGAAGCTGACGACGATCCTCGAGTCCGACGCCGAGCTGCGCAAGCTCGTCTCCTCCGAACTGGCCGACGTCGCGAAGAAGTTCGCCACCGACCGGCGTACGGTCCTGCTGGAGTCGGCGGGCGCCCCCGCGTCGGCCGTGCCGCTCCAGGTCGCCGACGACCCGTGCCGGGTGCTGCTCTCCTCGACCGGACTGCTGGCCCGTACCGCCACCGGCGAGCCGTTCGCGCCCGGCGCGGGCGAGACCAAGCGGGTCAAGCACGACGTGATCGTCTCGGCGGTCCCGGCCACGGCGCTGGGCGAGGTGGGCGTCGTGACCTCGGCCGGGCGGCTGCTGCGGCTGCGGGTGATCGACCTGCCCCAGCTGCCGGAGACGGCCGCGGCGCCCAACCTGGCGGGCGGCGTGCCGCTCTCGGAGTTCCTGTCGCTGGCCGACGACGAGCGGGTGGTCTGTCTGACGACGCTGGACGAGTCCTCGCCGGGGCTCGCCATCGGCACCGAGCAGGGTGTCGTCAAGCGCGTGGTGCCGGACTACCCGGCCAACAAGGACGAGCTGGAGGTCATCGGCCTCAAGGACGGCGACCGCGTCGTGGGCGCCGCCGAGCTGCGGACCGGTGACGAGGACCTGGTCTTCATCACCGACGACGCCCAGCTGCTGCGCTACCAGGCCGGGCAGGTGCGTCCGCAGGGCCGGCCCGCGGGCGGCATGGCGGGCGTCAAGCTGTCCGCCGGGGCGAAGGTGATCTCCTTCACCGCCGTCGACCCGGCGGAGGACGCGGTGGTCTTCACGGTGGCCGGGGCCGCGGGCGGGTTGCCCGGCGCGGCCTCCGAGGGGACGGCGAAGCTGACGCCGTTCGACCAGTACCCGCGCAAGGGCCGGGCCACCGGCGGCGTCCGCTGCCAGCGGTTCCTCAAGGGCGAGGACTGCCTCGTCCTGGCCTGGGCGGGGCCCGCTCCGGCCCGCGCCGCGGCGGCCAACGGCACGCCCGTGGTCCTGCCGGAGATCGACCCGCGCCGCGACGGCTCGGGGACGCCGCTGGCCAAGCCGGTGGCGGTGGTGGCCGGACCGGTGTGACCCTGCCGGGGCCGGCCGGCGGGTCAGCCCTGGGTGTACCGCAGGACGCCCCACATGCTGTGGTCGTCGGCGTCCTGCGGTGCCGTGTGCCGGCAGGCGTCCAGCCCGTCCCGGAGGGCGCCGCCGTCGATGCCGGTGCCGATCATGACCAGCTGGGTGAGGCGGGGCTCCGACCGCGCCCAGGGCGACCGGTACATCCGCAGGAAGTCGCCGACCGCGTGCAGGGCGAACTTCTGCCGGTGCCCGGGCACCCCGAAGTACACGAACCCCTTGATCCGGTAGAGCCCTTCCGGCCTGCGGTCCAGGAACTCCATGAAGCGGCGGGGGTGCAGCGGGTCGTCGGAGACGAACTCGACGCTCTCGTACGCCGCGTGCAGGTGCCCGTCGTGCGCGTGGTCGTGCTCCTCGTGGACCAGGTCCTCGAAGGAGAGCTGCCGGATCGCCTCCAGGCGGTCCCCGCACGGCTTGCGGTCGAAGAGCAGCTCGGGGTCGACCCGGCCGTGGGAGGAGGCGACGACGGGAGTGCCGGGCGCCAGCCCGGCGAGGACCGCCTCCAGCTCCTCGCGCTCGGCGTCGGCCACCCGGTCCGTCTTGTTGAGCACCACCAGGTCCGCGATGCCCAGGTGCCGGTCGAGCTCGGGGTGCCGCTCACGGGTCCGGCCGAACTCGGCGGCGTCCACCACCTCGACCAGCCCGCCGTAGACGATGCTCTGGTTGTCGCTGGCCAGGATCATCCGGACCAGTTCCTCCGGCTCGGCGAGCCCACTGGCCTCGATCACGATGACGTCGATCCGGGCCGCCGGGCGGGCCAGCCGCTCCAGGAAGCCGTCCAGCTCGCTGGTGTCGACCGCGCAGCACAGGCAGCCGTTGCCGAGCGAGACCATGGAGTCCACCTGGCCGGCCACGCTCATGGCGTCGATCTCGATGCTGCCGAAGTCGTTGACCACCACGCCGATGCGGCTGCCGCCGCTGTGTGCCAGCAGGTGGTTGAGCAGCGTCGTCTTGCCCGAACCGAGGAAGCCCGCGAGCACGATGACGGGGATCTGTCGTCTGGCCACACGAGCGCCTTTCGTCGTCGGTCGGAGAGCACGGCGGGCCCGTGCCGCGCCGCCCGCCCCAGCATATGGTCGTACCGGAAGGCAGGGCCGACCGGGCGCGCAAGGCCCTCCGGCCCAGGTTAGGCTCACCTATGTGAGCACGTGCGCCACCGCCTCCCGACTGCTGAGCGAGCCCCTGACCGGCACCGCCGTCACGGCCCCCACCTGGCTGCTGGTCGAGCAGCCCGGCCCCTGGGGAGCCAAGGCCCTCACCGCCAGTCGCCTGGATCCCGCCGTCGGGCGGGCCCTGGAGGAGGCGGCCGCCGGCACGGGCGTACGGGTCGCCCTCATCCGCCGCCCCGGCCGGCACGCCGACTGCCGCCCGCCGGCCGGCCGCCGGGTCTTCGTCGCGCACACGGCCCCCGGCCGCTCCTGGATCCGCACCACCGAGCTCGACGACCCGGCACTCCTGCCGGACCTGGACTTCCCCGCGCTCGGCGCCGGGCACCACGGCGGGCTGTGGGAGCCGTACACGGGCGACCCGCTCGCCCTGGTGTGCACCAACGGCAAGCGGGACCGCTGCTGCGCCCTGCTGGGCCGGCCGCTCGCGGCCGAGCTGACGGCCGCCGGGGGCACCGGGGTCTGGGAGGTCACCCACATCGGCGGCCACCGCTTCGCGCCGACCCTCTTCGTGCTGCCCTTCGGCTACGCCTACGGCCGGGCCACCGCGCACGGGGTGAAGGAAGTGCTGGAAGCCGCCCGCGAGGGCCATGTGGTGACCGCGAACTGCCGCGGCCGGTCCGCCTGGGACCGCCCCGCCCAGGCCGCCGAACTGGCCATCCGCTCCCTGACCGGCGAGACGCGCGCGGACGCCCTCGACGTGGTCGCCACCACCGGCTCCCCCGCACGCCGGGAGGTCACCGTGGCCCACCCCGACGGCCGATCCTGGCGGGTCGCCGTCGAGCAGGGTGCCGCGGCGCCACCCCGCCCCGAGAGCTGCGGCCGGGCCCTCGGCTCGCCGGCCCGGATGGACGTCGTCGCCATCGTCCCCCTGACCTGAAGAGGCCGCGGCAAGGCTCCCGCTCGCGCCGGGACTTGCGCGCACTCTGCCGCTTGAGTACACGAACCCTGTTCTGCTCGTTCTGCGCGCGCTAGAACAGGTGGCGGCACGACGGGGGCCGCACGACGGCGGAACCGCAGGCCGTCCGGCCACACCGCTCGAAGGGGTGAACCAATGATCGAAGTCCTCGTCGTGGACGACGACTTCCGTGTGGCGGAGATCAACGCGGCGTACGTGGAACGGGTTCCGGGCTTCCGCGTACGGGCCACGGCCCACAACGCCGCCCAGGCCATGGCCGTCCTGGAACGTGAACGCGTCGACCTGATGCTGCTCGACCACTACCTGCCGGACGAGACCGGCCTGTCCCTCATGAACCGCGTCCGGCAGTCGGGACATCTGACGGACGTCATCATGGTGACCGCGGCCCGGGACGTCGCCACCGTCCGCACGGCCATCCGCTACGGAGCCCTGCAGTACCTCGTCAAACCGTTCTCCTTCCCTGGTCTGCGCGTGAAGCTGGAGGCCTACGCCCGGCTGCGACTGGCCCTCGACGGTACGGAGGAGGCCGAACAGGAGCAAGTGGACCGGATCTTCGGCACCCTCCGTACGGCCACCGCCCCGCCGTCGCTCCCCAAGGGCCACTCCGCCCCGACGGCGGAACTGATCCGCCGGGTACTCCGCGACGCCGCGCATCCCTTGTCCGCCCACGAGGTGGCCACCCGCGCCGGCCTGAGCCGCTCCACCGCCCAGCGCTACCTCAAACGCCTGGAGGCGTCCGGCCGGCTGAACCTCACCCTGCGATACGGCTCCACGGGCCGCCCGGAACACCGCTACACCTGGTCCGGCCACTGACCGGGCAGCTGACCGGGCCGCTTCGGACAGGCTCCCGCCACGCCACCGCGCCCCACCACGGTCAGCCCCGGGCCTCCGGCCCCGGGGGCCCCGCGATGCCGTACCGGAACGCGTACCGGACCGCCTGCGCCCGGTCCCGCAGCCCCGTCTTGGCGAAGAGGTTGTTGATGTGCGTCTTCACCGTGGCCGTGCTGACGTGCAGCCGCCGGGCGATCTCCGTGTTCGACAGCCCTTCCGCGACCAGCGCCAGGACCTCCGCCTCCCGCGCGGTCAGCCCGTCGGGCAGCCCTTCCGGCGCTCCCCGGGGACCCTCCGCCCCCCGGCCGGCGCACGGCCCCGGTGAACCGTACGGGCTGCTCGGTCCGCCCGAGCCGTACGAGCCGCCCGAGCCGTACGAGCCCGGCGCTCCGGCGGGCGCCACCGTCGCCAGCCGCTCCAGCAGCCTCCGCTGCACCTGCGGCGAGAGCCCAGCCTCCCCCGACCGCACGTCCTCGATCGCCCGGACGATCTCCTCCCCTCCGGCGTCCTTGGTGAGATAGCCGCGCGCCCCCGCCTGGAGCGCGGGAAACAGCGAGTCGTCGTCGCCGAACGTAGTGAGCACCACGACCTGAGTGTCCGGATGGTGCTCGCGGATGCGCCGGGTGGCCTCGACGCCGTCGCAGCGCGGCATGCGGAGGTCCATCAGCACGACGTCCGGCGCATGCTCGGCCACCAGCCGGACGGCCTCCAGCCCGTCGGCCGCCGACCCCACGACCTCGATGCCGGGCAACAGCCCCAGCAGCATCACGATCCCCTCACGCACCACGGTCTGGTCGTCCACGACCAGGACCCGCGCCGGCGACCGCTCCGCCTCGCTCACTCCGCTCACACCACTCCCACCTCCCGGATCCACTCCAACTCCCCCCATCTGCCGTCCCCCGGCCCCCTCGTCACGCCGGCACCCTCAGGCGCACCACGAACCCCTCCTCATCCTGGCCCACCGGCCCGGCCTCCAGGCTGCCTCCCAGCAACTCGGCCCGCTCCCGCATGCCGAGCAGTCCGTACCCGGCACCGGAGGAGGCCAGCTCGGTGTTCCTCCCCCGCGCCCCACCGTCATGAACCGCCAGCTCCACTTCTCCCTCCAGATAGGAGAACTCCATGGCCACCCGTGCGCCCGGGGCGTGCTTGCGCACATTGGTGAGCGCCTCCTGTGCGACCCGCCGCACCGCCAGCCCGGCCTCGGCCGGAAGCCGGCGCGGCTCCCCGGTGACCAGCAGCCCGGCCCCCTGCGCGGCCGCCAGGTCCCGCAGGAACTCCTCCGGCCGGGTCATCTCCCCGCGCAGCGCGGACAGCGCCTGCCGGGTCTCGGCCAGCCCCTCCCGGGCCATCCCCCGCGCCGACACGATCCGTTCGAGGACCCGATCCCGCTCCGCGCCGCTCTCGACCAGCAGCCGCGCCGCCTCCAGGTGCACCAGCTGCGCCGAGAGGCTGTGCGCGAGGACGTCGTGGATCTCCCGCGCGATCCGCGCCCGTTCGTTCAGCGCCGCCGTCTCCGCCTCCGCCCGGCGCGCGGCCCGCTCCTGGGCCAGCATCCGGAACCCGGCCCCCCTTGCCTCCTCGTCCAGTCGCAGCGAGTACCCGATGAGCAGCACCATGGCCACCGTCCCGGCCGTCCCCGCCCATGTGCTCCGCGTCGTCAGGACGTAGGCCGCCAGCGGGACCGCCGCCAGCCCGACACCGGGCCCGAGCGGCAGCCGCTCCACCGCGACGACCGCCGCGACGCACCACAACCCGGCGGCGGCGACGTGCGTCCCCGCCCACTCGGCCAGGACCCCCGCCACGACCGGCACCGCCAGCAGCCCGACCGAGGCTCGCAGCCGTCGCTCCAGCGTCGTGGTGTAGCACCGCCAGATCGCGGCGCCGCACCCGACGAAGCCCGCGGCCACCAGGGCGTACTCCCACCCGGCGAGCTCGTCCTCCCGCACCACACTGGCGAAGAACACCCCGACCAGCACGGCCCGCACGATCCATGTCAGCGCCTGGCGACGGCGCGGTACACCGGCCCGGGAGAGCGCCTCCCGGGCGGGCCACGCGGTCCAGCTCTCCCTGGGCACGTCCGGCTCCTCCACCGCTGCTCCGGCCTCAGCCACCGGCAACGACACCGTACGACGGAAGCACCCGCCGGGCTCGCAGCACCACGATGCCGGTGCGGGCCAGCAGCATGGCCGCGAGCGTGAGCAGCGTGGCCGAGGTCCCCTGGTGGACGCCGGTCAGCGCGCCGATTCCGGACAGCCCCAGCCGCAGCACCAGCCCACCGGCCCAGATCGCCACCGCGGCCTTGGTGCCCTGGGCCCAGACGGCCCCCGACGCGTCGGTCCATATTCGTGTGGTCCAGGCCCAGGCGGCTCCGGTGGCGAGCCCGGCCGCCACCCCCGCCACCAGCAGCCCCACGGACATCGCCCGGTGGCCGGCGTCCACCATCCCGGGCTCCCTGGCCGCGACGACGACCAGCACCGCGGGCACGGCCCACCACTTCCGCCCGGCGGAGAGCACCTTCTGCGGCCTGAACTGCTGGACGACGACGAGCGCGACGACGGCGACGATCACCCCTGCGTCGATCACACCGGACATGGAAGGCCCCTCCGTTGAACGTGAACACGGCGGCCGACCGCAGGTGAACACGCTGCCGGCCGACACATCCGACGCTACGGAGCCGGCGCCCGGCATGGATCGGAGCAGGGGTGGAGCGAGGGTGGATCCCGGGTGGAGAGAGCGGAGAGAGGATCTCCACCCGGGGGTGGAGACTCAGGCGTCGATGCGCGAGCGGTCCAGCGTCGCCGCCGAGTTGGTGATGAACTCCTTGCGCGGCGCGACCTCGTTGCCCATCAGCAGGTCGAAGGTCCGCTCGGCGGCCTCCAGGTCGCTGATGTTGATCCGGCGCAGGGTGCGGTGGCGCGGGTCCATCGTGGTCTCCGCGAGCTGGTCGGCGTCCATCTCGCCCAGACCCTTGTAGCGCTGCACGGAGTCCTTGTACCGGACGCCCTTGCGCTCCAGCTCCAGCAGCGTCTGCCGCAGCTCGTTGTCGGAGTACGTGTAGATGTACTTGTCCTGCCCCTTCTTGGGGTGGGTCAGCTCCACCCGGTGCAGCGGCGGCACCGCGGAGAACACCCGACCCTCCTCCACCATCGGCCGCATGTAGCGCTGGAAGAGGGTGAGCAGCAGGATACGGATGTGCGCACCGTCGACATCGGCGTCGGCGAGGAAGATGACCTTGCCGTAGCGCGCGGCGTCGATGTCGAAGGTCCGGCCGGACCCCGCTCCTATCACCTGGATGATCGCCCCACACTCGGCATTCTTGAGCATGTCCGACACCGAGGCCTTCTGCACGTTCAGGATCTTGCCCCGAATCGGCAGCAGCGCCTGGAACTCCGAGTTCCGCGCCAGCTTGGCCGTGCCCAGGGCCGAGTCGCCCTCGACGATGAACAGCTCGCTGCGCTCCACGTCGTCGCTGCGGCAGTCGGCCAGCTTGGCCGGCAGCGACGAGGACTCCAGCGCCGTCTTGCGCCGCTGGGCCTCCTTGTGCTGCCGGGCCGCGATCCGCGTCCTGGCCGCCGCGACGATCTTCTCCAGCACGGCCCGCGCCTGCTGCTTCGCGTCCCGCTTGGTCGAGGTCAGGAATGCCTTGAGCTCCTTCGCCACGACGTTCGCGACGATCCGCGAGGCGGCCGAGGTGCCCAGCACCTCCTTCGTCTGCCCCTCGAACTGCGGCTCCGCCAGCCGCACGGTCACCACCGCCGTGAGGCCCTCCAGGGCGTCATCCTTGACCACGTCGTCCTCGGCGACGCGCAGCAGCTTGCTCGCGCGCAGCGCGTCGTTGACGGTCTTGGTGACGGACCGCTCGAAGCCCGCGACGTGCGTGCCGCCCTTCGGGGTGGCGATGATGTTGACGAACGACTTGACCGTGGTGTCGTAACCGGTCCCCCAGCGCAGCGCGATGTCCACCCCGAGCTCCCGGGTGACCTCGGTGGGCATCATGTGCCCGCGCTCGTCGAGAACGGGCACGGTCTCCTTGAACGTGCCCTGCCCGCTCAGCCGCAACACGTCGCAGACGCCCTTGTCCTGCGCGAGGAACTCGCAGAACTCGCTGATCCCGCCGTCGTAGCGGAACGTCTCCTCGGTGACGTCCGCGCCGTCCAGGCCACGCTCGTCGCGGACCACGATGGTCAGCCCGGGCACCAGGAAGGCCGTCTGCCGGGCGCGCCCGTAGAGCGTCTCCAGGGACAGCTTGGCGTCCTTGAGGAAGATCTGGCGGTCCGCCCAGTAGCGGACCCGGGTGCCGGTCCGGGTCTTGGGCACCTTCTTGCCCTTGAGCAGCCCGCCGGCCGGGTCGAAGGGCGCGTCGGGACCGGACTCGGTGAAGATGCCCGGCACACCGCGCCGGAAGCTGATCGTGTGGGTCCTGCTGTGGAGGTCCACCTCGACGTCCAGGCGCGAGGAGAGCGCGTTGACGACGGAGGCGCCGACACCGTGGAGACCGCCGGAAGCCGCGTACGCGCCGCCGCCGAACTTGCCGCCCGCGTGCAGCTTGGTCATGACGACCTCGACGCCGGACAGCCCGGTCTTGGGTTCGATGTCCACCGGGATGCCGCGGCCGTTGTCCCGGACCTCCACGGAGCCGTCGCCGTGCAGGATCACCTCGATGCGGTCGCAGTAGCCGCCCAGGGCCTCGTCGACGGAGTTGTCGATGATCTCCCAGAGGCAGTGCATCAGGCCGCGGCTGTCCGTCGACCCGATGTACATGCCGGGGCGCTTCCGGACGGCTTCCAGTCCCTCGAGGACGAGCAGGTGCCGCGCGGTGTAGTTGGATCCGTCCCGGTCTGCCCCGGTCAGCAATGCGGTGGACGGCACGGACGTATCGGCGGTCACGCGGTTCGCTCCTCGCTGAATTTCTCTGTCACCCGACTGCGGGCGCATGGCTGGCTCATTCGCCGTTCAGAGGGTACCGAGGCCCGGTAGAGCCTTTGTGCCGCCACCCGCGGCGCCGACCATGCTAGTCGAGTTTCGAATGCCTGTTCGATGACTCGATGGGGTGACGTGCACATCACGTTCCCTTGGAGGCATGAACCATTTAGGCTCCGGGCACGTCCTGAAGAACAACCCGGCAAGCCAGCCGGGTGGACGGACCCCCCGATGATGTGAACCCCAGCGATGTGAAACCGTAGACCCACGCAATACGGCTCATTCGCCGCCAAACGTCAAGATCCGGCTCACTCGGAAGGAAGTTTCGAGGAAAAGCCACGAGCGGGAACGTTTTCGGCCTGGTTGGATGTTGACCCTGGTACGACAGCTCGTCGAGCTAGAGAAGAGGCGACGTGACTACTGTTCTGACCCCCGCGAGCCCGCTGACGGCCGCTGACCGCTGCGACCGGTGCGGCGCTCAGGCATACCTGCGCGTCGTCCTCCTGAGCGGCGGTGAGCTGCTGTTCTGTGCCCACCACGGGCGCAAGTTCGAGCCGGAGCTCAAGAAGATCGCCGCGGAGATACAGGACGAGACCGAGCGACTGACGGCCGTCCCGGCCTCCGCGGCCGACGAGGACCGCTGAGGTCCTCCCGAGGACCGCTGAGTCCACCGCTGGAACGCTGGCACATCGCATCCACGACGAGCGAGGTCCGACCCTGTGGGCTGGGCAGCGACGGGCGGCGCCCCCATCAGGGGGGTGGCCGCCCGTCCTCGTCGGGACCCGACGGCCCTCACTTCGGGACCGCCGGACGCGCCAGCTGTGCGGGCCCCTGGGGGCCGTGCGGCTTCTTGTCGACACTGTGCGCCGTGACCATCGCGGAAACGGCGGAGATGCGCGTATAGACCCCGGGACGGCCGGGCTGTGCGCAACCGCTCCCCCACGACACCAGCCCCACCAGTCGTCCGCCCGCCACCAGCGGGCCGCCGCTGTCACCCTGGCACGCGTCCTTCCCGCCCTCGGCCCAGCCTGCGCAGAGCATGGTCTTCCGGTCGTAGGCCCCCTCCAGGCCGCCCGGGTAAGCCTGCTCGCAGAGCTCGTCACCGAGGACCAGAACGGGAGCGGCGCGCAACGTGTCCGAGTACGACCCGTTGCCCTGGGTGTCACCCCAGCCGTACACCATGGCCGGCGTATTGGCCGCGTAGACCGGCTCGCCCTGCTGCGCCATCGCGATGGTCCGGCCGTCGGGAAGCGGCTCCGCCAAGGTGATGACCCCGACGTCCCCGGCGTTGGTCCCCGCGCTGAAGTCCGGGTTGACCCACGCCTCCTTCACGGCCAGCTCCTTTCCGGCCGTCCCCCGCAGGTCGTCGCGGCCCACGATGACCCTCAGGTCCGTGGCCGCGCTCGGCTCCGTGCCGAGCACGTCGCGGGTGAGGCAGTGGGCGGCGGTGACGATGGTGCTGCGCGCCACGACGACGCCGCCGCAGAACTGACCGGAGCGCGTCGTGCCGAACCGTGCGCGGCTCGCCAGGGCCACCGCCCACGGCGCGTCCGCGGTCTTCACCTCCTGCCCGCCCACGACCAGCCGCTCGTCGGCCGTCGCGGGCGCCGGCACCGCGAGCAGCAGCGCGAAGGCGGCGGTCAGCGAATACCTCAGGGCACGCATACGGTCTCCTGACACAGCGGAGTCACTTGCCTTCCCAGAGTCACTCCAGGCATCGTCCACCGCATCCGGAGCCCGCCGTCCGCCGCACGCCCGGTCCGCGGGTCGTCGTACGCACGAGGGCCCGGCACCTCCGAAGAGGGGCCGGGCCCTTGACCGGGACGCCGCCGGGGCGTCGCCCGCGGATCAGTCCAGGTAGTCGCGCAGCACCTGGGAACGCGAGGGGTGGCGCAGCTTGGACATGGTCTTCGACTCGATCTGCCGGATGCGCTCACGCGTCACCCCGTAGACCTTGCCGATCTCGTCGAGCGTCTTCGGCTGACCGTCGGTGAGGCCGAAGCGCATGGACACCACGCCGGCCTCGCGCTCGCTGAGCGTGTCCAGAACCGAGTGCAGCTGCTCCTGCAGAAGCGTGAAGCTGACCGCGTCGGCCGGGACGACCGCCTCGGAGTCCTCGATGAGGTCACCGAACTCGCTGTCTCCGTCCTCACCCAGCGGAGTGTGGAGGGAGATCGGCTCACGGCCGTACTTCTGGACCTCGATGACCTTCTCGGGGGTCATGTCGAGCTCCTTGGCCAGCTCCTCCGGGGTGGGCTCGCGGCCCAGGTCCTGGAGCATCTGGCGCTGTACGCGCGCGAGCTTGTTGATGACCTCGACCATGTGCACCGGGATACGGATGGTGCGGGCCTGGTCGGCCATGGCTCGCGTGATCGCCTGGCGGATCCACCAGGTCGCGTAGGTCGAGAACTTGTAGCCCTTCGTGTAGTCGAACTTCTCGACCGCACGGATCAGACCGAGGTTGCCCTCCTGGATCAGGTCCAGGAAGAGCATGCCGCGGCCGGTGTAGCGCTTGGCCAGCGAGACCACCAGACGGAGGTTGGCCTCCAGCAGATGGTTCTTGGCGCGCCGGCCGTCCTCGGCGATGATCTCCAGCTCGCGCTTGAGCTTCGGGGCGAGCTTGTCCGCGTTGGCCAGCTTGTCCTCGGCGAACAGACCGGCCTCGATCCGCTTGGCGAGCTCCACCTCCTGCTCGGCATTGAGGAGGGGGACCTTGCCGATCTGCTTGAGGTAGTCCTTGACCGGGTCGGCGGTGGCGCCGGCCACGGCGACCTGCTGCGCCGGGGCGTCGTCCTCGTCCTCGTCGGACAGGACGAAGCCCTTGTTCTCGCCGGTCTCCTCCTCCTCGTCGGCCTTGCCGGGAGTGGGGGTCTCGTCGACGAGCTCGTCCTCGAGGAGCTCGTCGGCGTCCTTCTTGGCGGTGGCCTTCTTGGCCGTCGTCTTCTTGGCGGTGGCCTTCTTGGCCGCCGTCTTCTTCGCGGCCGTCTTCTTGGCGGCGGCCTTCTTGGCGGGCGCCACGGCCTCGTCACCCGCTTCGTCGCCGTAACCCGCGGCGGACGTGGCGGCGGTCGTGGACGACGGACGGGACGTGACCGTCTTGGACGAGACGGCCTTGGTGGCGGTGCGCTTCGCCGGGCTCTTCGCTGCGACGCTCTTGCGGGTGCGCTTGGGCGCCTCTGCCGCACTGACCATCAGCGTCACACCTTCCTCATCGAGGACCTGGTTGAGGCTGCGCAGAACGTTCTTCCACTGGGTTGGCGGAATCTGGTCAGCCTCGAAGGCCCGACGCACGTCGTCGCCGGCGATCTGCCCCTCGGCCTTTCCCTGCTCGATGAGCGCCATCAGAGACTCGGATTCGGCGATCTCCGGCGGGAGCGTACGGGATGTGCTGGCCGACACGAACAACCTCTCGGAACGATGGAAACGGCTTCCGGCTCCATCCACTGGGGATCGGAGCCGACGACCGCCGGCAAGGATGAACCGACGGCGCGGGCGATAGTGCGGTGCAACACAGCGCCTCGTTCGAGACCTGTATTCCCTCCGCGGCCACCACCTCTTTAGTCATCGCGCTGCCTCAGAGAGCGTTACGCCCAATCCCCGTGGCCCGAGTCACACCCCATAAGGGTGCGAAATGCCACAGACCAGGGCGGAACACTGCGCTCCCGTGCAGCTTGACCCAAGACCGGCGGCGCTTTTCCTCTCGCACGCGCCCGTACGGGACGCCCCGCGCGGCTCTGCGATTCCGCGCGCGGCCGAACGCGCGGGGCGGACGAACTGTCCCGCGCGCATCTCTCCCTGTCCGTACGGCCCGTTCCCGCGAATCAGTGCTCGCGCGGCGCGGGCACGGCCCGCTCGACTTCCGGGTGCGAGACGAGCAGCTGGCGCATGGCGGACTCCGCCGCGCCCGCGTCGCCCGCGCCGACGGCGTCGACGATCCGGAGGTGGTGGCCGACGCCCGCGTCCGTGGGGCGGTCGCAGCCGCCGGCCGAGGCACCGGAGACGTGCAGGGCCGCCGACACGATGCCCGACAGGTGCTCCAGCATGCGGTTGCCCGCGACCTGGAGCAGCAGGGTGTGGAACTCGGCGTCGGCGCGGGAGAAGGTGAGCGAGTCACCCTGGGCCAGGGCGTGCCCCATGATCTCGGCCATGTCGGCGAGGCGCTGCTGTACGTCCTCGCGGCCGTGTCCTGCGGCGAGCCGTGCGGCCAGCGGTTCGATGATCCAGCGGAGCTCGCAGAGCTCCCGGCGCTGGTCGTCGCGCTGGGGCCCGAAGGCCCGCCACTCGATGATGTCCGGGTCGAGGAGGTTCCAGTCACTGACCGGACGGACCCTGGTGCCGACGTTGGGGCGGGCGCTGACCAGACCTTTGGCCTCGAGGACGCGCAGCGACTCCCGGACGACGGTGCGGGAGACTTCGAAGCGCTGGCCGATCTCCTCCGGGACGAGCGGACGGTCGGCTCCCAGGTCGCCGGAGACGATCATCTGTCCCAGCTGCTGAACGAGCTGGCCGTGCAGCCCGCGGCCCCGGCTGCCGGCCGCCCGGCGGCCGGCGCGGCCGAGCTCCGCGTCGCCGTCCCAGGCGTGCGCGGAACCGCGGTCGGCCCCGGGGGCCTCCGCGTAGGAGTAGCGGTCGAGCTCGCCCGGGCCCGTCAGGCCGGAGTCGGCGGGGCGAGCCGCGGTCATCATGGTGTGCGCAAGGGTACTCACGCTTCCTTTGTCGGCGACGGGCCGACGGGCCTTGAGGTCTTTGGTGAAAAGCACACGAAAGGGTGATCGCCCATTACCTCACAATTGACGTCCAAACGGACAGAATTGGGCACTCTTCGAGGTCGGGCGCGTACGGACAGCTATAGAGGGCCGATTCCGGAGCGTGTCGTAGGGTCTCTCCCCATGGACGCCCGAGGGCCGGCGCCCGCCGATGACGTCCGCGTTTCCCGCGGGCACGGCCGGCCGGTGGTCACGCTCCGTACCCCTCGGCGCCGGGAGCCGACTCCCCCGGGCCCGGCGCGGCCCTAGCACAGACCTCACCGCGGCCTCCCGCGCAGCACCGTGAGGACGTAGGCGCCGAGCAGTCCGGTCAGGGACAGCACGAGCGCCCACCCGACGGGCTGGGAGACCAGCCGCAGGGCCGTCGAGACACCCTCGTCCAGGCCGGCCGGCCACTGGAGCGGAGCCGTGGCGCGGAGCCGCTCGGGCAGCCCGGCCAGCGACCGGGCCGCGGGACGGGCGAGCACGGCGCTCACCACCGGGACCACCAGCGTCGGGACCACCAGCACCGCGACGAGCCCCAGGAGCGTGGACCGGAACAGGCCCGCGGCGAGCAGCCCGGCCCACGCGCAGCCGAGGACGAGGGCGAGCCACCCGGCGAGCGCGACGGGCCAGGCCTCGGGGAGGAGCGGCACGGCCTCCCCGAAGAGGAGCCGCACCACCGCGGCGTCCAGGGCCACCGTGGAGAGGGCGAGCAGCAGCGCGGCGAGGGCGGTGGCCGCCAGCTTGCCGCCCAGCAGCGCCAGTCGCCGGGGGACGGCGCCCGCGTCCGGCGCCAGGGCCGGGTAGCGGTACTCCTGCCCGAAGGCGAGCGCGCCCAGCACCCCCGCGCCGAGCGCGGCCGGCGGCAGCGGGAGCGGCGCGGGCCACCCGGCGAGCAGACCGGGCTCGGCCGCTCCGGCCCGGGCCAGCAGGACCGCGGCGAGCAGGGAGAGCAGGAGGGCGGCGGCCGCCGTGACCCAGCCGGTGCGCACGCCGGCGAAGCGGTGGAACTCGTAGCGGAGCGGCCAGGCCGGGCCGGGCGTGGGCAGGGGCGGCTGGACGCGGGAGAGTGACCCCTCGGGCGCGTCGCGCCCAGGGATGGGCGCGGCGTCGGCCGGGCGGCGGCCGTCGGCGCGCTGCAGCGGGGGGACGGGCCCGGCCTCCACCTCCTCGGCGAGCCGGTGCACGAGGATCCCGTGCCGGAAGGCGGTCTCCCCCACGGCGGCGCAGGTGCTGCCGTAGACGGCGAGCGCGCCGCCGCCCTCGTGGACGACCTCCACGGGCGGGGCCTCGGACGGCGGGGAGGCCGCTTCCGCCTCCGCGGAGATGATGTGCGCGAGCCGCGCCGCCGAGGGCGACCGGACGGCGACCCGCGGTCTGAGGCGGGCCCGGGCGAAGACCTCGGACTCCTGGTCGGCGACGAGGCGTCCGCGGTGGATGGTGACGACCTGGTCGCCGACGCGGGCCGCCTCCGCGGGCGAGGACGAGGTGACGAGCACGGCCCCGCCCTGGGCCGCGTAGCCACGGAGGAGCCCGTGCAGCCAGGAGGTCTCCCGGGGGGAGAGGCCGGCGGTCGGCTCGTCCAGGACGAGTGTGTGCGGGTCGCCCAGGAGCGCGGCGGCGACGCCCAGCCGGCGGTCCATGCCGCGGGAGAAGTCCCCGATGCGCTGGTCGGCCAGGCCGCTGAGGCCCACGACGTCGAGCACCTCGTCGGCGCGGGCGGCGGGCACCCCGGCCGCCGCGCCGAGCATGCGCAGGTGGCCGCGGGCCGTGCGGCCGGGGTGGCCCGGAACGTCCCCGAGGAGCACGCCGACCTCGCGCACCGGGTGGGCGACGCGGTCGAGGCTGCGCCCGCGGAACAGGGCGACGCCGCGGCCGGGGTCGAGCCGCAGCATGAGGCGCAGGGTGCTGGTCTTGCCGGCGCCGGCCTCCCCGAGCAGGACGGTCACGCGCCCGGGGCGGGCCTCGAAGGTCAGGTCGTCGACGACGGGTGGCCGGTTGCGGCGGGGGACGCTGGTCAGTCCGATGGCCTGGATCATGACTTCCCTCGCGGGGCGTGAGACGGTCCCGCGCGGAAGGGAAGGAAGGCGCGGGAGCACGGGCGTACCGCAGCACCGTAACCCGATATGTCCTATTTGCTACGTAGCGGGGTCGGCGGCGTGTCCCGTCCGTGCCCCCCGTGGAGCGGGGCGCGGCTACGCCTCGGGGCGGAGCATGGGCGGGTTGAGGAGGGTGGCGCCGCCCGCGCGGAAGAGCTGTGCGGGGCGGCCGCCCTGCCGGGTCGTCGTCCCGCCGGTGGGGACCAGGAAACCGGGGGTGCCGGTCACCTTGCGGTGGAAGTTCCGCGGGTCGAGGGCGACGCCCCAGACGGCCTCGTAGACCCGGCGCAGCTCCCCGACGGTGAACTCCTGGGGGCAGAAGGCGGTGGCGAGGGACGAGTACTCGATCTTGGAGCGGGCACGTTCCACTCCGTCGGCGAGGATGCGGGCGTGGTCGAAAGCCAGCGGGGCGGCCTGCTCGCCGTCCCGGGCGTGGCCGTCCCGGTCCAGCAGGTCCTCGACGGGGGCCCAGCGCACGCTGTGCGCGTCGCCTCCGGCGCGGGGCGCGGGCAGGTCGGGGGCGAGCGCCAGATGCGCCACGCTGACGACGCGCATGCGCGGGTCGCGCTTGGGGTCGCCGTAGGTGGCGAGCTGTTCGAGGTGGGCCGCGTTGGCCGTGGCGGGGCAGGCGGGGTCGTGCAGGACGTGCAGCCCGGTCTCCTCGGCCAGCTCGCGGGCCGCGGCCGTCGCCAGGTCCTCGTCGGACCGGACGAATCCGCCGGGCAGCGCCCACCGGCCCTGGAAGGGGGGCTCGCCGCGGCGCACCGCCAGCGCGCACAGGGAGTGCCGCCGCACGGTGAGCACGACCAGGTCGACGGTGACGGCGAAGGGCGGGAAGGCCGACGGGTCGTAGGGCATGACGCGATCATAGTCGTCTGCTTGACGATAAACAGGTTCTTGTCCCTCGTCGGCCGCGGTGCCGCGTGCGGAGCCGCGGAGGCTCTGGGGAGGAACGGTGCGCACGGTGCTCACACTCCCAGCTGGAGTCCGTCGGCGGCTTCCTCGACCATGCCCAGGCCGAGCCGGCCGACGCGTACGGCGAACGGCTGCTCGGCCACCCGCAGCCCGGTGAAGCGCAGTGCCCCCAGCGGCGCCGAAGCGGGCGGACGGACCGTCACACCGCCCGCCGGGACGTCGGGCCGCACCCCCGCGAACGCCGTCAGCAGGTGGACGGCGCCCGCCGCCGCGACGGCCGCCGGGCGGCAGGCCGCCGGGTGGGGCAGTGGGGCACTGCCGGTGGTGCGCTGCTCGCCCGCGTACATCTCGGGCAGCCGGTGGGCGAACGCCTCGGCGGCGTCCAGTACGCCGCGGGCGAGGGAGCCCGCCTCCTTCTCGAAGCCGGCCGCGGCGAGGCCCGCGACGGCGACGGCCGTCTCGTGGACGCGCACGGCCCCGCCGCGGTGGCCGAAGGGGTTGTGGCCGCCTTCCTTCGTCCCCAGGCTGCGCAGTCCCCAGCCGGAGTCGAGGGCAGGGCTGCCCAGCAGTCTGGCCAGCTGTTCGGTGCGGGCCCGGTCCAGCAGGCCGGGGGCGTACTCGCCCTCCCCGAGCAGGCCGGTGTCGAGGAGGTGGGCGGCGGCGCCGCCCAGGTGCGGGACGGGTTCGCCGTCCGGTGCCAGAGCGGCCACGGGCCGGCCGCCGCCGCGGTCGTCGGCCCAGAAGTCCTCGCGGAAGCGGCGGCGCAGGTCGGCCGCCCAGGCGCGCCATTCCTCCGCTCCCGGGCGGCCGTACGCGGCGAGGAGGTCGGCGCCCAGCAGGGCGGCCCGGTGGGCGTGGGCCTGCACCTCGCAGCGGTAAGGGCCGCCGGGCGCCGGATCCGCCAGGTAGCCGCGGTCGCCGGCGGCCGAGCGCAGCCAGGCCAGGCAGCGCTCGGCCGCCGGGAGCAGTGGCTCGACCTCCTGGGACGGCAGGCCCCAGCGCCTGGCCTCCGCGAGGACGGTCGGGAACAGCAGTGTGGCCTCGATCCCCGTGCAGCCGGGCGGCAGGTGCGCCCCGGTGTGCCGGAGGGCGCCGGGGATGCGGCCGCGCTCCGGGCCCGGGCCGGGGAGCTGGGCCCGCGCGAGGGTACGCAGGGTTCCGGCGGCCAGCCGGACGCCGAGCGGCAGGGTCATCCGGGCGGCCCACAGGGCCTCGGCGGGGGCGGGTGCGCCGCAGCGCCAGGGGGCGCCGGCGGCCACGTGCACGTCCCCGGGGATCTTGGGGTCGCGGACGAGCAGGGCCCTGAGGTCGTCGAGGCTGCCGGCCAGGAGGGCGGCGGCCCGGGGATCGTCGCCCTCCGCCTGGGCGTCGCCCCAGGGTGCCGCGGCGCGCGTGCGGGCGCGGGGGGCTTCGGGCGGGCGGGGCCTGCCGGGGACCTCGGGGCTGACGCGCAGCTCGACGCTGCGCGTGCCGCCCGGCGGCAGCCGTATCTCCCAGCAGAGCAGTCCGGCCGAGGCCAGGGCGTCGTCCGGCGGCGGGTCGGCGGTCACCACCGTGTGCAGGCCGGGTGCCGTCCACCGGAGGCCGGAGCCGTGGACGGCCGCGGGCAGTTCGGGTGCCGCGGTGCCGTGGGCGATCAGGCCGAGGTCCGCGAGGTCGGTCCCGAGGGACACCTCGACCCGGAGCCGGGCCTCGCGGGTGGCCGCGCTGCGCAGGGTCACCCGCTCGACGCCCTCGGCGTCCCGGACGCGCTCCACCGTGACGGCGGGATCCGGCCCCTCGTCCGCCGCGGTGCGGAGGGTGGCCACGAACCGTGCCCGGCCGGCGTCGACCAGCCGGCCCTGGAGGGGCACCGGCTCGGCCCCGTCCACCCTGAGCACGCAGCGGGCCAGCAGGCGGCGCCCGTCGCGGTAGAACCCGTCGAGGCCGTGGCCGGTGAGCTGCCCGTGCTCTTCGGAGATCGCGAGGGCGGGCAGGGCGACGCAGATCAGCGCCGTGTGCACCGGGCGCGGCCCCTGAGGGCGTACGTCGCCGGGGCGCCGGGGCACGGCCGGGCGGGGAGCGGGCTGGGCATGGGCGGCGGTGCCTTGCACGGGTCTGCGCTCCCTGGGGAGGTCACGGGCCGGGACGTCGGACGAAAAGGAGGGCCACACAGGTGAACGGCGGCGGAGCCGCCGAGGTCACGGCGCTGCGCATGTGACCGCAGTCACCGGCGGTCGCGGGGCACGGCGGCGGGCCGGCTGCCGCCGGAACCCGGGGGCTGGCCTCGGGAGCGGCGGCGGTCGGACGCATCGGACGCCCGGCCCGGCGTCGCCGGCGGTCGCGGGTGCGGCGGCGGGTCGGCTGCCGCCAGGGCCCGGGGCCCGACCACGGGACCGGCGGCGGGAGCGGCGTCAGTCGGCCGCTCCCGACCCGCGGCCCGGCGTCACCGGCGGTCGCGGGTAGCGCGGGTGTACCGGCTGCCGTCGGGGGCGGGGTCGGGGTCTACCCAAGGGGCCGCCAGCGGGAGGGGTATCGGCCGACCCCTTCGCCCCCCCCGGGCCCGCCGTCACCCGCAGTCGCGGGCAGCGCAGCGAGCCGGATGCCGCCGAATCGGGGTCTGACCGCAAGACCACCGGCGGGAGGGGCGTCGCCATGCCGTTTCGGACGCGCGGTGCCGCCTTCACCGGCGGTCGCGAGTGGGGCGGCGGGCCGGCTGTCGCCGGGGGCGGGGTGCCCGCGGAGCCACCGACGGGAGGGGCATCGGGCGGCCGTTCCTGGCCCAGGGCCCCGCGGCCCAGGCAGTCGCGGATACGCGGCGAGCCGGCTGCCGTCGGGGCCGGGGCTTGTCCCGCGGGGCTGTCGACGGGAGGCACCGACCGGCCGTTTCGGACGCGCGGTGCCGCCTTCACTGGCGGTCGCGGGCGGCGCGGCGGGTCGGCTGTCGTCGGGGGCGGGGTTTGCCTGCGGGGCCGCTGGTGGGAGGGGCGTCGGCCGGGCGTTTCGGGCGCGGGGTGTTGTTGGAGGGCTTCCGTCGGCGTGTCCGTGGGGCGGCTGTCTTTGCTGTGGAGGGAGCGGACGGCTGTGGCTCGTGCGGCGTTCCCTCTTCGGCCGCCGCGCGGGCGGCCTCGCAGACGGCGCGGTCAGCGCGTTCGGCGCGTTCGGCGCGTTCGGCGCGCTCCTGGCGGAGGCAGTCCCGCAGGGTCTCCGGGTCAAGTCCCTCGTTGCAGGCGTGGTGGAGGAGTCGGGCGAAGAGGTAGTCGGGGTCGGCGGTCAGAGCGCGGCCGAGGGCGACCCTCGCCTCGGCCTGTTCGCCACTGGACCAGGCCACCCAGCCGGCGAGGGTCAGCGGGGCGGCGGCGTGCTCCGTGTACGGCGGGACGCACCGCCGGGCGAGGGCGCGCCAGAGGCGTAGCACCGCCTGGGTGCGCGGGCCCTCCATCCACTCGGCGGCGCGGTCCCGGGCGACGCGGTCCTGGAGGCCGATGACGAGCGTGGCGGCCTCGTCCTCCGTCAGGAGCGCGTCGTCCCGGGTGTCGGACTCGATCCCGTCCGCTCCGGCCGGTGTCGCGTGGAAACGTTCGAACAGCCGCTCCGCCAGGTCCACGGTCTCCTGGCGCGCCGCCTCGTGGTCGCCGCCGAGGAAGCGCGGCACCAGGCGGGCGGTGGCGGCGTCCAGGGCGCGCCGCTGCCCGTCGGCCCAGTGGCCGGCGCGCGGGCTCAGCCGGGCCTCCATCTCGCGCAGGGTTCCGCGCACGCGGACGCCGGCGTAGGTGGCGGCCGCTGCCATGACCGTGGTGCCGGGCAGTGCCATGGGCGCGCCCTCGGGCGGGCAGCAGCGGAGGTCGGAGCAGCAGTAGGACCAGAAGCGGCCGTCCGAGAGGCACAGCGCGTCGATCACGGGCACGTCCAGGGCGCCGCAGGCGATCCGCAGGCGCTGCGCGAACGGGCGCAGCCGTTCCATCACGGCCGCGGACGTCTCGCCGTCCGCTGGGTCCTGGCAGAGGTAGACGACGATCCCGTCGGGCCGGGCGCCGCGCTTGAGACAGGCGGTGACGAGCGTCTCCGCGAGCTGGTCGGACACGTCCGGCCAGTCGTCGGGCGCCGGGATGCCCAGGCGCAGCCGGCCGCCGAAGCGTCTGTCCTCGCCGTACAGGGCCATGAGGACGACGCTGTCATTCGGGTGGTAGCCCAGTAGGTAGGGCAGCGCGTCGGCCAGTTCCGCCGGGCTGCGGAGGGTGACGTGCTCGGGTGCCCACGGATCCCGGTCGGTGGCGGGCGAGTGCGGAGAGCTCGCTGATTCGTCGTGATCGGCCATGCGCCGAGCGTCCCGCAGGGCGGTCGGGGGCCGCCAGGCCTGTGGAAAACGGCGGCAGATCATCGTACGAACGCCTGTGGATGGTGATGGTGGCTGTCGGCCGATGGATGTTGGGTGTTGGGTGTTGGGCAGAGGTGACACGGCCGCGGGTCCCAGTGGGGCCCTCGCCGCGAGGTCTCCGGGTGCGTCAGCCCGGCAGGACCGGCTTTGCGCGGCGGCCCGGGCTCCGGCACCGGTGGAGTCGGCCGCGGCGAGCCCGGAAGGTCGTCGGGCTCGCCGCCTGATCGGCTCACGGCCCGCCTCTTGGCGCGCGCCGAGGGCGTCGGCGAGGGCGTCGGCGAGGGCGTCGGCGAGGGCGTCGGCGAGGGCATCGGCGGTGGTCTCCTCGCCGACGTACCGGCCCTCGCAGTGCGCGGTCCGCATGGCGTCCGCGACCGTACGGCTGAGAACGCGCTCCCAGCATCAGTGCGCGCACGCACATCGAGCGAGAGGAACTCGCCCCGGCAGAGTGTCGGGATCCACGACCACGCCGGAGGCGACGAGCGACCGGGTCCGCACCATCGAGGTCACGCCACGGGCAGGACACCGGTTCCGCCTCACGCCGTGGCGCCGATCACCACGACGTCCGCTCGCCACCGTCGCGAGGCTTCCGGAGCGTCCGGGGAGAGGACGCCGACGACGATCCGCAGGTCTGTCCCCCGAGCCGGCCGTGCGGGCAGGATCTCCGGGGCCGACCGCCCGGGCAGAGCCTCCCGGGCCGGCGGCGCGGGGCGAGGTCACCCGGGGAACCCGGCCGGCCCGCCCCGGCTCGCTCCCGGCGCTCTCACCACGCGCTCACCGCCTCGGCGACCGGTCCCGGGGCGCCGAGGGCGACCAGGGTCATGGCGTCCGCCGCGAACAGCGTCGCGCACGCGGTGCCGACCTCGGCCGCCGTGACCTGCCGGAGGAGGGCGGGCAGGCGCTCGGCCCAGTTCGCCGGGCGGCCCGCCGACACGCCGTCGCGCAGCAGGTCGGCTTTGGCCGCCGGGGAGTCGAAGGCCCCGAGCAGCTGGCCGGCGCAGAAGGTGCGGACCGGTTCCAGTTCGGCCTCGGTGACCGGCACGGCCAGGAGGGTCCGCAGGCCCTCCCGGACGCTCCGGACGCCGCGGGCCGCGTCCCGCCGGGGCAGGGTGAGCCTGATGAAGACGCGGTGGGTGCCGAGGCAGACGTCGCGTCCGGCGACGAGCGTGTGGTCGAGATCCGTGCCGGAGGCGTGGGCCGACAGCCGCGACAGGTAGTGGGCGCCGACCATCGCCGTGGCCAGGTAGCGGTCGGCCGCGGCGGGGTCGCCCGCCGGTTCCGGCGCGCTCAGGGTGAGGTGCACGGCGTCCGATGCGGGGTGGTGCAGTTCCAGTACGCCTCCGGGGGTGGCAGGCACGGAGTCCGGCGCCGGCCGGGGAGCCGGCCAGGCGGACAGCGCCCGTCGGGCGTCGGCGGCGAAGCGCTCGGGGTCCAGGTCGCCCACGGCGACCAGGGCGCCGCCGCCCGTCACCAGGGACCGGTGCACCGCGCCGAGGTCCAGGGGGCGGGCGAGCGGCTCCCGGCCGGCCGACCAGTGGCGGCGCAGGGCCGCGTCCAGCACCCGGCCGGGGTCGTGGTGCCGACCGGGGCGGCCGGCGGGGACCGGCACGGCGTCCAGGGGCTCGGCCAGCGCGGCGAGCGACTCCAGCCAGCCGGACGCCTTCTCGGGGAGGGTGTAGCCGGTGACGTCGAGCCACTCGCCGTCGGTGGTCGCCTGGAAGCTCCCGCCCTCGGCCTCGGCGCGGGCCGCGCTCCCGTGGCGCCCGGCGAGCAGCCGGACGAGGGCGGCGGCCTCCTGGGGGTGCCGCCATCCCGCCTCGCCGAGCGGCAGCCGCAGCCGCAGCTCCACCAGCGGGGACCGGCCGTCCCGGACGGCCACGAGGCGTATCCCCCCGGGGAGGGTGGTCTCGCACCTGGGGCCGTGCCGCGGCGCGGGCTGCTCACCCGGCACGGGCACCGGCACCAGGACCGGCCGGGAGGAGCCGGTAGCGGTCGGCGGGACGGCGGGGGCGGTGGCGGCGGTCGCGGGCGCCTGTATCGGGGCCGGGCGGCTCCGCGTCTCCCCGGGAACCATGACGAGGACGCCCTTCGCCGCCGTGCCCAGGCGCCGGGCCGCGTCGGCGACCCGATCGGGGCCGGTGCCGGCCAGCAGTCCCGGGTGGGCGTCCAGCAGTTCGGCCCGGCCGAAGAGCAGTTCCAGGCGCCCGAGGGCACGGCCGCGCGTGTAGGCGTCGGCGTGTTCGCGGTGGTGCCGGGTGACCAGGCGCCGTACCGCCTGCTCCTGGCGGGCCGCGAAGTCCGGGTCGTCGGCGTAGGAGGCCCACCCGTCGGTCAGGGCCTCCACCGCCCGCCGGGGCGGGACCATCGGGGGCACGAGGGCGGTGACGACCAGGAGGTCGGGGTCCCTGGCGTCGAGCGGTCCGAAGACGCCGCAGGCGGCCGACGCCGCCTGGAGGCCCTCCAGCCCGTGGTGGTTGATCATTTCGGCCAGGACGACGTACGCCAGGTAGTCCGCCGTGGCCGTCCGCGGGTCGGGCAGCCGGTGGCCGACGGCGAACGCCGCCGCGGTGACCTCCGGTTCGGTGCACGTCACCCAGCGGTCCCGGGCGGGGACGGGCTCGCGCAGGTCCGGGGCGGGGGCGAACGGGCGGGCCGGGATGTCGCCGAAGTGCCGCTCGGCGAGGGCCAGTACGTCGTCGGGGTCGTGGTCGCCGACCACGGTGAGCACCGCGTTGCCGGGCGCGTAGTGCTCCCGGAAGAACTCCTCGCACTCGGCGACGGTGGCCGTACGGAGCCGGTCCACGGTCCCGTAGCCGTCGTGCGCGTTGGCGAAGCGGTCGAAGACCACGCCGGGCAGCAGCGGCCACGGCAGTCCGCCGTACGGGCGGGCGGTCACGGCCTGGTGGATCTCGGTCGCTATGCCGTCGAGCTGCTCGGCCAGGGTCTGCTCGGTGAACACCGGTGCCCGCATCCGGTCGGCCTCGGCGAACAGCGCCCGCTCCAGGGCCGCCCCGGGGACGAGCTGGTGGTAGTCGGTGTAGTCCTGGTGAGTGGTGCCGTTGGCCAGGCCGCCCACGGGGTGGACGTGCGCGAAGAAACCGTCCGTCGGGAGGTTCGCGCTGCCTCGGAACATCAGGTGCTCGAAGAGGTGGGCGAAACCTTCCCGCTCGGGCCGCTCGGACCGGTAGCCGACGCCGTAGTGCACGCAGACCGCGGTACGCGGGGATCCCGGGTGGCGCTCGACGACCACCCGCAGGCCGTTCCGGAGGGTCGCCTTGCGCATGCGAGGTGCCTCGCGTGTCTCGTCTGCCATCCAGGGCTCCTCCTTACTGAAGGTCGATGAGGAATCGGAGGAAGTCGCGGTAGTGGGTGAAGCCGTGTTCGAAGTCGTCGAGGTAGGCGGCGATGTCGTGGACGTGGAGCAGGATCCGCAGCACGGGTACCGCGTTCCACTCCGGCCCCAGGTCCCGGCCGTAGCCCTCGAACAGCGCGTCGGTGAGCGACTGCCACGCCCCCTTGTCGCCGCCCACCTGCCATTGCAGCTCGACGAGTTCGCCGACCACCCAGCCCAGGTCGACGTACCAGGGCGCGGTGCCGAGGTCCTCTCCGGTGAGCAGGTCGGTGCCGCCCGTGGCGCGGTCGACGACGAGCGACCCGAGGCCCGGGGAACCGTGCGCGAGCGTGACGTCGGGGTCGGTCACCGTCCGCTCGTACCAGGCGAGCGCCTTCGCCCAGCGCTCCTCGCCCAGGCCGCGGCGCAGCTGCGCCTGGGCGCAGGCCGCGCGGGGGCTCACGGCGCGCCCGGCCAGCCAGTCGCCGAGCCGGCGCCAGCCGCGCGGGGGGCCGGCGGGCGCTCCGGCGGGAGGCCGCAGGCCGTGGACGGCGTTCAGCAGCCGGCCCAGGCCGTGCAGGGGCTTCTCCAGGTCCGCGACGGGACCCTCGTGCAGCAGCACGTGGGCGGCGGAGACCTCGGCCCCGACGTCGTACAGCCTGGCGGGGCCGTGGGGGACGCCGAGGGCCGGCCGGACGCCGCCGAGGTCGCCGACGCCGCGCAGGAGTCCGTACGGTTCGGCGTCCGTCGGCGCGAAGGGGGCGGGCGCGAGCGGGCCGGGCGTCCGGCGCCAGCGGGCGCCGCCGGACGGCAGCGGGTGGACGGAGGTCCGCAGGAGCCCGGTGCCGAACTCGGTCCCGGGCTCGGCGGCGTCCGCGGGGAGCGCCGGCGCCGTCCGGTCGAGGTGCTCCACGAGCAGGCGGAGCGCCTCCGGCAGCGGCGGCGGCACCCACGCGTCCTCCCGGCCCGTGGTCAGGCTGCGTCCGGGGACGGGCGGTACGAGCACGACGTTCGGCCGGGCCGCCAGCGCCGCCCAGTGCCGCCGGACGGCCTCGCCTTCCAGCGCGCCCGGCGGCAGGGCGGGCGCCAGCGCGACGGGCGCCCGGGTGCTCTGGGCGGCCAGCAGGGCGGGGCTGTCCGCCAGTCCCAGCGCGAGCCGGGCCATGAAGTGCAGGGTCGCCGGGTAGACGAGCACGGCCTCGGCCCACTCCGCCCACTCGACGTGCCGGGCGGTGGACTCGTCCTCGGGCCAGACGTCGGCCGCGACCGCCCCGCCGACACGGGCGGCGACCGCCTGCCGCGTCACGAACCGCTCGGCGCTGCGGGTCATGACGACCCTGACCTCCAGCTCGGGGCAGTGCATGCGCAGCCACTCCAGCCAGTACGGGGTGGACCAGGCGTAGGCGGAACCGGTGACGACGACCAGGAGCCGGCGGATGTCCGGAGTGGGCAGTTCCGCGTACGCCTCGTCGTACGGCTCGGCGATCATCGCGCCACCGCCCCGAGGAGAGTCTCCAACTCGCCGAGGGAGGCCTGCTGGCCGTAGCGCATGTGGACGCCGGTGACGTTCAGGACGATCTCGTCGGCGCCCGCCTCCTCGTACTCCCGCAACCTCGCGACCAGTTCCCGCTCACCGCCGTAGAGGAAGGCGCCGCCGGCCACCAACGCCTCGGCGTTGCCGCGCGGATCGGTCCGGGAGGTCTCGATGCCGGCCCGGCCGAGCATGTCGGCGTAGTGCGGCAGCATGGTGTGGCCGGTGTTGCTGACGCCCGCCAGCTCGACCGCGTCGCGGTCCGGCTTCGCCAGCGCCAGCGGGACGATCGCGACCACCCGGGGCACCGGGCGGCCCGCGGCCTCGGCGCCGGCCCTGAGCGCCGGCAGCACGACGTCGCGCACGTACGGCGCCGGGGTCAGCCAGGTGATCGCGACGTCGGCGATCTCGCCGGCGAGCCGGGCCATCCGGGGGCGCAGCACACCGAGGCCGATCTCGACCGGCGGCCGGGGCACGGCGGGGAGCTCGGAGTGGCAGGTGAAGTACGTGCCGGCGTGGTCCGCTTCGCCCTTCTCCAGGAGGGCCCGCATGATGGCGACGTACTCGCGTACGGCACCGAGCTGGCTGCCGTACGGCGCGCCCAGCATGCTCTTCTGGAACGACATCGCGCCGGGCCCGAAGCCCGCCACCACCGGATGGCCGGAGGCGACGGCGAGCGACTGGGCCTGGACGGCCGCCTGTTGGGGGTGGCGCAGGGGCATCAGGGTAACGCCGGTGCCGGTGGGGACGCGGAAACCGGCGGCGGCCGCGTGCAGGAAGTCGTGGAACGGGTCGTTCAGCAGGGACTGGCCCTGCCAGAGGCGGTGCGCGTCGCTCCACTGGGTGAGCGCCGCGTACGGCAGCAGGGGTTCCGGGCGGAAGGGGACGAAGGGGGTCAGGATCGAGTACGCGGTCATCGGTGGTCTCCCGCCAGGGCCGGGGGCGTCGTCTCGGAGTTGCCCAGTTCCTGTCCGCGGACCAGTTCCGCGTACATGGGGCTCGTGCGCATCAGGTCGTCGTGCCGGCCCTGGGCCGTCACCCGGCCGCCGTCCATCACGATCACGTGGTCGGCGTGCTGCACGGTGGAGATGCGGTGGGCGACGACGAGGACGGCGCGGTCGCGGCTGATCTCGTCGACGAGTGCGCGGAGCCGCTTCTCGTTGAGGCTGTCCAGTTGCGAGGACGGCTCGTCGAGCAGGACGAGGGGGGCGTCGGACAGGCTCGCCCGGGCCAGGGCCAGGCGCTGCCGCTGGCCGCCGGACAGGTCGTGGGCGCCGCCCAGCACGGTGTCCAGGCCGTCCGGCAGCCGGTCGATCTCCCCGGCGAGCCCGACGTTCCGCAGGGCGCGCAGCAGGGTCGCGTCGTCCGCCGGCTTCTCCTGGCCGAGGGTGAGGTTGTGGCGGACGGTGTCGCGCAGGAGGGTGGAGCCCTGGTCGACGTAGGCGAGCCGGCCGCGCAGTTCGGACAGCGGCCACCGGTCGACGCTGTGGCCGAACACCTCGATCCGGCCCTCCCCCGGGTCCATGAACCGTTCGACCAGGCCGAGGACGGTGGACTTGCCGGAGCCGGAGAGTCCGACCATGGCGGTCAGTCCGGTGGCGGGGACGGTGAGGTCGACCTCGCGCAGGACGGGTTCCGTGCCGTAGGCGAAGTCCACCTTCTCGAAGCGGACGGCGGGGGCGCCCTCGACGGTGGGCAGCGGCTTGCGGGACGCCGGCGCGTTCGCGGTGCCTTCGGGCGTTGCGGTTCCGGACGACGGCTTTTCGGACGGCAGGGACTCGGACGGCAGGAACTCGGACGGCAGGGCGAAGAGGTCGTCGAAGCGCTTGCGGGAGGCCAGTCCCATCTGGATGGTGCTCATGCTCGAAATCGCCATGATCAGCGGGGCGGTGAGCTGGAAGAGGTAGAGCAGGAACGACACGAACGTGCTGAGGTCCAGGTCGCCGTTGGTCATGCGGGCGCCACCGCCCAGGATGACGGCCACCAGGGCGACCTGCTGGCCCAGGTTGATGACGGGCACGAGCAGGGCTTCCAGCCCGGACGCGCCGATCTCGTACCGGGCGACCCGCTCCGCGGCGGCGCCGAGCCGCCCCGAGACCGCCCGCTCCGCGCGGTGCGCCTTGATGACGGTCAGGGCCTCCATCGTGGCGACGAAGTGCTCGGTGAGCGCGCCCACTTCGTTCTGGATCGACAGGTACTTGCGGCGCAGCGCGGTGAACACCACGGCGACGACACCCAGCGCGGCGAGGAACGCCCCGAGGGTGATGAGAAGCAGGATCCAGTCCAGCCACCCCATGATCACCATGGTGCCGAGCAGGGTGACCACGGCCATCGGCAACTGCGTCGGGCCGATGTCGACGACACCCTTGATCGCGGAGGCGTCCGCGGTGAGCCGGGACGCCAGGTTTCCTGTGCCCTCCCGGCGGGCGGTGTGGAGCTTCAGGCCGATGGCGTGCCGCATGCTGCGGATCCGCAGCCGGCAGACCAGTTGGTGGCCCATCCGGGACAACGAGTAGGTGGCCAGGGCGTTGGCCGCGCCGGAGCCGACGCCGACGGCGACCATCAGCCAGGTCCACTTGGCCAGGCCGCTGTCGTCCTGGATGGCCTGCAGCAGCTTGCCGACCGTCCAGGGCAGGACGAGGGTCGCCGCCGTGGAGAGGAGGGCCAGGGTGAGGATGCCGGTGAGCTTCAGGCGCCTGCCGTCGAAGATCTCGCGGAGGATGAGGAGCCTGGGTGGGGGCTCGTCCGTCTTCGCGGTCGTCGGGTCCGGGTGGTCGGTTGCGGCGGACGTCGTGTCCGTACGGTCTGTTGCCGCGGTCGTCGTGCCCCTGCGGCCCGTTGCCGCGGTCGTCGTGTCCGTACGGCCTGTTGCCGCGGCCGTCGTTTCTTTACGACCCGCTGTCGTTGCCTCGGTGCTCATGCCGCGGCCTCCCGGGCCGAGAACTCGATCAGCGACCGGACCGGGGTGGCGGGCCCCTCCCACGACACGCGCAGCCCCGCGGCGTCCCCGAGCCGCTTGAGGTCGGCCACGGTCCGTACGGGCGTGGGCATCATGGCCCGCAGCCACAGTTCCGTACGGGCGGCTTCCTCGCCCCGCATGACCACGTCGAGGTTGACGTCGGCCAGCAGGATCCTCCCGGTGCTCCCGGCCGCCTCGGCGCAGCGGCGCAGGATCGCGACGGCCTGGTCGTCGTCCCAGTCGCCGAGGATCGCGGAGAGGAGGTAGACGTCCCGGCCGGCGGGCAGCGGGTCGAAGAAGCTGCCCGGCGCTACCTCGCAGCGGTCGGCCAGGCCGGAGTCGGCGATGTTCCGGGCGGCGACCCCGGCGACGCTCCGCAGGTCGACCAGGGTGCCGTGGAGGTGGGGGTGGCGGTTGAGGAGGCCGGTGAGGATGGTGCCGCTGTTGCCGCCGATGTCGGCCACGCTGCGGACGGACGCCCAGTCGTAGCCGTCGAAGATGATCTCCGCGTCGAAGGCGAGCTGCCCCGAGGCGGCGCGTTCGATGGCCTCGACGTGGCGCGGGTCCTCGTTGAGGCTGTCCCAGTAGCCGCGGCCGAACAGGCCGACGTGGGCGGGTTCTCCGGTGCGCACGGTGTGGACGAGGTCCACCAGGGCCATGTCCGACCGGCCGGCGACGCCGTCCAGGCGGAGGGCCTCGCGCAGGGTGAAGGGGTGGTCGTCGAGGAGCGGGCGGGCGGCTTCGCGCAGCGCGTACCGGCCGTCGCCGTCGCGGTCCAGCAGGCCGAGCGAGACCAGGTAGCGCAGCAGGGCGTCGAGGACGTCCGGACGGGCGCCGCAGAGCCGCGCGAGCGACGGCGTGTCGTGGGTGCCCGCGGCGATGTGGTCGGCCACGCCGAGCGTCGCCGCCGCGCGTACCGCGGACGGTCGCAGAAGGTCGGCCAGATCCGTGAGGTGTTCGACCCGTGCGAGGTCGTCCATGCCCATGCCCCCAGAGAGATGTGCTGCGTTGGTCGCGTTGGTCACGTTGGTCGGAAGTGTCGTATGAAGACCCGGTGCGGGCCGCCGGGTAGGCGGCCCGCACCGGCTCTGACCTGGGTGTCCGGTGACCGGTCACCCGGGGCGGCTGGTGATCAGCAGCCGCCCGAGTAGGTCTTGGCGCCGAACTGGCTGGCGATCCAGGAGACGGCCGCGGCACCGCAGACGGGGGTGCTCGCCGGGGCCGGAACGGCCGCGTCGAGCTCCAGCTCGGCGGACTCGGCGTACGTCTCGTAGCCGGCGACGAGCTCCATGATGGCGGTGGTCTTCATAAGGCACATCCTTTTCAACTGTGAATGAGGAAAGGTGCGGTGAGCCCGGTGGGGCTCGTCAGCAGGTCCACTCGTAGGTGGCGCCGCTGGCCGCGCTGACGGCGGCGCTGCACCGGACCGAGCTGGTGCGGGAGACGGCCACCGAGGCGCAGATCCAGGTGGTGGCGGGGGCACCGGCGGCGGCGCTGACGTTCAGCTCGCCGGCCTCGGTGTAGGCGCTGTAGCCGGCGACCAGGTCGGTGATGGTGGCGGTCTTGTTCTCCATGACTGCTCCTTCTCGTGAACAAGCAAAGAAATCGGCGGACTCTGAGCCGAATCCGGGGGGCGCGGCACGCCCCCTGGAAACACCTCAGCTCTCCGTGGTTCTCCTTCCGGGCGTGCGGCCCGGGCCGGGGCCGCACGCCCGGAAGGGCGGTCAGGACTCGGGTGAGTCCAGGTTTCGGGAGGGGTCTGCGGGGTCGACGTTGGCCTCGGTCAGCCGGTCGTGGAGGACGCGGGGGAAGGCTTCCGGCGCGTCGGCCGTCTCGACCAGCGCCCTGGCCAGGACGCTGGCGCGGTGCTGGCCGAAGCTCAGGCTGTCCATGCCGGGCGAGGGGTCGCGCGGCTCCCAGGCGGTGGCCACACCGGGCCGGATCCGGCGGGTGAAGGCCGAGGTGTCCGCGCCGATACCGGGCAGGACACCGACCGCCTCGGCGAGCCCCTCGACCAGGTGCCGGCCGCTCCGGTCCAGGTAGACGACCAGCGCGTCCCGCCGTGCGTACAGGAGCTTGCTGGAGATCACCTTCGCCCGGTAGGCGGCTCCGTGCTCCTCCAGGTGTTCCAGGGCGGTCTGCCAGACGCCGCGGGCCGCGGTCCAGTCCCGGATGTGGACGTAGACGCGCAGCAGGTCCCGGGAACGGTACGGGCGTGTGCCGTCGACCAGGAAGAAACCGGGCGAAAGGCCGGGGCGGAGGGACGAGTTGACCACGTCGACGACGGTGCCGGGGGTGACGGTGCCGTCGGCGCGGACGCGTTCGGCCAGCACGCGGACGCGCAGCCCGCCGAGTTCGACGACATGGGTGTCGCCGCCCGCCTCCAGCACCAGGCCGCGCAGCGTCGTCTCGCGGTGGGGCACGCCCTCCGCGAGCTCCGCCTCGAAGTCGGCGTCCCGCAGCCGGAAGGGCAGCGATCTGCCCTCCATCGACAGCCCGGCGTGCAGCTCGTGGTAGAGCGCGTCCGAGAGGAGGCGGCGGAGTTCTCTGGGGGTCTCCGCCTCGACGGTCTGCTCGCCCACGGTCGCGCGGGAACGGTCCGGGCTCACGTGCACGCGGGCGGCGGCTTCGAGTAGGGCGGGGGAAACGGGACGGTCGGGGGAAGCCGGACGATCAGGAGAAACGGGGTGGACGGGGGAAACGGGGCGGTCGCTCATGTCGTTTCCTCGAATCCGAGAAGAGCGGCGAACTTGTGGGGAGTGATGAGGGCGCCGCGGCCGATTCCCGCGGCCGCCCGCTCGATGCCGGTGAGCCGCTGCCCCCGTGACGCGCCGGCGACGAGCCGGTCCAGCAGGTGCCAGCCGGCGAAGGCGGTGGCCCGGAGGGGGAAGCCAGGATCCGGCTCGCGGCAGGCCCGGTAGCCGCGCCAGAAGGCGTGGACGAGGGGCAGCAGGCGCTCGATCTTCTCGGCGCCGCGGGACAGCACCTGCGCGTGCGTCAGCTCGACGTCGGGGAATTCGGCCCCGCCGTCCCCCCGGTTGGTGACGATGTCGAGGACGGAACGGTAAAGCCATTCCCCCGCGAAGGCGCCCACGTCCCGGGCCGGGTCCGCGAGGCGGAATTCCTCCCAGTCCGCGATGACGGGGATCCCGCCGTCGCACACCAGCAGCTGGTCCACCCGGAAGTCGCAGTGGGACGGCGTACGCGGGGCCGCTGATTCCCAGTGCCGCAGGTTCTCCACGGCCTTGATCAGCGCCTCGTCCCGCTGCATGAGCCGCCACGCCTCGAGTTCGGCGAAGCTCAGTTCGTTGTACATGCCCAGGGGCAGCGCGTGCAGCAGTTCGGGTTTCGGCAGGTCCGGCAGGGTGGAATCCATCCCGTCGACGGGTGCGGCGGAATGCAGGGCCCCGATCTTCCGCCCCACGACGTGGGCCAGTTCCGTACCGAAGGTCTCGTCGACCATCAGCTCGGCCCCGCTCGCCGCCTCCACGTGCGCGAAGGCCACCAGACCCGCCGCCCGGTCGTGTCCGAGCAATTCCGGGATGTGAGCGGTCAGTTCGGGTACGCCGCCGGCGAACCGCTCGAACGTCAGCATGCGGTCCATCCGGTCCCGTACGTCGGGAACCGATCCCACGAGGCGTTTGACGAATACCTCGCGGCCGCTTTCCGTACGGCCGGACCAGGCGTGGTTGCGCCCCACCGGCGCGGACACCGAGTCGCGTACGAACGGGCCGAGTTCCAGCCGGGCCAGCAGCGCGTCCACGTCCGGATATGCGTCCAGGTCGATCGGCCGGAACGCGAGCGAGGCCCTGGGTGCTCTGGTCATTTCTTCCCCCGTTCCGGTTTCCCGTTCCTTTTGCTGGGCACCAGACTGGTTCATCGCCGTGTTCCGGAACACCTGCCGAAGGTCGGGCGCCGACCGCCAAGTGGCTGGAGAAAAGCGGGGTATGGACGTCGATCGGCCGGTCCTGGGGGGACGAACGGCCGGACGGGCGCGTACGGAAAACGCGGCGAGCTCCGGACGGGACGACCGTCCGGAGCTCGCCGGTGTGCGGAGTGACGCTGGGGGGGGTGGGAGCGCGGTGTCAGGCGGCGCCGCACGTCTGCCGGGTGCCGGTGGAGAGACCCGCCCGGTAGGCGATCACCGCCGCCTGGACCCGGTTGACGACCCTGAGCTTGTTGAAGATGTCGCTGACGCAGTCCTTGACCGTTCCGGTGCCGAGCAGCAGCTTCCGCCCGATGTCGGCGTTGGACAGCCCCTCGGCCATCATCGCCAGCACCTCGTGCTCCCGTGCGCTCAGCGAGGCCGTGAGCCGGCGGGCCTCGGAGGCGCCGTCGGCGTCCTGGACGTCGTCCTCCAGCTCCGCCATGAGCAGGGAGGCGGCCAGGGTCGACAGGACGGTGTTGCCGACGGCGAGGGCGCGCACCGACGCCAGCAGCTCCTCGGGCCCGGTGTCCTTGAGCAGGCAGCCCGCCGCTCCCATGCGCAGGGCGGTGACGACGGACTCGCCGACCGCGGGCGTCGACAACACGGCCACCTGCGGCGGGCTTGGCAGCTCCAGCAACTCCCTGAGCAGGGCGAACCCGTTGGTGGCACCCGCCCGGATGTCGAGGAGGACGACGTCGGGGCGACATCGCCGCGCTTCGGCGAGGGCCTCGCGACCGCCCGCCACCCGGGCTTCGAGGTCCCCGGCCGACTCGATGATCAGGCGCAGGCCGGCCCGGAACAGCGGCTCGTCGTTGACGATGAGGGTGAGGGTCACGACCGGCCCCCGGTGGTGCGCAGGCGACGCAGGACCGGCTGGAGGAGCAGACCGCCGGCGACGACGAGGAGGGAGATCCAGACGGCGTGGTCCGAGATGGTCTCGGCCACGTCGACCGCCGGTTCCCCGATGGCGTAGCCGAGGCCGGTGAACAGCCCGGTCCACGCGGCGGCGCCGGCCAGGTCGAGGAGGAGGAAGGCCGGGAGGCTCAGGCCCAGCCAGCCGGCGGAGGCGAACGCGAGCGCGTCCGGGACCAGCGGGAGCGGGGCGAGGACGACCGCGGCGCCGACGACCCATCGGCTCGCCGGCGCGTCGCGGGTCAGCAGTCCGCGGATTCCGCCCGGCGAAGGGGTCCCGGTTTCCGCGGAGTCCGTGCGCGAACCACCGGCGAGGAGCCGCACGATGTTCCCGCCCCACAGCCGGCCCGCGAGCCAGAACAGCCAGGCGAACTTCATCATTCCGAGAATTCCGGCGGCCACCGCCAGCGCGAGGGGCGCTTCTCCGACGCGGGCGAACGCGCCCGCGATGGTGATCGCGCTCTGCTTGCCCGTGAGCACTTCCAGCAGCACCGGGTTCGTGCCGATGAGCCAGGGCTTGAGCGGCCACATCGCCAGCGAGTAGGCGAAGACGAACCACAGGCCGTACCAGCAGAAGAGGTCCCTCGACGAGGGCGCGCCGCCCCAGGGCAGCCACGGCTTGTCGAGAAAGCGGGACCCACGGGTGTGATCACGCCGGATCTCGGTGGTCAACGGGACCTCCAGTGCACAAAAAGAACCGCGAACGCGCCGGCTGCCGGCCGGGCGCCACTCGTCGATTGGCTTTACACACGTCGCGGCCGGCCGGACGAAAGACGGTCTTACGCTTTCCGGCCGCCGGACCACGCACGCATCAATTGTTCAGCACACAACAAAAGAAATACGGCCACGGCAGGAACGGCTCTCCGCCGCGTCGACGCCAACAAAAAGGGGCCGCATCAAAGGGAAGGAAGGACGGCACCCGGCAGCACGGGGTTCGCGCGCGTCAGCTCGGGGCCGGGGAATACGAAGGAGCGCCGCAGCGCGGCCTTTCGGCCGCCGTCACGACGCCGCTTACGATTCGTCACACCGCTCCGCGCCCGACAATGGCGCGGACTCCCCCGAATCGCGTTCCCCGCAGAGTGGGCGGCAGCCTATCGCCTGCCCCAACGTCACACTCGCGCTTCACGTTCCCCCCGCAGCACCTGGAGCGTTAACTGTGGTAACCGCAACGAAGTGATCATCTCACATGCGGAGGCAACCTTTCAAGCCATCCCGCTCCTGCCAATCGTTGGCGCTTTAACCTTTGTTTGCCATCCCTATGCCCGCGGCGAATGCGCCAGGGCGCGTCAGAAAGTCGTCATCCTTCGCCGGGCCCCCTTGCCAAGCCGCTCGCCGTCCTGTAGCACTTTCCGTCATGGAAAGTACTTCGCGCAACCCCGAGAGCCTGGACCCCCGCTCCGCCCGCGCGGCCCTGGACGTCGTGGCCGACTCCCGGAGCCGGGCCGCGGACCGCGTCGCGGGACCGTGGTGGTACCACGTCGGGCTCGGAGCGCTGCTCGCGCTCCTGTTCCTGTCGATGAGCCTGCGCATGGCGTCCACGGTCGTCCCCGCGGCCCTCCTGGCGCTCGTGGGCCTCAGTCTGGCGGCCCGCAAGGCCACGGGGGTGTCCCTCGCCCGCTGCACGGCCACCCCCGGCGCCACGCTGCTCTTCGGCGTCTACGCGCTGGCCTTCGCCGTCCTCGCGGTGACCGGGATGTCCCTCGAGTGGGCCGCCGGGGTGGACTACGCCATCGCCGTCGCCGGCCTGGTCATCGGAGTGCTCACCGTCCTCACGGGATTCCGGGTCGACGCGGCCGCGCGGCGGGACATCCGGGCCGGACGATGACGGAGCCCGCCTTCGACGAAGTGATCCACGCGCCCAACCGCCTGCAGATCTGCGGGATGCTGGCGGTCGTGGACGCCATGGAGTTCGCCGTGCTCCGGGAGTCCCTGGAGGTGAGCGACTCGGTGCTGAGCAAGCACGTCAAGGTGCTCCAGGCGGCGGGGTACGCCACCGTCACGAAGGTGCGCGGCGGCTCGTACCCGCGCACCTGGGTGGCGCTCACGCCCGAGGGCCGGCGGGCGTTCGCCGGGCACGTCGCCGAACTCCGCCGCATCGTCGGGCCGGCCGGCGAGGACCGGACCGGGCCGCCGGGGACGCCGAGGACGGCTCCCGGCGGCTGACCGCGGGCGGGGACGCCTCCGCGCGGGGCTCGGCCCGGCGCCGGAGAACTCAGCCCGCCACCGCGAGGACCAGCGGAAGCACCTGCCGGCAGCCCGCCTGGCGGAGCACGCGGGCGGCGACCGCCAGCGTCCAGCCGGAGTCGGTGTAGTCGTCCACGAGCAGGACCGGCCCCGGGGATGCCTTCAAAGCGGCCGTCAGCTCGCCGGAGACCGCGAAAGCGCCGGACAGCGCCCTGAGGCGCTGCGCGGAGTTGCTCCGGCGGGCCGTGTGCGCGCCGTCCGGCCCGGTGTACGTCAGGCTGCCCAGGTAGGGGAGCCGGCCGACGGCCGCGATGCCCTCCGCGAGGGATCCGACGAGCCGCGGGCGGGACAGCGACGGTACGGCGACGACCCCCACCGGCCGGGCGCCGGCGTCCGGGGCGCCCGGCGCCCAGCCGCCCGGCGAGCGCGCCCAGTCGGCCAGGACCGTCACCACGGCCCGCAGCACGTCGTCGCCGACCGGCGCGTCGGGGGCGTTCTCGGCCAACAGCGGGCGCAGCCGGTTGCCCCAGCCGATGTCCGACAGCCGTCCCAGGGCCCGTCCGGGCGAGCACTGCTCGCCGGCCGCGATGCGCCCCTTGAGGTCGATGCCCAGCGCGGCCATGCCCGTCGGCCACATCCGGCGCGGCTCGACGTCGACTCCCGGGCGGTCGAGGTCCTTCGCCGCCCCCGCCAGGGCCTCCTCGGGGACGGACGGATCGGCCCAGGCACCCGCGCAGGTGTCGCAGCGCCCGCAGGGGGCCGCCCCCTCGTCGTCCAGCTGCCGGCGCAGGAACTCCATCCGGCATCCGGTCGTGCTGACGTAGTCGCGCATGGCCTGCTGCTCGGCCGCGCGCTGCCGGGCGACCCAGGCGTACCGCTCGGCGTCGTAGGCCCACGGCTCGCCGGTGGAGATCCAGCCGCCCTTGACCCGCTTGACCGCCCCGTCCACGTCGAGGACCTTCAGCATCGTCTCCAGCCGGGTGCGCCGGAGGTCGACCGCCGCCTCCAGGGCGGGTACCGACAGCGGGCGTCCCGCGTCGGCGAGCGCCGACAGGGTCTGGCGGACCTGCGTCTCGGGCGGGAACGCCGTGTCGGCGAAGTAGCGCCAGATGGCCTCGTCCTCCCGGCCCGGCAGCAGCAGCACGTCGGCGTGCTCGACTCCGCGCCCCGCGCGTCCCACCTGCTGGTAGTAGGCGATCGGGGAGGACGGGGAGCCGAGGTGCACCACGAAGCCGAGGTCCGGCTTGTCGAAGCCCATCCCGAGCGCCGAGGTCGCCACCAGCGCCTTGACGCGGTTCTCCAGCAGGTCCGACTCGGCCTGCAGCCGGTCGGCGTTCTCGGTGCGGCCGGTGTAGGAGGCCACCCGGAAGCCGCGCTGCCGCAGGAACGCCGTGGCCTCCTCGGCCGCGGCCACCGTCAGCGCGTAGACGATCCCGGAGCCGGGCAGCTCGTCCAGGTGCGCGGCGAGCCAGGCCAGGCGGTGGGCGGCGTCCGGCAGCCGGACCACGCCGAGCCGCAGGCTCTCCCGTTCGAGCGGGCCGCGCAGGACGAGGGCCTCACCGGCGCCGGTGCCCAGCTGCTCGGCCACGTCGGCGGTGACGCGCGCGTTGGCGGTCGCGGTGGTGGCCAGGACCGGTACGCCGGGCGGCAGTTCGGCCAGCATGGAACGCAGCCGGCGGTAGTCCGGGCGGAAGTCGTGGCCCCAGTCGGAGATGCAGTGCGCCTCGTCGACGACCAGCAGGCCGGTCGTGGCCGCGAGCTTGGGCAGCGCCTGCTCGCGGAAGTCCACCGAGTTGAGGCGCTCCGGGCTGACGAGGAGGACGTCGGTCTCGCCGCGTTCGATCTCCTCGTGGATCGCGCCCCACTCCTCGGGGTTGGCCGAGTTGATGGTGCGGGCCCGGATGCCGGCCCGCTCCGCCGCCTCCACCTGGTTGCGCATGAGCGCCAGCAGCGGCGAGACGATCACCGTAGGGCCGGCGCCGCGGCGGCGGAGCAGCGCGGTGGCGACGAAGTAGACCGCCGACTTGCCCCACCCGGTGCGCTGCACCACCAGGGCCCGCCGGCGCTCCTCGACCAGGGCCGCCACGGCCTGCCACTGGTCCTCCCGCAGCCGCGCGGAACCCGCTGGGGCGCCGACGAGCTCGGCGAGGATGGCATCGGCTTCGGCGCGGAGCTGCTGGTTGTCCATACCCCCATGCAACCCGATGAGGAGAGCTGTCGACCAGTTCACTCAGGGTGATGTCCCGCTACGGAGCCGTGGCGTCATTTGATCGTTGCCGTGCGGCGGGCGGGGCCAAGAGAATGGGAGCGGCTCCCCGCTTCCGTCCCCCACGGCCCGCTGGGCTGCCGTCTGCCGTTCCTCGTTGCCGACGCCCGCGGTGCCGCGGGTGTTTGGGCGAAGGGAGAGTCATGGCCCTCGGCTCGGTCCCGTTCCCGTCGCGGCCCGCCTCCGGGCGGCCGGCCCGTGTGGTGGAGCCGGCCGAGTGGGCGGCCGCCGGAATTCCCTTGCTGCGCAACCCTCGTGAGGTGGTCACCGGGCTGCACGCCCGGCACCTGCCGACGCCGTACACGGCCGTGATCGCCGTCCTCGGTCCGGACGAACGGCTGGTGGCCAGCGCCTCCTTCGCCCGCCGGGCGGCGGTCCCGGACGGCTGGGAACTGCGGAACGCGCTGCTGGCGAGGTTGCGCCGGGTGATCCCGCACGACCTGCGCAGACGCTCGCCGGTGCGCACGGCGGTGCTGCTCTACTGCCGTGAGGGCGACGGGCGTTGGACCCAGGAGGACGGCGCGTGGATGTGGGCCCTGCGCGACGCCTGTGTGCTCCACGGGCTGCGCTGCGGGGCGTACATCACGCTGACGGACGCCGGCTGGCGGGTCCTCGGCGAGGGCAGGACCGGGCGGAGCCCGCGGTCCGCCGCGCATGACTCCGCCGTACACCGCCCCGCCGCGCACCGTGCCGGGGCGGCCGACGCCGTCGGGCCGGGCCCGGTGGCGCTGCGGCACGCCGCGGCCGGGTGACACGCGTGCGGGTCACCCGGCACCGGGCCCGTGCGGCCGGGACCGGTGCCTCGTGGAGGCACCGCGTCAGACGGCCGTGGACAGCAGGGAGTTGACGCGGGCGCTGTCCCCGCAGACGACCAGCAGGGCTCCGGCGCGCCGCAGGGCGGCGGGCAGCGCCCGCTGCACCGCGGCGTCGGAACCGCCGTTGACGGCGACGACCACGACGGGGCGTCCCGCCAGGCGGTCGGCGCCGGCGTCCGCGTAGAAGACGTCGTCCGCGGCGTCGTGCTGGGCCCAGTAGGAAGCCTCGCCGAAGGACAGCTCGTGGGCGGCCCAGGGGTGCGCTTCCCCGGTGGTGAGCACCAGGACGTCGCCGGGGGCGCGGCCGGTGTCGAGCAGCAGGTCGACGGCCTCGTCGGCGGCGTCCAGGGCACCCTCCGCCGGAGCGGGGATCAGCTGGACCTGGGGGGCGGCGGGTGCCGCCGGGGGTGGGGTGCGCGGGGCCGGGGGTGCGGGCACCGGGCGTGCGGCGCGGGGGCCGGGCCGGGGGGCCGGGCGGGGGCCGGGAACGGGGCGGGGGGTCGACGCGGTGCGGCCGGCGGCCGGAACAGCGCGGGGACCCGGGACACTCTCGTGAATCTGAGGCTCCTCGGGGATGAGAGGCATAGGTCGATGTCTATCAAACGCCGGTGCGAGTCGCATCGGCGGGTGGCACTTCCGCGGTCAGAAATCGAAACCGAGCTGACCGCCGGCTTCCAGAGCCGCCGCTCCGCGGACCGCGGGCCCCTCCGGGCCCCCGGCCGCGAGACGCGGTCGCTTCAGATGCTGCCACCGGGGCAGCGCGTCCAGGTAGGCCCAGGACAGCCGGTGGTGCGGCGTGGGTCCCAGCCGTTCCAGGGCGTCCCGGTGGACGGGCGAGGGGTACCCCGCGTTGTCGGGGAACCCGAACTCCGCGTGGTCCGCTTCCAGTTCGGCCATCATCGCGTCGCGCCGCACCTTGGCGATCACGGACGCGGCCGCGACGGCCACACAGGACTGGTCTCCCTTGACGACCGTGCGGACCCGCCACGGCTCGCCGAGGTAGTCGTGCTTGCCGTCGAGGATGACGGCGTCGGGCCGCACCGGGAGGCCGTCGAGGGCCCGTACGGCCGCCAGCCTGAGCGCCGCCGTCATCCCCAGTTCGTCGATCTCCTCGGGGGAGGCGTGGCCGAGGGCGTAGGCGGTGACCCACGACTCGAGCTGTCCGGCGAGCGCCCGGCGGCGCTTGGGGGTCAGCAGCTTGGAGTCGGTGAGCCCCTCCGGCGGGCGGCGCAGACCGGTGACGGCCGCGCAGATGGTGACCGGGCCGGCCCAGGCGCCCCGGCCGACCTCGTCGACGCCGGCGACGATCCTGGCTCCGGTCGTCGCCCGCAGGGAGCGCTCGACGCTGTGGGTAGGCGGTTCGTAGGGCATGGCGCCAGCAAGGGTACGCCCCGGAGGCGGTCCGTGCCGCCCCGGCCCCCTCAGTCCTCCCTTCGGTCCTCCCTTCAGTCCTCCCTCGTTCTCGCTTCCGTGGTCAGTCCGGTGCGGCGGGCAGCCAGCCGGGGAGGGCCTCGGTGGCCTCCCGCCAGGCCGCGGGCGGTGCGCCGCGGCCGGCCGCCGCGATCACTCCGCCGACGATCGCGCAGGTGGTGTCGACGTCTCCGCCGACCGACGCCGTCGTCCAGAACCCGGCCGCGTAGTCGCCGAGATGGCGGGCCGCGGACCAGAGGGCGAACGGCACGGTGTCGTGCGCGCTGGTCCGGCGGCCGCAGCCGAGCACGGCCGCGACGGTGGTCGCGTCGCCGTAGTCGAGCATGTCGCGGGCCCTGCGCAGCCCGGCCTGCACCGCGCTGCGCGGGACGAGGGCGATCACCTCGTCGAGCAGCCGCTCGCCGGTGACCGCCGCACCGTCGGCCCCCGCCGCGACGGCGGCGGCCGCTGCCACGGCCATGGCTCCCGCCACCGCCTCGCGGTGCTGGTGCGTCGGGTAGGCCGAGATCTCCGCCTGGTGCGTGGCCTGCTCGGGGTCGCCCGCGTACCAGGCGCCGAGCGGGGCGACGCGCATGGCCGCGCCGTTGCCCCAGGACCCCTGCCCCTTGAACAGCGCCGCCGCGAGCTCGCGCCAGTCGCCGCCCTCCCTGATCAGCCGGAGCATCCGGCCGACGGCCGGGCCGTAGCCCCGGTCGAAGTCGTGGTGGTCGGCGAAGGACCGGGCCAGGGCGTCCTGGTCGACGCGGCCGTGGGCGGCGAGGACCGCCACGATCGAGCAGGCCATCTCGGTGTCGTCGGTCCACTGCCAGGGGGCGGGCGGCAGTTCGCGGCGCTTGAGGGCGGGGTAGTTGGCGGGGACGAAGAACTGGGAGCCGAGGGCGTCGCCCACGGCCAGCCCGCGGAGGCTGGCGAGGGCCCGGTGGAATCGGTCAGCGGTCATCGCAGCGAACTCTAATCGGTGAAGCCGTACGATTCAGGGGTACACCAGCGCTCGAACGGCCGGTCCAGGTGGTACCGCCCGTCCGCCCCCAGCACGAGCATCCGGCTCTCCCCGTTGCCCGGGTTCGACAGGCTCTCGAACTCCGCGACGGTCCAGTGCAGCCATCGCATGCAGAACAGCCGCATGGTCAGCCCGTGGGTGACCAGCAGGACGTTGGGCGGGTGCCGGGGGTCGTCGAAACTGCGCCAGAGACTCTCCAGGAAGCTCCCCACCCGATCGTAGACGTCGGCTCCGGACTCCCCCTGGGCGAAGCGGTAGAAGAAGTGGCCGTACGCGTCGCGGTACGCCTTCTGCCGGCGCACGTCCTCCCGGTCCTGCCAGTTCCCCCAGTCCTGCTCGCGCAGCCGGGGCTCCTCCCGGACCCTGACCCGGGAGGGGTCGAGCCCCAGCGAGCGGAAGGTCTGGTGGGCCCGGCGGTAGGGGGAGACGTAGGCCGAGACCCGCTCGTCCCCGAAGAGCTCCCGGAGCCGCTCCCCGGCCTCCTCGGCCTGCCGGCGGCCGAGGGCCGTCAGGGCCAGGGCGTGGTCGGGTTCGCGTTCGTAGACGGTGTCGTCGACGTTGCCCTCCGACTCGCCGTGCCGGAGGAGGACGATGCGCCGGGGCCGTGCCATGACGCCACCCTATTTCGTCGCGGCGGCCCGGGGCGCCCGCCTCACCCCGCCACGGCGTCCAGGAGCCGGCCGCCCCGTATCTCGTACCGCCGCCCGGCGAAGCGGTCCCGCAGGGTCCGGTCGTGGGAGACGACGACCAGGGCCCCGGTCCAGGCGGCGAGCGCCCGCTCCAGTTCCTCGACCAGGCCGAGGGCCAGGTGATTGGTGGGCTCGTCGAGCAGCAGCAGGTCCGCGGGGCGGGCCAGCAGGCGGGCGAGGGCGAGCCTGCGGCGCTGGCCGTCCGACAGGGAGCCCGCCGGCACGTGCAGGTCGCGTTCCCGGAAGAGGCCGGTGGACAGCAGGGCCTCGTGCTGCTCGTCGGGGGCCCCGGGCAGGCCGCGCGCGTAGGCGGCGAGCAGCCGGTCGCCCGGCCGGGGCACCGGGATCTCCTGCGGAAGGTGGGCGACGCGGCCGCGGCGGGTCACCGTCCCGGCGTCCGGGTCGGTCTCGCCGGCGAGCACCCGCAGCAGCGTGGACTTGCCGGCCCCGTTGGCGCCGGTCACCAGCAGCCGGCCGCCGGCCTCGATCCGGAGCGCGTCGACCCGCAGCCGGTCGCCGACCCGTACGCCGTCGAGCGTCGCCAGGAGTCCGTCCGCTCCCGCCCGTACCGGCCGGGCGGTGAAGCGGAGCGGGTCCGGGGGCCGCGGGACGGGGTCGGCCCGGAGTCTGCGCAGCCGCTCCTCGGCGTTGCGGACCCGCCCGGCGACGGAGGCCTGGACCCGGCCCCCGGCCCGGTCGTACGCCATCTTGTTGCCGTCCTTCATGGCGCGGTTGGGAGCGACGCGCCGGGCGGTGCCGGACGCCGCCTCGGCGAGGGCCTCCGTCTCGGCGCACCACCGCTCGTACTCCTGCTCCCAGCGGTGTCGGGCCGCCAGCCGTTCGGTGACGTAGCCGGCGTACCCGCCGCCGTAGCGGACGAGGGCGCGCCGGTCCGCGTCGACCTCCACGACGGCGGTGACGACCCGTTCGAGGAAGGCGCGGTCGTGCGAGACGACCACGACGGTGCCGCGGTGCGCCCGGAGGGTGTCCTCCAGCCAGGCGAGGGCCGCGTCGTCGAGGTGGTTGGTCGGTTCGTCGAGGAGCATGACCTCGGGTGCGGCGGCGAGCAGGCAGGCCAGGCCGAGACGGGCCCGCTCTCCGCCGGACAGGGTGTCCAGCGGCCGGTCACGGCCGACGCCGGCCAGGCCGAGGGCGTGCAGGGCCTTGTCCACCCGGGCGTCCGCCTCGTAGCCGCCGCGGGCCTCGAAGGCGATGAGCAGCCGCCCGTACGCGTCCAGCGCCCCGGCGTCCCCGGCACCGAGGACGGGCTCCAGCTCGCGCAGCGCGCGTTCGGTCGCGCGGAGTTCGGACAGCGCCTCGTCGACGGCGTCCGCCACCGTTCCGCCGGGCGGGAGTACGGGGGTCTGCGGGAGGTAGCCGACGCCGCCGTCCGCGTCGGTCACGACCGCGCCGTCGTCGGGTGGTTCCACGCCCGCGAGGATCTTGAGGAGCGTGGACTTCCCCGCTCCGTTCTCGCCGACGAGCCCGACGCGTTCGCCCGGCCGCACGGTCATGGACACGCGCTCCAGCAGGGGCCGGTCGCCCCGGGACGCGGACACCTCACGCAAGGACAGCTGAGCAGGCATGCGAATTCCCCCCTTCGGCGACCGAGGCCGCCAAACGCAACTCCGATGGCGTTACGATGACAGCATGACACAGCCCGCCGTCTAATACAACTGGAGTTGCACTTGTCAGCGGATCAGGACACCCCCAGTCCCCCGACCCCGGGCACCGTCCGCCCCGGCGGCCGCACCGCTCGCACCCGTACCGCCGTCCGGGACGCCGTCCTCAGTGGCCTGGTCGAGCACGGCTACCCGGGCCTCACCGTCGAGTACGTCGCCGAGCGCTCGGGCGTCCACAAGACCACGCTCTACCGGCGCTGGGGCGGCGTGGAGGGCATGCTCGCGGACGCCCTCGACCTGGCCGGCGAGGACGCCTGGACACCGCCCGACACCGGCTCCCTCGACGGCGACCTGCGGGCCCTCGCCCGGGAGATCCTGGAGACCTTCACCGACCCGGCGACCGCGGCGGCCCCGGCCGCCTTCATCGCCGCGGCCTTCCACTCGGACCGCGCCGCACAGGCCCTCCGCGCCTTCTACGACGAGCGCTTCCGGCGCTGCGCCCCGCTCGTCGCGCGAGCCGCGGACCGCGGCGAGGTCCCGGCCGGCACCGACCCGGGCGCGCTCGCCCGGGCGGTCGGCGCCCCCCTCTTCCTCCGCCTCTTCGTCACCCGCGAACCCGTCGACGCGGCCGTCGCGGACCAGGCCGCGGCGGCGGCCCTCGCCGCCGCCCGGGCGGGCGTGTACGCGGATCCGCGCACGGCGTGAACGCCCGGGCGAGCGGCTCCCGTCACACGGTCCAGTCCGGTTCCACCCCGACGACGTCGCCGTCGACGGCCGCCACGTCCGCCTCCATCTGAGCGCGCGCCGCCAGCCGCTCCACGCGCTCCGCGCGGTATTTCCCGTGCTCGGCCTCGGAGTTCCACATCGAGAGGACCAGGAACTCCGGGCCCGGCGCGGCGCCGAGCATGCCGCGCAGCATCCCGGGCGAGCCCGCCATCGCCGGGTTCCACACCTTCTCCTGCATGGCGCGGAAGTGCTCCTCCCGCTCCTCCCGGACCCGGCAGTGCGCGATCCGCACCACGTCCGCGTCCGTGAACTCCGGGCGGAATCCCACCTTCACGTCCAGACAGTGCTCGAACAGCCGCACCCGGAGGTCCCTGTACGTACCCGCCTGGGCCGCCGCCAGCCGGTCGTGCGATCGCGCCATGAAGGAGTCGTAGAACGCCCTGCTCTCCCAGAACCCGAAGAGGTGCACCACGTCGGGCCGGCTCCGGCTCCATCCACCCCCCTGGCTCAGGAAACCCGGCTCACCCAGCAGCCCCGCCCACTTCCGCTGCGCCCGGTCGAAGCCCCGGCGGTCCACCACGACGCAGCGAATCCACTTGATCAGCACCACGTCATCGTACGGCGCCGGAAGTGGCCCGCATCACGCCGCGAACGAGCGCCGCCGGGCGGCCCGCGCGGTGCGTCGGCGTCCGGTCGCGCCCCACCGCGCGGCTCCGATCCCGGAGTCAACTTCCGTCACCCCGCTCACCGTTCACCGGCGGCGCCACCGGAGCGCACCCCCGGCCCGGCCTCCGTTCTTCGCACCTCCGCATCCGCTCGCTACATCACGTCCCGTAGACGCGAGGGGAGTTCACCTGCGTCAAGGCGCCCACGCGCTGACAGGTGGTTCCGCACGGTCCCCTCGGACAGGTAAGGCCTGGCGGCGAGCTCGGCGACGGCGGCGCCGGAGCGGGCCACGGCCGGCACGTCGGCTATTCCTCGGCGTCCGGCTCCCGGTCGGGGAACGCACGCAGCCTCAGCCGTGGCGCCCGGTGGTGGCGAGCCACCGCATCCGGTGGTCATCCGCCGCGAGCCCGGCGCGTGCGGTCTGGACCCACGCCTCTCGGTCGAGGTCCGAGAGGTAGGCCGCCCGAAGCACCCACTGCCGCTCCGCGGTGCACCCGGCGGCCTCAGGAGACTCCGTGGTCAGGTGCTGGGCGAGCAGGGCGGTCGTGAAGTGGTCGGAGAGCAGCCCGATCGTTTGGATCATCGGGATGTCGTCGGCCGTTCCCACGGCGGCGAGCAGGGCGAGGCCGACGGTGACCGCGCATCGATCGGTCCCGTGCCGGACCAACCGGCGTCCCGGTCGGCGAACGCGTTCTCCGTCCGCCCGGAATCCACCGCACGGCGCCCGCGAGCGACAGACCCGGCGCGGTCAAGGTCTCCGGGCCCGGGCGCCGGTCGCGCCGCCCTGGTCAGCGACACGGCGAAGGGGACCGGCCGACGGCCGGTCCCCTTCGTGAGCTGCTGGTCAGCTACGTGCGCGGACTACGTCGGACGTGGCATCCGACGCGGCTCCGCCCGGCGTCAGCTGCAGCCGCTGGTCGAGCCGCAGCCCTCGCACAGGTAGCAGCTGCCCGCGCGGCGCATCTTGGTGCCGCAGGAGAAGCAGAGCGGGGCGTCCGCGTTCAGGCCGAGCTGCATCTCCATCAGTTCGGTGGAGTTGTGCGGCTGCTTCGGCGCCGGGACGGCGGCCGCGGCGGGGGCGGCCTCCGGCTTCGGGACCTCCACCTGGCGCGGGGCCGACTGGGCGAGGCTCTCGACGTCCATGTCCTCGTCGGACGGCTCGTAGGAGCCGGTGTCGAGGTGGCGCTGGCGCTCCTCGGCCGAGTGGATGCCGAGCGCCGAGCGGGTCTCGAACGGCAGGAAGTCCAGCGCGAGGCGGCGGAAGATGTAGTCGACGATCGACTGCGCCATCCGCACGTCCGGGTCGTCCGTCATGCCGGCCGGCTCGAAGCGCATGTTGGTGAACTTCGAGACGTAGGTCTCCAGCGGCACGCCGTACTGGAGGCCCACCGAGACGGCGATGGAGAAGGCGTCCATCATGCCCGCGAGGGTCGAGCCCTGCTTGGACATCTTCAGGAAGACCTCGCCCAGGCCGTCGTCCGGGTAGGAGTTGGCCGTCATGTAGCCCTCGGCGCCGCCGACCGTGAAGGAGGTGGTGATCCCCGGGCGGCCCTTCGGGAGGCGCTTGCGGACCGGGCGGTACTCGACGACCTTCTCGGCCACCGCGGGAACGACCTCGGCCTTCTTCTCCTCCTTCTTCTTGGCGGAGAGCGGCTGGCCGACCTTGCAGTTGTCGCGGTAGATCGCGAGGGCCTTCAGGCCCATCTTCCAGCCCTCGAAGTAGACCTCCTCGACCTCCTCGACGGTGGCCGACTCGGGCAGGTTGACGGTCTTGGAGATCGCGCCGGAGAGGAACGGCTGCGCGGCGGCCATCATGCGCACGTGGCCCATGGCGGAGATCGCGCGCTCGCCCATGGCGCAGTCGAAGACCTCGTAGTGCTCGGCCTTCAGGCCCGGGGCGTCGATCACGTTGCCGTGCTCGGCGATGTGGGCGACGATCGCCTCGACCTGCTCGGGCAGGTAGCCCAGGCGCTTGAGGGCCTTGGGGACCGTGTTGTTCACGATCTGCATCGAGCCGCCGCCGACGAGCTTCTTGAACTTGACCAGGGCCAGGTCCGGCTCGACGCCCGTGGTGTCGCAGTCCATCATCAGGCCGATGGTGCCGGTGGGGGCCAGCACGGACGCCTGGGCGTTGCGGAAGCCGTTCTTCTCGCCGAGGCGGATCACGTCCTGCCAGGCCTCGGTCGCCGCGGCCCAGACCGGGGTGTCCAGGTCGTCCATGCGGGTGGCGACGGTGTTGGCGTCCGCGTGCTGCTTCATGACGCGCTGGTGGGCGTCGGCGTTGCGGGCGTAACCGTCGTACGGGCCGACGATCGCGGCCAGCTCGGCGGAGCGGCGGTAGGAGGTGCCGGTCATCAGCGAGGTGATGGCGCCGGCCAGGGCGCGGCCGCCGTCGCTGTCGTAGGCGTGGCCGGTGGCCATCAGCAGGGCGCCGAGGTTGGCGTAGCCGATGCCCAGCTGGCGGAAGGCGCGGGTGGTCTCGCCGATCTTCTCGGTCGGGAAGTCGGCGAAGCAGATGGAGATGTCCATCGCCGTGATGACCAGCTCGACGACCTTGGCGAAGCGCTCGGCGTCGAACGACTGGTTGCCCTGGTCGTCGTCGCGGAGGAACTTCATCAGGTTGAGGGAGGCGAGGTTACACGAGGAGTTGTCCAGGTGCATGTACTCGCTGCACGGATTGGACGCGGTGATGCGGCCCGACTCCGGCGAGGTGTGCCAGTGGTTGATGGTGTCGTCGTACTGGATGCCCGGGTCGGCGCAGGCCCAGGCGGCCTCGGCCATCTTGCGGAAGAGCGCCTTGGCGTCGACCTCCTCGATGACCTCGCCGGTCATGCGGGAGCGCAGGCCGAACTTCGACGCGGTCTCGACGGCCTTCATGAACTCGTCGTTGACGCGGACGGAGTTGTTGGCGTTCTGGTACTGGACGGAGGTGATGTCGTCGCCGCCCAGGTCCATGTCGAACCCGGCGTCGCGCAGGGCGCGGACCTTCTCCTCCTCCTTCACCTTGGTGTCGATGAAGGCCTCGACGTCCGGGTGGTCGACGTCGAGGACGACCATCTTGGCCGCGCGGCGGGTGGCGCCACCGGACTTGATGGTGCCGGCGGAGGCGTCGGCGCCGCGCATGAACGACACCGGTCCCGAGGCGTTGCCGCCGGAGGAGAGGAGCTCCTTGGAGGAGCGGATGCGGGAGAGGTTCAGGCCGGCGCCGGAGCCGCCCTTGAAGATCATCCCCTCTTCCTTGTACCAGTCGAGGATCGACTCCATGGAGTCGTCGACGGAGAGGATGAAGCAGGCGGAGACCTGCTGCGGCTGGGCGGTGCCGACGTTGAACCAGACCGGCGAGTTGAAGCTGAACACCTGGTGGAGCAGGGCGTAGGTCAGCTCGTGCTCGAAGATCTCGGCGTCCGCCGGGGAGGCGAAGTACCCGTGCTCCTCACCGGCCTTGCGGTAGGTGAGCACCACGCGGTCGATCAGCTGGCGGAGGCTGGCCTCGCGCTCGGGGGAGCCGACCGCGCCCCGGAAGTACTTGCTCGTGACGATGTTGACCGCGTTCACCGACCAGAAGTCGGGGAACTCGACGCCGCGCTGCTCGAAGTTGATGGAGCCGTCGCGCCAGTTGGTCATGACGACGTCACGACGCTCCCAGACCACCTCGTCGTAGGGGTGCACGCCGGGGGTGGTGTGGATGCGTTCGATGCGCAGACCCTTGCCGCCCTTGTTCCCCTTGGAGCGGGAACCTCGTGCCGGGCCGCTCGTCGTCTCTGTCATGCCACGCCTCCCTCTACCGGGCGAAAACGCCCTTGTGCGCACATTTCTTCCATGGCGCGATGTGTGTCGTTCGCCCGGGTGCGCGGGGGCGCACCGGGCAGGTCTCGTATGGAGCCGCTCAGTCGGCGGCCGTGGCGGGCGCGGGGACGTCCAGGTCCCCGCCGCGACCGCCGGCGTCCTTCACGGGGCCGTCCCGGCCCTCCTGGCCGGCGCCGTCGGGGGCGCCGGGAATGCTGTCACGCAGTTCGGCGACGGCCGCCTCGAAGTCCTCGAGCGAGTCGAACGCCTGGTACACGGACGCGAACCGCAGATAGGCCACGAGGTCGAGGTCCTTGAGCGGGCCGAGTATGGCGAGTCCGACGTCGTGCGTGGTGAGCTCGGCGCTGCCGGTGGCGCGCACGGCCTCCTCGACCCGCTGGCCGAGCTTGGCCAGGGCGTCCTCGGTGACGGGGCGGCCCTGGCACGCCTTCCGCACGCCGGAGATCACCTTGGTGCGGCTGAACGGCTCGGTCACCCCGCTCCGCTTGATCACCATCAGGGACGCGGTCTCGACCGTCGTGAACCTGCGGGAGCAGTCGGGGCACTGGCGGCGCCTGCGAATCGAGCAGCCGTCGTCCGTGGTCCGGCTGTCGACGACTCTGCTGTCGGGGTGCCTGCAGAAGGGGCAGTGCATGGCTCTCCACCTTCCTTCACCCTCGACGAGATCCCCGGGAGACCCGGGGGACGTGCACGATCCACGGCTCCGGCCGGCCCTGGCGACAGGGCCCCGTGAAGCAGCCCCAAGCATAGGCGATGGCCATGGGTGGGGATGACCGGGATCGGCCACCGACCACAACTTGTGGGCGGCTGCCGCAATCAAACCACTAGATCTGGTGTCCGGTCGCCAAGCGGGCCCAGCGCGTGTCGCGGGGCCGCGGCGGGGGACGGCCCGCACGGAGGGCCCGAAATGCGGCCCCGGAGCGGCGTCGGACGGCCGCCAGGAGGCCGCGGGACGGGGCGGGCGCCGGGGTGGGTGCACGGCCCGCCGAGAGGCCGGTGGACGGCCGTCCGCGGGGCCGGCGGACTCGGGTGCGGGACGGCCGCGACAGGCTGGGGTGCGCGACGAGCCGGACAACCTCGGACCGGTCTCGGAGCGGACCACAGGGCCGACCTCGGAGCGGACCGCAGGGCCGACGTCGAGGGTACGCGAGCGGGGCCGGCGGGACCCCTCGGGGGCGGGGGGCGTCCGGGCGGATGCCACACTGGTGCGGCCGGACCGTGAATTGCGGGAATTACCGACCACCGGGAACGGCAGAGCGGGCGGAGCCCGGGAAGGGGCGATCCCCCGAATTCCCGGAATCGCGCGCGGACAAGGCGGCCCGAAGGCGGCGGAAGGCCAGTCGCGAGCTGAATTGATCTTCGCTCGTACACCCTCACGCCTGATCAAGTCAGCGAATCAGCGATATTTCACTCGAACGTGTGTTTGGCGCAACCTTTCGAAAGCAACTACCGTTGTCCAGCTAGGGAGAACATTTCGAGAGGGGCCGACGTGACCACCACCGCAAACAGCGCCACCATCACCGCCCAGGACCGCTCCCAGAACCGACTCGACCAGACACACCCGATGAACGACACCAGTATGAACAGCGAGGGCCAGAAGCCGGCCCGTTCGCTTCCCGGGCGGCCACCCGGAATCCGCGCGGACAGCTCCGGTCTCACCGACCGGCAGCGGCGCGTCATCGAGGTCATCCGGGACTCGGTGCAGCGGCGCGGCTACCCACCGTCCATGCGCGAGATCGGCCAGGCGGTGGGGCTCTCCAGCACCTCCTCGGTCGCGCACCAGCTGATGGCGCTGGAGCGCAAGGGCTTCCTGCGCAGGGATCCGCACCGCCCCCGCGCCTACGAGGTGCGCGGCTCCGACCAGCCCAGCTCCCAGCCGACGGACACCACCGGCAAACCCGCCGCGTCCTACGTCCCGCTCGTCGGCCGGATCGCCGCCGGCGGCCCGATCCTCGCGGAGGAGTCGGTCGAGGACGTGTTCCCCCTCCCCCGGCAGCTGGTGGGCGACGGCGAGCTGTTCGTCCTCAAGGTGGTCGGCGACTCCATGATCGAGGCCGCCATCTGCGACGGGGACTGGGTGACGGTCCGCCGCCAGCCGGTCGCGGAGAACGGTGACATCGTGGCCGCGATGCTCGACGGGGAAGCGACGGTCAAGCGCTTCCGGCGCGAGGACGGCCACGTGTGGCTGCTGCCGCACAACGCCGCGTACCAGCCCATCCCCGGCGACGAGGCGACGATCCTGGGCAAGGTCGTGGCCGTACTGCGGCGGGTCTGAGCGGACCGAGACCGGGCCCCGGAATCACTGCGCCGGTTCCGGGGCTCTCCCCTGTCCGCGGAGCGGATCCGTCCACAGAGCCGGCCCGGAGTTCCCCGCGCCCTTTCCGCACGGGAAGCGGGGAACTCCGTGTGGGAAGCGGGGAACGGATCGCGTCCTGAATTCCGGCCCCCGCATTGCGAACGGAAATACCGCAACGGCGGTTCACCGTCCGGTACTCCGCACCGACTCGCGCGGTTCGGCGGGGCTCCCGTCCGACGCATCCCACACACCCGGCCCACCGGCCGGGCGAGGTGACGATCGACGCGACGGGCTCAGCGATTCTCCGCCTTGGCCGCCGCGTCGATGGCCGCCAGCGAGCGGCGGACCTGATTGCGGTCGGTCGTGTACCAGAAATCCGGCAGCGAAGAGCGCAGGAACGACCCGTACCGCGCCGTCGCCAGCCGCGGGTCGAGCACCGCCACCACGCCCCGGTCGCCCGTGGCCCGGACCAGTCGCCCCGCGCCCTGGGCCATCAGCAGGGCCGCGTGCGTCGCGGCGACGGACATGAAGCCGTTGCCGCCCGCCTGCTCCACCGCCCGCTGCCGGGCGCTCATCAGCGGGTCGTCGGGGCGCGGGAAGGGCACCCGGTCCATCACGACCAGCTGGCAGCTGGGCCCCGGCACGTCGACGCCCTGCCAGAGCGAGAGGGTGCCGAAAAGACACGTCTCCGGGTCGGCGGCGAAGTTCTTGATCAGCTCGCCGAGGGTGTCCTCGCCCTGGAGCAGGATCGGCGTGTCGAGCCGCCCGCGCAGCGCCTCGGCCGCGGCCTGGGCGGCGCGCATCGACGAGAAGAGGCCGAGCGTCCGTCCGCCCGCCGCCTGGATGAGCTCGGTCAGCTCGTCGAGCATGTCGGCCCGGCCGCCCTCCCGGCCGGGCTGGGACAGGTGCCGGGCGACGTAGAGGATGCCCTGCTTGGGGTAGTCGAACGGCGAGCCGACGTCCACGCCCTTCCACTCGGGCAGGTCCTCGCCGGTGACGCCCTCGGGGGCGAGACCGAGCGAGGCGCCGACGCCGTTGAAGTCGCCGCCGAGCTTGAGCGTGGCCGAGGTGAGGACCACGGACCGCTCGCTGAAGAGCTTCTCCCGCAGCAGCCCGGAGACCGAGAGCGGGGCCACCCGAAGGGACGCGCCGTAACGGTCGTGCCGCTCGTACCAGACCACGTCGTACTCGGAGCCGGCCACGATGCGCTCCGCGACCGCGTGCACGTTCTCCACCGCGGCGAGCGCCTGCTTGCGGACGGCGTCCTCATCCTGGACGGACTTGTCGCGCGTCGTGCCGAGCGCCGAGACGACCGTCCGCGCCGCGTCCCGCAGCGACACCAGGGCGTAGCCGAGGTCCTCGGGAATCTCCTCAAGACGCCCGGGCAGGGCCAGCTCCATCAGCCGCTCGAAGCTCTCGGCGGCCGTCTGGAGGGCGTCGGCCACCTTCTCGTCGACCAGCTTGGCCGCGCGCCGGACGGCCTGGTTGACGCGGCCCGGCGTGAGCTCGCCGGTGGCGACGCCGGTGACGCGGGAGACCAGCTCGTGCGCCTCGTCGACGATCAGCACCTCGTGCTGGGGCAGCACCGGCGCGCCCTCGATGGCGTCGATGGCCAGCAGGGCGTGGTTGGTGACGACGACGTCGGCGAGCTTGGCCCGCTCCCGGGCCGCCTCCGCGAAGCACTCCGCGCCGTAGGCGCACTTCGAGGCGGACAGGCACTCCCGCGAGGTGACCGAGACCTGGGACCAGGCGCGGTCGGAGACGCCCGGCGTGAGGTCGTCCCGGTCGCCGGTCTCCGTCTCGTCGGACCAGTCGCGCAGCCGGAGCAGGTCCTTGCCGAGCTTGCTGGTGGGGGCGGCCGACTCGAAGGGGTCGAAGAGGCCGTCTTCCTCCTCCTGCGGCACGCCCTCGTGCAGCCGGTGCAGGCAGAGGTAGTTGGAGCGGCCCTTGAGCATGGCGAACTCGGGGCGCCTGCGCAGCAGCGGGTGCAGGGCCTCGACGGTCCGCGGCAGGTCGCGCTCGACGAGCTGGCGCTGGAGCGCGAGCGTCGCGGTGGCGACCACCACCCGCTCCCCGTGCGCCAGGGCGGGCACGAGGTAGCCGAGGGACTTGCCGGTGCCCGTCCCCGCCTGGACGAGCAGGTGCGAGGTGCCGTCGACGGCCTCGGCGACCGCCTCGGCCATGGCAACCTGGCCGGGGCGCTCGGTGCCGCCGACCGCGGCGACGGCCGCGTGCAGCAGGGCGGTGAGGTCGGGCCGGGACCCGGACGGGGCGGGGGACGCGGAGGGCGTGGGGGTGGCAGTCATAGCCTCTCCAGCCTACGGGGCGGCACCGACATCGCGGGCCCCGTCCGCGACAACCGCCCCACGCCGCCGCCCGCCGGCGTCTCCTCCGCCGCGCTCATCGCCCGGGCGCGGCAAGGGGGTTGGCGATCGTGACGTACGGCGGCCCGGCAGCGTCCCCGGCCAGCTCGCCCAGCAGGTGGGCCGGGCAGCGCAGGGTGGGCGCGTCCAGCAGGCGGCGCGGCAGGGACGAGCGGGTGGCGTCCGGCCCGGTGGCGGCGCGGGCCAGGAACCGGCGGAGGGCCGCCAGCAGGATCCGCTCGTCGGCGAGCCGCTGGGAGCCGAACGCGCCGACGAGACCGAGGACGTTGTCGCAGCCCAGGTCGTGGGCGAACCGCTCGTCGGCCGCGCCGTCCGGCAGGAACGCCTCCGCTTCGTCCGCGGCGGGGGCCGGGAGCCGGGCGGCGAGCGCGTCCCGGACGGACTCGCGGAACGCGGCGAGCTGCCCGCCGCGGTACCGGCCGCCGACCGGCCAGCCGTCCCGGTCCAGCAGGACGAGGGTGTTCTGCTGGTGCGCGGCCAGCACGACGCCCGCCTCGCCGTCGAGCCAGAGGAGCGGGCGGACGACCGCCCCGAGGTAGCGCAGGAACCATTCGACGGCGATCACCGCGACCGGGCGGCCGGTGCGCAGGGCGAGCCGGTGGACGGTCTCGGCGAGCCGGGAGGAGACGGCCGGGTGCCCGGCCGGTGCCGTGCGGCCCGGCCAGGGGCGGAGCGAGGTCAGCCCGGCGAGGCAGACGGCGTCGTCACCGGGGCCGAAGGGGTTGTGCCGGAGGACGGCGGCGAGGCCGGGCGCGGGGCCGCCGCCGGGGGTGTCGACGGCGAGCCAGGCGGGGTCGCGGACCACGTCAAAGCCCAGGCCGCCCGGGCAGGCCGCGCGCCAGCGCTCGGCGAGGCCGCCGCGCAGCAGCCGGTGCAGGGCGACGCCGCGGCGCAGCTCCGCCCGGCTCGGCTCGCGGGTGCGGCCGGCGAGGCGCACGCCCAGCGCGAGCTTGAGCATCACCGGGGCGTCCGGCCGGTGCACGGTGCGGACGGACGAGGTCGGGTACCAGGGCGCGCCGTGCGGCCCGAGATCGTGGACGAGTCCGGCGTCGAGGAGCTCGGCCACGGCGGGGCGGCAGCGGACGTCGCGGGCCTGCCAGGGGTGGAGCGGCAGCGGCACGGTGTCCGGCGGGAGGTGCGGCCCGGGGTCCTGGGGCAGGAGGCGGGCCGCGAGCGTCGCCGCCTCGACGGGCCGGCCGCGTTCCGTCCAGGCCGAGTCGGCGGCCAGGACGGACCGGTGGACGGCCAGCCAGTGCAGCGGGAAACCGCCCCGGCACTCGGGCGCGTAGCGCGGGGACTCGGCGGCGGTGAATCCTTCGCGGCTCTGGGGCGCGGGGTGCCAGGGATGCCCCAGGAACGACGCCTGCTCGCCGTGCAGGAACAGGGCGTCGGTGGCGGGATCGGCCGGGCGGGCCCGGCGCTCCTCTACGAACACCGCCGTCCGGCGCACCGAGTCGGCGACCCGTCCGACCAGCCCGGCGACGTACCCCCGGCCCCTGGCGTACGCGGCCTCGCGGCCGAGGAGCGCGGCCAGGGTGACGGCGTCGAGCGCCGGTGCGCCGTCCGGGGCGTTCAGCAGCGTCGGAGCGCCGAAGCGGTGCCGCCCGGTGGGCGACCAGTAGCGCACGGGGACGTGCAGGACGATCCCGCCGGCGGCGAGTGGCAGCTGCAGACAGCCGCCGGGCGGCCGGTCGACGTCGTGCTCGCGCACCCAGCAGCGCAGGAGACCGTCGACGGCGGCGCTGTCCGCGGCGGTCGCGGGATCGGGATGGTCAAGGGGGTCGGCGGGCGCGCCGGGCGCCGACCAGGGCTGCCCGCCGTTCCGCGGTACGGGACGGGGTGTGCTCGGGCGTGCCGGGGCCGGGATCACCGACGTGGCGGGGCGTGCGTTCATACGGTGCGGCGGGCCGGGCCGTCAGGCCGGGGCCTCGCCTGCCTCCTTCCGCGGGCTGACGGACTGCCGTGGGGCGACGGGCGGCCGCGGGGCGACGGCCGTGCCGGACGCGAGGTCCTGCCGGAGCGCGCGGGGCCCGGCGGCCGGGCCGGCAGCCCTGGGCGGGGGCGCCTCGGGGAGCACGGCACCCGGGGAGGCGGTGCCGACGGACTCGATGTCCACGGACACGATGTCCTGACGGAACACGCGGGGCCCGGCGGCCGGGGTCGCGGCCCCGGGCGGGGGCGCCTCGGGGAGCACGGCGGCCGGGGAGGCGGTGCCGACGGACTCGATGTCCACGGACGCCATGCCCTGACGGAACACGCGGGGCCCGGCGGCCGGGGTCGCGGCCCCGGGCGGGGGCGCCTCGGGGAGCACGGCGGCCGGGGAGGCGGTGCCGACGGACTCGATGTCCACGGACGCCATGCCCTGACGGAACACGCGGGGCCCGGCGGCCGGGGTCGCGGCCCCGGGCGGGGGCGCCTCGGGGAGCACGGCGGCCGGGGAGGCGGTGCCGACGGACTCGATGTCCACGGACGCCATGCCCTGACGGAACACGCGGGGCCCGGCGGCCGGGGTCGCGGCCCCGGGCGGGGGCGCCTCGGGGAGCACGGCGGCCGGGGAGGCGGTGCCGACGGACTCGATGTCCACGGACGCCATGCCCTGACGGAACACGCGGGGCCCGGCGGCCGGGGTCGCGGCCCCGGGCGGGGGCGCCTCGGGGAGCACGGCGGCCGGGGAGGCGGTGCCGACGGACTCGATGTCCACGGACGCCATGCCCTGACGGAACACGCGGGGCCCGGCGGCCGGGGTCGCGGCCCCGGGCGGGGGCGCCTCGGGGAGCACGGCGGCCGGGGAGGCGGTGCCGACGGACTCGATGTCCACGGACGCCATGCCCTGACGGAACACGCGGGGCCCGGCGGCCGGGGTCGCGGCCCCGGGCGGGGGCGCCTCGGGGAGCACGGCGGCCGGGGAGGCGGTGCCGACGGACGTGGTGTCCTCCGGCAAGGCGCGCGGCCCGGGCCGTGTCCAGTGGGCCGCCCGGGCCTCCGGCGGCGGTACCTCACCCGGCAGCGGCGCGGGGGGCGTCCGGGTGGCAGCGGAAGGGCTGTGCCCCTCCGTCCCCTCGGCGCCCCCTCCGGACACCGGCGAGCCGTCTCCCGCGACGGAGCCCGCCCCGGACGCGGGCGCCTGCTCCGGCACCGCGCGTTCCCCGTCCCCGACCGCCACCAGACCTCCCGCCCCCGACGCGCGGGGCCGTGCGCGTCCGCCGGGTCGGGCCGGGGCCGGCCCGCCGGCCTCCACCGGTCCGCCCGCCCGAGGGCCCCCGCACACAGCGCCGACCGCGTCGGTGAAGCGGTCGAGTACGGCCTCCGCCTGGTCGTCGGTGAGGGTGAGGGGTGGCAGGAGGCGCAGCAGGCGGGGGTCGGTGCCGTCCGTTCCGACGAGGAGGCCGCGGCGGAGGCAGGCCCGGCGGACCGCCTCGGCCGTGGCGGCGTCGGCGCAGGTGACGTCCAGCAGCAGACCGCGGCCGTGCACGGCGTCGACCGCGTCGCGGTCGGCGACGGCCCGGCGGAGCCGCGAGAGCATCCGCGCTCCCAGAGCCGCGGCCCGTGGGACCAGGCCGTTCTCCCGGACGTACCGCAGCGTGGCCGCGCCGGCCGCCATGGCGAGCCGGTTGCCGTGCGCGTCCCGCTCCTGGTGGGCGGCGGGCACGTCGTGGACGAGGAGGGCGAGCGGCAGTCCGCCGCCGATCGCGCCCGCCAGGACCATCACGTCGGGGACGCGGCCCGTGTGCTCCACGCCCCAGAAGACGCCCGTGCGGCCGAGGCCGGTGCACGTCTCGTCGGCGATGAGGAGGGTACGGTCGCGGGCGCCGGGGACGGTTCCGGCCAGGCCCTCGGCGCGGGCGGTGGCAGGGTCACGAAGCGGCGCGCCGTCTCTCCCGCCCCCGCCGGGCTGTGCCCCGACGAGCGTCCAGGCCGCCTCGGCGTCGCGAGTCGGGCGGTCCCCCGCTCCTTCCTCACCGGATCCGGCCCCGGGAGGCCCGAGGAGCGCCCGGGCGGTCGCCCCGCCGCCGGCCGGGGCCTCGCCTCCCCCGTCCCCGTCGGGTCCGGCCCCCGAGCGGCCGGTGAGCGTCCGGGCGGCGGCGAGGTCGCGCGCCCTGGAGAAGCCGTCGCCGCCCGCGCCGCCGAAAGCCCCCGCGGCCGTACGGACAGCGGCGAGGTCACCGCCCCGGGACCCGTCGGCGTCCCCCTCACCGGAGGCACCGACGGTCTCGACGAGCGCCCCGGCGCCGCCCGCCAGCGCCCGCGCCACCGCGAGCGCCGCCTCCCGGGTGGGTGCGCAGAAGCGGAGGCGGGCGCGGTCCGCCAGCCGTCCGGGCAGGACGGCCCGCAGCTCGTCGGCGAACACCTCGGCCGGCGGGACCCCGCGGGCGAGCGCGGAGCGGACGGCCTCGCGCACCACCGGGTGGTGGTGGCCGAGGACGAGCGCGCCGCCGCCGGGGAAGCAGTCGAGGTAGCGGCGGCCGTCGGCCGCCTCGACCGTCAGGCCTCGGGTGCGCGCCGGGACGACGGGCAGCGGGCAGGCGTACGCGCGGGCCGCGGACTCCCGGCGCGGTCCGCCCCGTCCCGCGGAGAACACCGCCGAGAGCGCCGCCGGTGGCTGGGTCAAGGCCACGACCTGTGTCCTCCTCCTGTTGAACGCCGGACGTCCCCCGTACGTACCAACGACGCCGGGCCGTCCGGATCACGGGTGCCGACAGAGAAGCGGCGGAGAAGGTGCGGCGCGTGCCACATCGGCACCGGCGTGCCGCCCCGGCCCGTCCCCCGCGGCGTCGGGCTAGGGTGTCCCTGCCCCGCCACCGGGGCGGTGCATGACAAGTCCGCCCGGACAGGTCCGCGGACGCCGACACGCACCCGCACATGTGTCACCGAACGGGGGAGAAACACTCCATGTCATCCCAACGCCCGCCCGTCGTCCGCAGGCGGGGACTCCGGCGGGGGCCGCGCACCCTGGCTGCGGTCGCCGTCGCGTCCGTGCTGGCGCTGACCGCCGCCTGCGGCCCGTCCGACGACGACGCCAAGGCCGACGGCGGCGACAAGCCCACCGCGTCGGCGAGCGCCCAGGGCCTGGACGGGTTCAAGCTGCCCAAGGGGCTCACCCTCCAGGACCTGGAGAAGTGGAAGGGCGGCGCCTGGAAGAAGTGGGACAAGGACCGGTGGCTGCGCGAGGCCCGGGACTTCATGAACCCGATCATCGAGGGCCACTGGAAGCCGGACTCGATGAAGGACGCCCGTTCCAGTGACAAGACCGTCAAGGACGCTCCGGGCACTCCCCCGGGCGGCTCGTCCCAGGGCGACCAGGGCGTCACCGATCCGGAGCCGCGGCCGGTGAAGGCCCGTGAGGTGAAGCGGCCGTACAGCGACAACGCCGCCCCGGTCGGCAAGGTCTTCTTCGACAGCCCGCAGGGCCACATGGTCTGCTCGGCGACGGTCGTCAAGGACCCGGCACACCCGGGCAAGTCCAACATGGTGTGGACGGCGGGCCACTGCGTGCACGCGGGCCAGAAGGGCGGCTGGTACCGCAACATCGCCTTCGTGCCGTCGTACAACAACCAGGGCCTGCCCGGCTCGCGGGTGAACTCCGCGCCGGTGCGGCAGGTCGCGCCGTACGGCGTGTGGTGGGCGGACTGGGCGCAGACGTCGAGCCAGTGGATCGCCCAGGGCGCGTCCAGCGGCGGCGCGGGCGCCCCGTACGACTTCGCCGTGCTGCACGTGAAGCCGGAGCAGGGCTCGGGCAAGTCGCTGGAGGAGACCGTCGGCCGCGCGCTGGCCGTGGACTTCGACGCGCCGCAGGTGAAGTCCATCCCGTCGATGGGCGCCTGGGGCTACCCGGCCGCGCCGCCGTTCGACGGCCAGCGGATGTACGACTGCATCGACCGGCCGGGGCGGCTCACCCTGGACAGCGCGCAGCCGACGATGTACCGCATCGGCTGCACGATGACCGGCGGCTCCTCGGGCGGCGGCTGGTTCCGCGTCGGCCCGGGCGGCAAGGCGGTGCTGGTGTCCAACACCTCCGTCGGCCCGTCCGACAGCCGCTGGCTCGCCGGGCCGCACCTGGGCCCGGAGGCCAAGGGCATCTACCAGGCCGTCAGCAAGAAGTTCGCGGCGACGCGCTGACGGTCCGCGTACGGCGAAGGGCCCGCTCCCGAAAGGGGGCGGGCCCTTCACTCGTGCGACTCGTGCGACTCAGGCGGCCGGGACGAACGGCCGCAGGTCCGCGGCCAGTTCCTCGTGCACCCGGGCCCGGACGAGGGTGCCCTCCGCGGTGTGCTCCTCGGAGATGATCTCGCCCTCGGAGTGGATCCGCGCGGTCAGCGACCCCTGCGTGTACGGCACCAGCGCCTCGACCTCGACCGCCGGGCGGGGCAGCCGCTCGTCGATGAGGGCGAGCAGCTCGTCGATGCCCTCGCCGGTGCGCGCGGAGACCGCGATCGCGTTTCGCTCGACGCGCAGCAGGCGCTGCAGGGTGAGCGGGTCGGCCGCGTCGGCCTTGTTGATCACGACGATCTCGGGCACGTCGAGCGCGCCCACGTCGCGGATCACCTCGCGGACCGCCGCCAGCTGCTCCTCCGGCGCCGGGTGCGAGCCGTCCACCACGTGCAGGATGAGGTCGGAGTCGCCGACCTCCTCCATGGTGGAGCGGAACGCCTCGACGAGGTGGTGCGGCAGGTGGCGGACGAAGCCGACGGTGTCGGCGAGGGTGTAGAGCCGTCCGCCGGGCGTCTCGGCCCGCCGGACGGTCGGGTCCAGGGTGGCGAACAGGGCGTTCTCCACCAGGACACCGGCGCCGGTGAGGCGGTTGAGCAGCGAGGACTTGCCGGCGTTGGTGTAGCCGGCGATGGCGACCGAGGGCACCTTGTTGCGGCGGCGCTCCTGGCGCTTGATGTCGCGCCCGGTCTTCATCTCCGCGATCTCCCGGCGCATCTTCGCCATCTTCTCGCGGATCCGCCGCCGGTCTGTCTCGATCTTGGTCTCACCGGGACCGCGGGTGGCCATGCCGCCGCCCGAGGAACCGGAGCCACCGCCACCCATCTGCCGGGACAGCGACTGGCCCCAGCCGCGCAGCCGGGGCAGCATGTACTGCATCTGCGCGAGGGCGACCTGCGCCTTGCCCTCACGGGACTTGGCGTGCTGGGCGAAGATGTCCAGGATCAGGGCGGTACGGTCGACCACCTTCACCTTGACGACGTCTTCCAGATGGATGAGCTGGCCGGGGCTGAGCTCACCGTCGCAGACGACGGTGTCGGCTCCGGACTCCAGGACGATGTCCCGCAGCTCCTGGGCCTTGCCGGAGCCGATGTACGTGGCCGGGTCCGGCTTGTCGCGGCGCTGGACCACGCCGTCGAGCACCAGGGCGCCCGCGGTCTCCGCGAGCGCGGCGAGCTCCGCCAGGGAGTTCTCGGCGTCCCGCACCGTGCCGGACGTCCAGACGCCGACCAGCACCACGCGCTCCAGGCGCAGCTGCCGGTACTCGACCTCGGTGACGTCCTCCAGCTCGGTGGACAGGCCCGCGACGCGGCGCAGGGCCGCGCGCTCGGAGCGGTCGTACTGGTCCCCGTCCCGCTCCCCGTCGATCTCGTGGCTCCAGGCGACGTCCTCTTCCATCAGGGCGTCGGCCCGAAGGCTCTCCGGGAGGCTCTGCCGGTCCTGGGGAAGGGAAGAAGTGGAGGTCATGTGATCCTTTGCTTCGTCGGGTCGTGCTGGCGCACGGTGGCGTCCCCGGGCGGGGACCCACATGTCGACAACGCCGGACCGCCTCCGGGGATTCCCGGGGCCGGCGCCCGCCGACCCGAAGATGGTCCCACGCCGCGTCGGGGCCGTCACGCCGGTTTCCGGGTGGCCTTCCAGTCCGGGTGGCCGGGCATGGGCGGGGTGGTGGTGTCGTAGAGCCAGGGGAGCAGGAAGCCGGACAGGTCCCGGTGGGCGGCCTTCGAGGCGAGGGCGACGAAGTCGGCGGTGGACACCGTCCCGTCCGCGTACCGGTCGACCCAGGCGCGCTCCAGCTCCTCGAAGGCGCGGGCGCCGATCTTCTGCCGGAGGGCGTAGAGCACCACGGCGCCGCCGTCGTAGACGACCGGCCGGAAGATGGCGACCTTCCTGCCGGGGGCGGGCTGCTTCAGGGCGGCGGGCGCGCCTCCGTCGGCGCGCATGAGGTCCGAGTACTCGTACGCCCGGCGCATCCGGTCGGCGAGCTTGCGGCCGCCCTTGTGCTCGGCGTACTCGGCCTCGTACCAGGTCGCGTGGGCCTCGTTGAGCCAGAGGTCGCCCCAGGTGCGCGGGGTGACGCTGTCGCCGAACCACTGGTGCGCCAGCTCGTGGACCATGACCGACTCCAGGTACCAGGACGGCACGGTCCGCTTGGTGAACAGGTCGCGCTCGAAGAGGGAGAGGGTCTGGGTCTCCAGCTCGAAGCCGGTCGTCGCCTCGGCCATGAGCACGCCGTAGTTCTCGAAGGGGTACCGGCCGAGCCGCCGTTCCAGCCAGGTCAGCTGCTCCGGGGTCTTCGCCACCCAGGGCGCCAGCCCGTCCCGCGCGCCGGCCGGCACCACGCTGCGCAGCGGCAGGCCGTGCGGGCCGGTGGCCTCCAGGACGGCGGAGCGGCCGATGGCGACCTGGACGAGCTCGGTGGCCATGGGGTGGCGGGTGCGGTAGGTCCAGGTGGTGGTGGCGCCCTGGGTGGTGCGCCCGGTGGCGACCCCGTTGGCGACGACGGTGAGCTCCTTGGGGGCGCGGATCCGGAAGCGGAAGTCCGCCTTCTCGGAGGGGTGGTCGCTGCCGGGGAAGACGCGATGCGCGGCGTCCGCCTGGTTGGCCATGACCAGGCCGTCCTTGGTGGTAACCCAGCCGCCCTCCCTGCCGCCCCGGGGGTCGCTGGTGTGGTGGACGGTGACCGTGAAAGGGGTGTGGCGGGGCACCGGGCGGGCCGGGGTGACGACGAGGTCCTCCTCGACGGGGGTGAACTCGGCGTGCGCCCCGTTCACCTCGATCGACCGCACGGTGCCGCGGGCGAAGTCGAGGTTGAACCGCGTCAGGCGTTCGGTGGACCGGGCCTCGATCGTGGTCACGGCGTCCAGCGGCTTGTCGTTCCCCCGGTAGTCGAAGGCGAGGGCGTAGTCGGTGACGTGGTAGCCCGGATTGCCGAGGTGGGGGAAGAGCCGGTCGCCGATGCCCAGCGGGGCGGGCGGCGGCGCGGCGGCGGTCAGGAGCAGCAGCGGCACGGCGGCGGCGAGGGCGGTGCGGCGGAGCCGGCGGCGGTGGTGAGGGGGGCGGTGGTGCGGGAGGCGGGCCTGGGGAGAGTGCGGCATGCGTCCACCGCTATCAGCGCGCCGTCGTCTCCGGGGCGCGGCGCGCGCGGTCCCACTCGTACGGGCGGTGCGCCGGGGGCGCGTACGCCTCCGGGAGCGCGGTGGCACCTGCGGTCACAACGGGGGCCGCGGCAGGGGCGCAAAGGGCGTCACAACGGCGTGGCGACCGGCCAGCCCGCGCGCCCCACGTCGTACACGCCGGGGACCCGGCGCATGGCGCGCATCAGCTCGGGCAGGTGGGCGGCGTCGGGCAGATGGAGGGTGTAGGTGTGGCGGACGCGCTGCTCGTGCGGTGGTTCGACGGCGGCCGAGATGACGGCGACGCCCTCCGCCGCGATGACCTCGGTGAGGTCGGCGAGCAGGTGCGGGCGGCTGAACGACTCGGCGCGCAGGGTGACGCGGAAGTCCCCGGGCCCGGTACCGTCCGGCCGCCGCCAGCGCACGGCGATCCGCCGCCGGCCGGCCCCGGTCATCCGCGCCACCGCCGGGCACTGGGCACGGTGCACGGTCACGGCGCCGCCGCGCACGGCGAAGCCGGTGACCTCGTCCGGGGGCACCGGGGTGCAGCAGCCGGCCAGCCGCACGCTGGCGTCCGCGAGGCCCGCCTCGGCGCAGCCGAG
>NZ_JAIQLH010000062.1 GCF_020037025.1 Streptomyces huiliensis | reverse complement strand
CGCCGCCCCGCCGGCGAGGCCGCCGGCGGACATCGTGGTGGCGGGGCCGCCGCCGAGCCCGCCGTCGGTCCACTCGACGGGGACGACCGCCTCGGCGCCGGGCGGCAGCGGCGCCCCCGTCATGATCCGCGCGGCCTGGCCCGGCCCCACGGCGACGGCCTCGTCGCCGCCCGCCGCGACGTCGCCGACGACCGTGAGCACCGCCGGGAACTTCTCGCTCGCGTCCCGGACGTCGGCGACCCGGACCGCGTAGCCGTCCATCGAGCTGTTGTCGAAGGGCGGCAGGGCGGCCGGCACCGTGACGTCCTCGACGAGCACGCAGCCTTGGGCGTCGAGCAGTTGGAGCTCGATGGGCTCCAACGGCCGGACCGTGCGCAGGATGTCGGCGAGGTGCTCGTCCACGGACCAGAGGCGGTCCGTGCCCGTCGCGGCCGCGGCGGCGTCGCTCACAAGGCTCACAGGGCTACATCTCCTCGGTGACGTACCTACGAAGCCAGGCCCGGAAGTCCGGCCCCAGGTCTTCACGTTCGCATGCCAGTCTGACAATGGCACGCAGATAGTCACCACGGTCACCGGTGTCATACCGGCGTCCCTTGAACACCACGCCGTGCACCGGCCCGCCGAGGCCGGGCTCGGCGGCGAGGGCCTGCAGGGCGTCGGTGAGCTGGATCTCGCCGCCGCGTCCGGGCGGGGTCTCGCGGAGCACGTCGAAGATCGCGGGGTCGAGGACGTAGCGGCCGATGACGGCGTAGTTGCTGGGCGCCTCGGCCGGGTCGGGCTTCTCGACCAGCCCGGTGACCTCGACGACGTCCTCGGCGTCGGTGGGCTTGACCGCCGCGCAGCCGTAGAGGTGGACCTGGGACGGGTCGACCTCCAGCAGGGCGATCACGCTGCCGCCGGAGCGCCGCTGGATGTCGACCATGCGGGAGAGCAGGGCGTCCCGCTCGTCGATCAGGTCGTCGCCGAGCAGGACGGCGAACGGCTCGTTGCCCACGTGCGGCGCGGCGCAGAGCACGGCGTGGCCGAGGCCCTTGGGGTCGCCCTGGCGGACGTAGTGCATCGTCCCCAGGTTGCTGGACTCCTGCACGCGCGCGAGGCGGGAGGCGTCGCCCTTGCGGCGCAGGGCCTCCTCCAGCTCGTAGTTCCGGTCGAAATGATCTTCCAGGGGGCGCTTGTTGCGGCCGGTGATCATCAGGACGTCCGTGAGGCCCGCGGCGACCGCTTCCTCCACCACGTACTGGATGGCCGGCTTGTCGACGACCGGCAGCATTTCCTTGGGCGTGGCCTTCGTCGCCGGCAGGAACCGGGTTCCCAGGCCGGCGGCGGGAATGACAGCCTTGCTGATCCGAGGTCGCGCGTGAGTCATGGGGCGAACACTATCCGTTGCGAATGAGTGGAAGATGCGGCTCCACCGAGTATGAACCGAGAAAAGGAGTTTGTACGAACAATGGGCACGGCAGATGGCGGCAAGGCCGACTTGCGGCGAATTCTCCTCGACCGGCGCAGGGCGCTGAGCCCCGAGGCGGTCGAGGGAGCACAGGAGGCACTGGGCGGGCGCGCGCTCGGCCTGCCGGAGCTCGCGGACGCCGGGACGGTCGCCGCCTACGTCTCCGTCGGCCGCGAACCGGGCACCCGCGCCCTCCTGGACGCCCTGCGCGCCCGCGGCGTCCGGGTGCTGCTACCCGTCCTGCTGCCCGACAACGACCTCGACTGGGGCGTCTACCGCGGCCCCGAAGGGCTGGTCAGAGCCGGCCGCGGGCTGCTGGAGCCGGACGGGCCCCGGCTCGGCCCCGACGCCGTCACCGGGGCGGACGCGGTGCTGCTGCCCGGCCTCGCGGTGGACGGCCGGGGCATGCGGCTGGGGCGCGGGGGCGGCTCGTACGACCGCGTACTGGCGCGCCTGGAGCGCGCGGGCGCGACGCCCGCCCTGATCGTGCTCCTCTACGACGACGAGGTGGTCGGGCGGGTCCCGGAGGAACCGCACGACCACCCCGTGCACGCGGTGGTCACCCCTGCCGGGGTGCGCCGCTTCGCGCCGGCCTGACCGGCGCCCGTTCATCTGACGGAGAGCGTCCGTCGGAGAGCACGTGCCTCACGGCGTGAGCGTGAGCGTGTTCTCCGACGCCTTCTTCACGGCCCCCGGCGTGTAGGCCCAGGGCAGCAGCTCGCCCTTGGCCCACTTGTCCGTCTGGTCGTAGTAGTTGGCGTGGTAGGCGTGGCCGGACGCGCCGGTGAGGTTGATCCACCGGGACTTGTCCAGGTCCTCCAGGTTCACGACCATCCGCATGGACGGCACCCAGACCACCTCGTAGCCGCCCGCCGCGTTCCAGCCGGCCGCGTTGACGGCGGCCTCGCCGCCGGCCAGGTTCCAGGGCCCGCGGTTGAGCATCCACCGGACGATCGCGGGACCCTCCTTGCCGAGCGTCTGGTTCTTCAGGTTCAGCTGGTGCAGCCGGCCCCAGCTCCAGGACGAGACGTCCTTGCCGAGCTTGGAGGTGAGCTCCCAGCGGGCGTCCTTCATGGCCCGGGCCAGCAGGTCGTCGCGGTTCTTCGCGCCGTTGCGGCCGCTGGTCTTCCACCACGCGTTGTCGGGCTTGTCGAGGATGCTGCGGACGACCTCGATCCAGCGGTCGCCGCCGTCCGGCTGCGCCGCGTCCGGCTCGCGCTCGCCGCACTCCATGACCAGGCGGGTCTTGCCGTCCAGGTCCTCCTTGGGACCGGAGTCGTGGGCCGGGCGCACCCGCAGGCACTGGCCCTTGACGCGCAGCTCCTTGGGGAGCTTGTTGCCGAAGGCGAGCTTGAGGGTGTTGCGCCAGACCGCGTTGAAGTAGGCGGCGGCGGCCGAGTCGGCGTCCTGCTTGTAGTCCCAGTCCTTCAGCAGCTCCTGGGCCTCGCGCAGGTACGTCGTCTCGCGCTGGTTGGGGCCCTTGAGCTTGATCTTGAGCAGGTAGGGCGTCAGGAGCTTGCCGATCTCGCTGGCGTTGTCCGTCTGCATCTTCTGCATGTCGTCCGTCGAGATCTTCCCGCCGTCCTTGATCTTCGACTGGATGAGCTCGGTGATGCGGTGGCTGCGGGTGCCGTAGCCCCAGTCCGAGGTGAGCGGGACCGGATACTTCGGGTCGATGACGGCCTGGTTGGCGGTCACGATGTAGCCGCGCTTGGGGTTGTAGTCCCAGGGCAGCGCGGCCGACGGGATGGACCCCTTCCACTTGTAGGCGGGGTCCCAGCCGGGCGCCGGGAGGCGGCCGTCGTGCTTCTTGTTGCGCAGCGGGATCTGCCCGGGGGCCTGGTAGCCGATGTTGCCCTTGGTGTCCGCGTAGATCAGGTTCTGCGAGGGGACGGCGAAGTCGAACGCGGCCTTCCGGAACGAGTCCCAGTCCGTGGCCCGGTTCAGCTCGAAGAGGGCGTCCATCGTCTTGCCCGGGTCGAGGGCCGTCCAGCGCAGCGCGACGGCGTAGCCCTCGGCGCGGTCGGGGGCCGAACCCTTGACCGGGGCGTCCTGGCCGACCTTGCCCAGCTCGTCGTTGCGGTCGGAGACGAGCGGACCGTTGTTGGTCTCGCGGATCGTGAACTCGCGGTCCTTGCCGCCCGCGACCTTCACGGTCTCCTTGCGGGTGGCGAGGGGCAGTTCCTTGCCGCCGAACTGGTAGGTGCCGTTGACGTTGACCTTCTCCAGGTAGAAGTCGGCGACGTCGGCGCCCAGGTTGGTCATGCCCCAGGCGATGTCCTTGTTGTGGCCGATGACGACGCCGGGCATGCCCGCGAAGGTGTAGCCGGCCACGTCGTACGGGCACTGCTCACTGGTCTTGGTGCAGTGCAGGCCCATCTGGTACCAGACGGACGGCAGCTGTGGCGCGAGGTGCGGGTCGTTGGCCAGCAGCGGCTTGCCGGTGGTCGTGTACTGGCCGGAGACCACCCACGAGTTGGAGCCGATGCCGTTGCCGTTGGGGCCGAGGAGGGCGGGGAGCTTGTCGAGCGTCTTCGAGAGGGAGGCGAGGCCGGTGCGCAGGCCGCCGGCGGAGGCGCCGCCGGTGCCCTTGTTGGGGACGCCGGCGTTGGGGGTGCCCTGCGTGCCCGGGGTGCCTTGCGTGCCTTGTGTGCCGCGGTTGCCCTGGGTGCCGGGTGTGCCCTGCGTTCCCTGAGTGCCCCGGCCGCCGGGCGTTCCCTGCGTTCCTTGGGTCCCCTGAGACCCCGGGGTGCCCTGCGTCCCCTGCGTGGCCGACGGCGTGCCCTTCGGGTCGAAGGTCTTGCCGGCCGCGTCGTACGCGCCGCCCTCGACGATCGGCTTGTTCCGGTCGTACGGGTACGACGGGTAGAGCTGCTCGATCTGCTGCGGGCTCAGCCGGGTCGCGGCGAGCGAGCGGTCGATCTCGTCGCGCATGTTGGCCCGCAGGTCCCAGGCCATCGCCTTCAGCCAGGCGACGGAGTCGACCGGGGTCCACTTCTCCGGCTTGTAGTCGTTCTCGAACTCCAGGGCCGCGTACTCGACGGACAGCGACTTGCCCTGGTGGTCGGCGAGATAGGCGTTGACACCGTCCGCGTACGCCTGGAGGTTCTTCTTGGTCTCCGGCGACAGCTTGCTGTCGTATTCCTTCTGCGCGGTCCTGCGCCAGCCCATCGTGCGGACGAAGGCGTCGGTCTCCACCTGTCCGGAACCGAACATCTCGGAGAGCCGCCCGGCCGTCAGGTGCCGCCGGACGTCCATCTCCCAGAAGCGGTCCTGCGCCTGGACGAAGCCCTGGGCGCGGAACAGGTCCTCGGCGTTGTCCGCGTAGACCTGGGGGATCCCGTTGCCGTCCCGCTCGACCTTGACCTGACTCTTCAGTCCCTTGAGCGCGAGCGTTCCGGATGTCTCCGGGAACGAGGCGCGGACGGTGCTGACGCCCCAGTACGTCCCGTATCCGACCCCTGCCACGAGCAGCAGCACGAGGCTGATCACGATCAGGCGAGCGCGTCGTCCCTTCTTTTTCTTGCCGGAAGGGCCGGTGTTGTTGGGGGGCATCGCTGTCCTTCGCGGGGCCGGGTGGTCCTGGAGTGCTGGAAGCAACCATAGGCGCAGGGCGCCCGGCGGCCCGACGCGGAGTCGTCGCGGAGCCCGGCCGCGGCCGTTCGAGGACGGTTCGAGAGCGGTTCGGAGAGGCGTCGGCCGACGGTCCGGCGGGGCTTCGCGTTCCCTCGCCCGGACAGGACCGCGTTAAGAACCCGTAAAATATTAGGAGAGGCAATGAAGTTCCGGTCGTTCGTAGGAAGGCGTTCGCAGGAACGTTCCTTCAGACACCGGCCGGAGTCCTAGTGATGGGAGCGGCCCCTGACTGTCCACCACCTCAACGAACTCCTGCTCGTCTGCTCGCTCGTTCTGCTCGTCGCGGTGGCGGCGGTACGGGTCTCCTCCCGCAGCGGGCTGCCCAGCCTGCTCGTCTATCTCGGCATCGGCGTCGCGATCGGACAGGACGGCATCGGCGTCTCCTTCGACGACGTCGGTCTGACCCAGGTCATCGGTTATGCGGCACTTGTGGTGATCCTGGCCGAGGGCGGTCTCGGCACCAAGTGGCAGGAGATCAAACCGGCCCTGCCCGCCGCCGCGGTCCTGTCCACCTTCGGTGTCGCGGTGAGTGTGGGAGTCACCGCGGCCGCCGCCCACTACCTCGCCGGCGTGGACTGGCGGCAGTCACTGATCATCGGCGCGGTGGTGTCGTCGACGGACGCCGCGGCCGTCTTCTCCGTCCTGCGGAACGTCCCGCTCCCCGCCCGGCTCACCGGCGTCCTGGAAGCGGAGTCCGGCTTCAACGACGCTCCCGTCGTCATCCTCGTCGTCGCCTTCTCGGCCGCGGGACCCGTCGAGCACTGGTACCTGCTGCTCGGCAAGATCGCCCTCGAACTGGCCATCGGCGCGGCCGTCGGCCTCGCCATCGGCTTCCTCGGCGCGTACGGCATGCGGCACGTGGCCCTGCCCGCGTCCGGTCTGTACCCCATCGCCGTGATGGCCATCGCCACCATGGCGTACGCGGGCGGCGCACTGGCCCACGGCTCCGGGTTCCTCGCCGTCTACCTCGCCGCGCTGATCATGGGGAACGCGAAACTGCCCCACTGGCCGGCGACCCGCGGCTTCGCCGAAGGGCTCGGCTGGATCGCCCAGATCGGGATGTTCGTCCTGCTCGGTCTGCTGATCACCCCGCACGAACTCGGTGACGACATCGTTCCGGCGCTCGTCGTCGGCCTGGTCCTGACGATGATCGCGCGGCCGGTCTCCGTCTTCCTCAGTACGGCGCCGTTCCGCACGCCCTGGCGGGAGAAGGCACTCCTCTCCTGGGCCGGGCTGCGCGGTGCGGTGCCGATCGTGCTGGCCACCATCCCGATGGTGGCGGCGGTCCCCGACAGCCGGCGGATCTTCAACATCGTCTTCGTGCTGGTGATCGTCTACACCCTGGTCCAGGGGCCGACGCTGCCCTGGCTGGCCCGCCGCCTCGGCCTGGGCGAGACGGAGGCGACCGACCTCGGGATCGAGTCCGCCCCGCTGGAGCGGCTGCGCGGCCATCTGCTGTCGGTGGCCGTCCCCGAGGGCTCGAAGATGCACGGCGTCGAGGTCTCGGAGCTGCGACTGCCGGGCGGCTCGGCCGTCACGCTCGTGGTACGGGACGGGAAGAGCTTCGTCCCGGCCCCCTCGACCGTCCTGCGGTACGGGGACGAGCTGCTGGTCGTGGCGACGGATCCGGTGCGCGACGCGGCCGAGAAGCGGCTGCGCGCGGTCGGCGAGGGCGGCAAGCTGGCCGGCTGGCTGGGGACGGGGGCGGGGTCCGGTGCCGGGCCCGCGCCGGAGCCGTCGTCCGGCAGAGGGAAGCGGAAGGCGGATCCGGCGGCCGGCGGGAAGGGGGCCGGCCCCTCCGGAAGAACCGATTCTCCGGAGACGCCGGAGAAACCGGGCCCGGAGAAGCCGGAGAAGCCCGCGAAGCCGGGCAGACCGGAGAAGGCCGGTTCCGCGGGGAAAAGCGTGCGGAAGCGAGCGGCAGGTATGGTAGGGAGGAAGTAGGTTCTTCGTACGATCCTCCGGCTGGTGCCGGAGGCCCCGGCGGGCGAGTCCCCACGGGCCGGAGGACCTGCGCTTTTCCCTACTTATCACTACTGAACACACCGAACCATCTCTGCCTGATGCAGAGCTGGCGCGACCGCACGGCGGCCGCGGTCGCGTATCACGAGGCGGCCGGATCGGCATCTACCACGGTCCTGCGCGAGAGGACAGCTCTCGGCGCGCTCCGTGACGGCTCTCCCCGTGCGGGGCGTGCTACCAGGCGGCGGAAAGGCAAGGGCCGTGGAGACCACGGTCGATGACTCCGCCGGGGCCCGTCCCGGGTACGGCAGTCTGCTGCGCACGCGCGGCGCCTGGACGTTCCTGCTCCCCGGCTTCCTGGCCCGGCAGCCGTTCGCGATGCTGACCATCGGCATCCTGCTGCTGGTCCAGAACACCACCGGCTCGTACACCACGGCGGGTGCCGTCTCGGCGACGGCCGGCGTCTCCATGGCGCTGTTCGCCCCGCAGAGCGGCAAGCTCGCGGACCGCTTCGGGCAGGCCGCGGTGCTGCTCCCCGGCATCGTGGTGCACGCGGCGGCCATCTCGCTGCTCATCACGCTGGCGCTGTCCCACGCGCCGCTGTGGGCGCTGTACGCGGCGGCCGTACCCGCCGGTGCTTCCACCCCGCAGATCGGTCCGATGGTGCGGGCCCGCTGGGCGGCCAAGCTGGAGGGCTCGCCGCTGATGGCGACCTCGGCGGCGTTCGAGTCCGTGACGGACGAGTTCACGTTCGTGGTCGGTCCGGTGCTGGCCACCGCGCTCTGCACCAGCGTCCACCCGTCGGCCGGTCTGATCGCCGAGGCGGTCCTGACGGTCGTCGGCGGCGTGCTCTTCGCCACCCAGCGCCGCACCCAGCCGCAGCCGAGCGGGGGCGCGGGCGGGGCCCGGGAGAAGGGCGCCTCCGCGCTGTCCGTGCCGGGCGTCCGCGTGCTGATCTTCGTCTTCCTGGGCATCGGCTCGGTCTTCGGCGGCATGCAGATGTCGCTGACCGCCTTCACCAAGGAAATCGGCGAGCCGGGCATCAACGGTCTGCTCTACGGCGCGTTCGCGGCCGGGAACATGATCGCGGGCATCATCTGCGGCACCGTCGTCTGGCGCAGCACCCCGCAGCGCCGGCTGCTCGTCGCGTACCCGCTGCTGGCCCTGGCCACCACGCCCCTGTGGGCGGTGCACGCGGTGCCGCTGCTGGGCGGGCTCGGCCTGGTCGTGGGCCTGTGCATCGCCCCGGCGCTGATCACCGGCTACACGCTGGTCGAGTCCCTGGTCGCGGCGGGCTCCCGCACGGAGGCGTTCACCTGGCTGACCGGCGCCGTGGGCCTGGGCCAGGCCGCCGGCTCCACGGTGGCCGGCCGCCTGGTGGACAAGCACAGCGCCAGTACCGGCTTCCTGGTCCCGCTGTGCGGCACCGCGCTGGCACTGATGGTGCTGCTGTTGCTGCGGAGCCGGCTCACCCCGGAGGCCGCCACGTCGCGGATCGTCGGGCGTGGGGTCGGTCACCGCGAGCCCGTCTCGGTGGACTGAGGCGCCGGAATACTGCACTATGGAGCATCGTTAGCACTCATTGAGTGAGAGTGCCAGGAGGAGAAGTGCCGACTTACCAGTACCAGTGCACCGAGTGCGGCGAGGGCCTTGAGGCGGTGCAGAAGTTCACCGACGACGCGTTGACCGTCTGCCCCAGCTGCGACGGACGCCTGAAGAAGGTGTTCTCCGCCGTCGGCATCGTGTTCAAGGGCTCCGGCTTCTACCGGAACGACAGCCGCGGCTCGTCGTCCAGCAGCACGCCGGCGTCGTCGTCCTCGTCTTCCTCGAAGACGTCCACGGCTGCCGCGTCGTCGTCCTCGTCGTCTTCGTCTTCGTCGAGCGGCTCGTCCTCGTCGGGGTCCACGACCACCGCGTCGTCGGCCGCCTGAGGCACTCACTCAACCGGACAGCGCACACGGAGTCCGTCACCCCCACCGCGGGGCGGCGGGCTCCGTTTGGCGTTTCCGCCGGGGCCCGGCCCGCGCGCGAGGTGCGCGGCTAGGGTGACGGCATGGTCAACACGAGTATGGCCGAGACGGCCGAAACCACCGGTACGCCCGGAGCGCGGGCGGAGATAGGCGTCATCGGAGGCTCGGGGTTCTACTCCTTCCTCGACGACGTGACGGAGATCACCGTCGAGACCCCGTACGGGCCGCCGAGCGACTCGCTGTTCCTCGGCGAGGTGGCGGGGCGCCGGGTCGCCTTCCTCCCCCGGCACGGCCGGGGCCACCACCTGCCGCCGCACCGCATCAACTACCGCGCCAACCTGTGGGCCCTGCGCTCGGTGGGCGTCCGCCAGGTCCTGGGCCCGTGCGCGGTGGGCGGGCTGCGGCCGGAGTACGGGCCCGGCACGCTGCTGGTGCCCGACCAGCTCGTGGACCGGACCAAGACCCGGACGCAGACCTACTTCGACGGGGAGCCGCTCCCCGACGGCACCGTCCCCCAGGTCGTCCATCTCGCCTTCGCCGACCCCTACTGCCCCACCGGACGCGCGACGGCCCTCGCGGCGGCGCGCGGCCGGGACTGGGAGCCGGTGGACGGCGGGACGATGGTCGTGGTCGAGGGGCCGCGCTTCTCCACCCGCGCCGAGTCGCGCTGGCACGCGGCGCAGGGCTGGTCGGTGGTCGGCATGACCGGGCACCCGGAAGCCGCCCTCGCTCGTGAGCTGGGGCTTTGCTACACGTCGATGGCGCTGGTCACGGACCTGGACGCGGGGGCGGAGACGGGCGACGGCGTGACGCACGAGGAGGTGCTGCGGGTTTTCGCGGAGAACGTGGAGCGGCTGCGCGGCGTGCTCTTCGACGTGGTCGGGGCGATGCCGGCGGAGGCGGAGCGGGACTGTCTGTGCGTGAGTGTGCACGACGGGTGGGAGCTGGGGATCAAGCTGCCTTGAGAGGTCTGGGGGCGGTGAGTGGCTGGGGGCGGTGAGTGGCTGGGGCCGCGTCGAGTGAGCCGCGTCCACCGGACAGGGGGATTCCCCCGCGGGGGTGGCGAGGTTTTCCACAGCCGCGAATTCTGTCCACAGGCCCCAGCGGGACTTGCGGAAAGCCGGGATCGTAGGGGGAGTCGGTGGTCGGAACTCCTCCACGCTAGGCGGTGTTTGCCATGCCTTCTCCCTCGCACGTCCCGTTCTCGCATGTCCCGTTCTCGCACGCCTCCGCTACGCACGCTTCTTCCTCTACGCACGCTTCTTCCTCGCACATTCCTCCCTCGCGCGGCCGGCCCAGGCCGTCGTGGGCGCCGCCGCCCGCCTGCGAGGTGCCGCACTTCGCTCCCGTGCGGGTGGGGAGTAGAGCGTGGGGGAAGACCGCGGGACGGGCACTTCTCGCGGCGGGGGCGGTGATCCTGTGCTGGGCACTGCTCGCGTACCAGGGTCTTCGCTGACGCCCGCTTCACCAACCGCGGCGGCGGATTGGACAGAACGCCCGGACCGTCTCGTATGTTATGGAACCCACCATTCCGGTACAGCGGCACGCAGAGAAGGGTTGTTCGGTGAGCGAGAAGAAGACAGGGATCCTTGGAGGCTTCAAGGCGTTCCTGATGCGGGGCAACGTGATCGACCTGGCGGTCGCCGTTGTCATCGGCGCGGCGTTCACCAACATCGTGAACTCGGTCGTCAAGGGCGTGATCAACCCCATCGTCGGCGCCTTCGGCACCAAGGACCTGGACCGCTACGCGGCGTGCCTCAAGGGGCCGTGCACCAGGAAGGCCTCGGGCGAGGTGACCCAGGGCGTCTACATCCAGTGGGGCTCGGTGCTCAGCGCCACGCTCACCTTCGTGATCACCGCCGCGGTGGTCTACTTCCTGATGCTGCTGCCGATGAAGCGCTGGCAGGACCGCCAGGCGGCCCGCCGCCCGGAGGACAACGGCCCGGCCGAGCCGACGGAGATCGAGCTGCTCGCGCAGATCCGGGACACCCTCGTCGAGCAGCGACGCGGCCCGGGCTCGGACTCCGTACCGGCGCAGCGGTAGCGCCCCGCGTACCGGACGCCTCGCGCCCGCCGCGGTCAGATGTGGTGCGGGGGCTTCTCGTCCAGGAAACGGGCGAGGTCGGCGGCGGAGCCGTGGCCCGTGGGGCGCTCGCCCCAGCCGCGGTCCGTGTCGTCCGTCGACTGCCGGTCCAGCGGATCGTCGAAGATCAGGGCCGCGGGCTTCGGTTCGGGGGCGGTGCTGCTCATGACACCAGGGTACGGGCGGCCCCGGTCGCGGCGCCCGTCACGAGCGGTGACAATCGCCGCATGAGCGATACGCCGCGTCGGCGGCTCGCGGGCGGCTCGGGCGTACTGCGCCGGATGGCCACCCGGGGCCGGGACGAGGAGCACCGCGCCGCCACCCCGCTGGAGCTGTTCTTCGACCTGTGTTTCGTGGTCGCGGTGGCCCAGGCGGGCGGGCAACTGGTGCACGCGCTGGCCGAGGCGCACACCGGCCACGGCGTCCAGGGCTACCTGATGATGTTCTTCGCCATCTGGTGGGCCTGGATGAACTTCACCTGGTTCGCCTCCGCCTACGACACGGACGACGTGCTGTTCCGCGGCATGACGCTGGTGCAGATCGCGGGCGTGCTGGTGCTCGCGGCGGGGGTCCCGCGCGCCTTCGACTCCGGCGACTTCCGGCTGATCTGGTTCGGCTACCTCGTGATGCGGCTGGCCATGGTGGCCCAGTGGCTGCGCGCCGGCCTCTCCACGGCCGGCCGCGAACGCCGGACCGCCCTGCGGTACGCGGCGGGCGTGTCCGTCTGCCAAGTCGGCTGGTTGGGCCTGCTGTTGCTGCCCGACGGCGCCAAACCCTGGCTCTTCCTGGGCATGGCGGTCTGCGAGATGGCCGTCCCCGTCTGGGCCGAGCGCGACTTCCAGACCGGCTGGCACCCGCACCACATCGCGGAGCGCTACGGCCTGTTCACCATCATCGTGCTCGGCGAGACGGTGTCGGCCGCCACCGTTGCCGTCCAGTCCGCCGTCGACGAACACCGGGCGCTGGGCGTCCTGTTGCCGATCGCCGCGGGCGGGCTCCTGCTCATCTTCGCCGCCTACTGGATCTACTTCGCCGTCCCCATCCACCTGCACCTGATCTCCAACCATCAGGCGTTCCTCTGGGGTTACGGGCACTACCTCGTCTTCTGCTCGGCCGCCGCGATCGGGGCCGGCATCGAGGTGGCGATCGAGGAGGCCACCGGCAAGGCGCACCTCTCCACGTTCGCCGCCTCCGGGACGGTCACCCTCGCCGCCGCCCTCTTCATGTTCACGGTGTGGCTGATCCACTCCCGGCACCAGAAACGCGGCCTGCTCCAGCAGGCGGTACTCCCCGTCTCGGCGGTGCTGGTGCTGGCCTGCACCTTCGCGGGACGCTGGGCCGTCCTGCTGGCCGGGGCGGTGGCCACCGCCACCGTCGTGGTGGGCGTCACCCTGACGGCGCGGAGCGGGACGGCGCTGCAGGAGGAGCAGGAAGAGGCGGGCGGTGGGCCGAGAAGGCCGGAAGGAGGTCCGGCTCCGTGACGGCCGGCGTGGTACGCAAGGCGCATGACTGACACCGACAGCGCACGGAACGCCGTCCGGCCGGGTCCGCTGGACGCTCTCACCGATGTGCCGGGGCTCCGGGTCGGGCACGCGGAACTGGCCGGCCCCGGCGCGCTCACCGGGACGACGGTGGTGCTCACCGAACCGGGCGGCGCGGTCGCCGCCGTCGACGTCCGGGGCGGCGGCCCCGGCACCCGGGAGACCGACGCGCTCGATCCCCGGAACCTCGTGCAGCGGATGGAGGCCGTCGTCCTCACCGGTGGCAGCGCCTTCGGGCTGGACGCCGCGTCCGGAGCGGTGGCCTGGCTGGAGGAGGCCGGCCGGGGTGTGCCGGTCGGCCCCGGCCCGACGCAGGTCGTACCCGTCGTCCCCGCCGCGGCCCTCTTCGACCTCGGCCGCGGCGGCGCCTGGCGGGCCCGGCCCGACGCCGCCCTCGGCCGGGCGGCGATCGAGGCGGCGGCGGGCACCGGGTCCGGCGCGCCGGTGGTGCAGGGCAACGTCGGCGCGGGCAGGGGGGCCGTCGCCGGGGGCCTGAAGGGTGGCATCGGCACGGCGAGCCTCGTCCTCCCGTCGGGGTTCACGGTCGCGGCGCTCGCGGCGGTCAACGCGGCGGGCGACGTGGTCGACCCGGCGACGGGGATGTTGTACGCGCGGCTGTACGCCGGCGAGCGGGTCGAGTACCCCGATCCCGCCCGCCACGAGGCGGCGCGGCGCGCGCTGGCCGCCGCGCGGGAGGAGACGGCGCGCCGGGCGGCGGGCACGATCCGGCAGCCGTTGAACACGACGCTCGCCGTCGTCGCCACGGACGCCGCCCTCACCCGCGCCCAGGCGCAGAAGCTCGCGGGCACGGCCCACGACGGACTGGCCCGCGCGGTCCGCCCCGCCCACCTGCTCACCGACGGCGACACGGTCTTCACCTTGGCGACGGGCAGCCGCCCCCTGGCCGTCCAGGGCGCCGCCCAAGGCGACGCCGGCTTCCCGCTCGGCACCGTCAACGAGATCCTCGCCGCCGGCGCGGACGTCCTGACCCGGGCCGTGGGCAAGGCGCTCCTCGCCGCCGAGAGCGTGGACGGCCCGGGAGGGGTGTTCCCGTCGTACCGGGAGCTGTACGGAGGCTAGTGCGCGACGCTCCCCGCGTTCGCGCTCTTCAGCAGGACGACCAGGGCGGCGCTCACCGCCGTGCCGGCGGCGACGGCGAGGAGGTAGAGGAAGGGGGCACCGATCAGGGGGACGACGAAGGCGCCGCCGTGCGGGGCGCGGAGGGTGCAGTCGAAGGCCATGGAGAGGGCGCCGGTGACGGCGCCGCCCGCCATCGCCGACGGGATGACGCGCAGCGGGTCCGCCGCCGCGAACGGGATGGCGCCCTCGGTGATGAAGGAGGCGCCGAGCACCCAGGCGGCCTTGCCGTTCTCGCGTTCCGCCGGGGTGAAGAGGCGGCCGCGCACGGTCGTCGCGAGGGCCAGGGCGAGCGGGGGGACCATGCCGGCGGCCATGACGGCGGCCATCACCTTCAGGCTGCCGTCGTTGGGGTCGGCGAGGCCGCCGACGGCGAAGGCGTAGGCGACCTTGTTGAGCGGGCCGCCGAGGTCGAAGCACATCATCAGGCCGAGCAGCGCGCCGAGGAACACGGCGTTCGTGCCGTTCAGCCCGCTCAGCCAGTCCGTCAGCGCGGACTGGAGCGAGGCGAGCGGCTTGCCCACCACCAGGAACATCAGGAAGCCGACGACCGCCGAGGAGACCAGTGGAATGACGACCACCGGCATGATCCCGCGCAGCACGGCCGGCACCCGTGCCCGCTGGACCGCCATCACCACCCCGCCGGCGAGGAGACCGGCGATCAGCCCGCCCAGGAAGCCCGCGTCGACCTTCACCGCGATGGCCCCGCCGACGAAGCCGGGGACGAGGCCGGGGCGGTCGGCCATCCCGTACGCGATGAACCCGGCGAGGACCGCCACCAGGAAGCCGAACGCCACGCCGCCGGTCTGGAAGAGGAGCGCGGCCCAGCTCGCGGACTCGGTCCAGGCGAAGTGCTCGGCCACCGACGGGGCCTTGTTCACCTCGTAACCGCCGATGGCGAAGCCCAGGGCGATCAGCAGGCCGCCCGCCGCGACGAAGGGAACCATGTAGCTGACGCCCGTCATCAGCCACTTGCGGAGTCTCGTCCCGAAGCCGTCGCCGCCCTCGGCGCCGGTGTCCATGGGCGCGGCGGGCCGGGGCGCGCGGACGTCGCCGCGGGCGGCCTTCTCCCGTACCTCCGCCACGAGTTCGGCGGCGCGGTTCACGCCGGCCTTGACGCCGACGTCCACGACCGGCTTGCCCGCGAAGCGGTCCCGGTCGCGGACCTCGACGTCGTGGGCGAGGATCACGCCGTCGGCGGCCTCGATCAAGGCCGGGTCGAGCCGGGTGAAGCCCGCGGACCCCTGCGTCTCGACGGTTATCCCGACGCCCGCGTCCCGCGCGGCGCGCTCCAGGGCCTCGGCGGCCATGTAGGTGTGCGCGATGCCGGTGGGGCAGGAGGTGACGGCGACGATGTGGAACGCCCGCTTGGGTTCCGGCTCAGGTACCGGCTCGGGCTCGACCTCCGGCTCGGGCTCGACCTCCTCGGGCTCGACCTCCGGCTCCGGCTCGGGCTTCCGCTCAGGGGGCTCTGCCTCGCCCCGGATCAGCGCCGCCGCCTCCCCCGCGTCCTCCACCGTGCGCAGCGCCCCCGTGAACTCCTCGTTCATCAGCTGCCGAGCGAGGGCCGAGAGGATCGTGAGGTGGTCGCTGTCCGCTCCCGCCGGGGCCGCGATCAGGAAGATCAGGTCGGCGGGGCCGTCCGGGGCGCCGAAGTCGACGCGGGCGGCGGAGCGGCCGAAGGCCAGGGTCGGCGCGGTGACGTGGGCGCTGCGGCAGTGCGGGATGCCGATGCCGCCGTCGAGGCCGGTCGGCATCTGCGCCTCGCGCGCGGCCACGTCGGCGAGGAAGCCCTCCAGGTCCGTGACGCGGCCGAGGTCGCGCATGCGGAGGGCGAGTGACCGGGCGGCCGCCTCCTTGGTGCCGGCGGACAGGTCGAGGTCGACCAGGTCCGCCGTGATCAGCTCACTCATCGCGTTGCTCATCGCACTGCTCATCGCGGGCTCCCTTGCTCGCGGTAGCGCCTTGCCGGCTGCTGGGTGGGGGGAGAGAAAAAAGGGGGGATCGGCGTCAGACGCCGGGCGCCGGTTCGGTCAGGGCGCGGTCGCCC
>NZ_JAIQLH010000061.1 GCF_020037025.1 Streptomyces huiliensis | reverse complement strand
CGGCGTCAGACGCCGGGCGCCGGTTCGGTCAGGGCGCGGTCGCCCGGGACGTCCCGGGCGACCGTCACGGCGGACGGTTCGAGGTCGCTCGGGGCGGGCATCGCGCTGCCGGGCAGCCGGACGGCCGCCGCGCCGTGGGCCAGCGCCGCCGCGAGGGCGGCCGGGCCGTCACCGCCCGCGGCGAGGAAACCGGCCAGGGAGGCGTCGCCCGCACCGACGTTGCTGCGGACGCGCGACACCGGGGCCGTCCCGTAGTACGCGCCGGACCCGTCGACGAGCAGCTGGCCGTCCGCGCCGAGGCTGGCGAGGACGGCCCGCGCGCCGAGGCCGCGCAGTTCCTCCGCCGCCCGGACCGCGTCCCCGACCGTCGCCAGGGGACGGCCCACGGCCTCGGCCAGTTCCTCGGCGTTCGGCTTGACGACGTCGGGGCGTTCGCGCAGGGCGGCGGTGAGGGACGGTCCCGAGGTGTCGAGCGCGATCCGCGCCCCGGCGGCGTGGGCGCGGGCCACCAGCCGCCCGTACCACTCGGGCGCGAGCCCGCGCGGCAGGCTGCCGCAGCAGGCGATCCAGCCGGCGCCCGCCGACCGCTCCGCCACGCTGTCCAGCAGCGCCTCGGCCTCGGCGGCGGTCAGTTCGGGGCCGGCGGCGTTGACCTTGGTGAGCGTGCCGTCGGGTTCGGCGACGGCCATGTTGACCCGCGTCGCGCCGGACACCGGGACGCCCGCGACGTCGATGCCCTGCTCGCGCAGGAGGCGCGCCAGCAGGGCGCCCTCCGCGCCGCCGAGCGGCAGGACGGCCGTCGTGGCGTGCCCGGCCGCCGCGACCGCGCGCGAGACGTTGACGCCCTTGCCGCCCGGGTCGACGCGGTCGGCCGCCGCGCGCAGGACGGCGCCGCGCCGCAGCGCCGGGACCTCGTAGGTGCGGTCGAGGCTGGGGTTGGGGGTGACGGTGAGGATCACGCGCGGATCACCGCCGGGCCGCGGCGTTCGATCTCCCGGGCGTCCTCGGGGCTCAGCCCGGTGTCGGTGATCACGAGGTCCACGTCGGAGAGGTCGCCGAAGCGGGCGAAGTGCCGCTGCCCGTACTTGCCGGAGTCCGCGAGCAGGACGACGCGCCGGGCCGCCGCGACCGCCGCCCGCTTCACCGCCGCCTCGGCGAGGTCCGGGGTGGTCAGCCCGCCCTCCGGCGAGAAGCCGTTGGTGGCGACGAAGGCGACGTCGGCCGCGAGTTCGCCGTACGCGCGCAGCGCCCAGGCGTCGACGGCCGCCCGGGTGCGGTGCCGGACCCGGCCCCCGACGAGGTGCAGGGCGAGGCCCGGGTGGTCCGCGAGCCGGGCGGCGACGGGCAGCGCGTGCGTGACGACCGTCAGCTCGGCGCCCGGGTCCGCGTCCAGCGGGAAGAGCGCGGCGAGGCGGGCGACCGTAGTGCCGGCGTCCAGGATCACGCTGCCGCCGGCGGGCAGTTCGGCCAGGGCCGCCCGGGCGATGGCGTCCTTCTCGTCCGCCGCCGTGGACTCCCGCTCCGCGAGGTCGGGTTCGAAGTCCAGCCGGCCGACGGGGATCGCCCCGCCGTGCACGCGCCGGAGCAGTCCGCCGCGGTCCAGCGCCGTGAGGTCACGGCGCACGGTCTCGGCGGTGACCTGGAACGTCTCCGCCAGCGACAGCACGTCCACCCGCCCGCTCTCACGCGCGAGCCGCAGGATCTCCTGCCGGCGTTCCGGTGCGTACATGTGGATTTCGCTCCCGTTCGCTTCCGTCCGCTTCCGCTTCCGTGCCCGATTGTGTGGGTTGAGCGGCAGGATACGGGCGCTTCGGGCGCGAAGTAAACACATTCGGCGGGCCACTCGGACAAAAACGGGCACCCAACTTACGCACTAGTGCGAATCACTCTTGCCTCTAGTCCAAAACGCGCCTACGTTCCTGCCCATGATCGCGAAGCTGCCCACGCGCACCACCGTCCTGACCGGCCGGCACGTCCGCCTCGAACCCCTCACCCCCGCGCACGTGGCCGACCTGTTCCGGGTCGTCGGCGGTGACGACGAGGTCTGGCGCTGGACGCTCTCCCCCACTCCCCACACCGAGGACGAGCTCGCCACCACCCTCAAGGACCGGCTCGCCGACCCCGCCTGCGTCCCGTTCGCCGTCGTCCACCTCGCGACCGGGCGCGCCATAGGCGTGACGTGCTACTTCGACGCGAGCACCGAGCAGGAACAGCTGGAGATCGGCGGCACGTGGTACGGACGCGCGCACTGGCGCACCGCCGTCAACACGGAGAGCAAGCTGCTCCTGCTCACGCACGCGTTCGAGGAGCTCGGCATGGGACGCGTCTACTGGAAGATCGACCATTTGAACGAGCGGTCCCAGGCGGCGGTGCTCCGGCTTGGAGCCGTGCACGAGGGAACGCTCCGGCGACACCGGCGGCGGCCGGACGGGAGCTGGCGCGACAGCGTCTACTTCTCGATGCTGCGGGAGGAGTGGCCCACGGCACGGAAGCGGCTCGCGAGCCGGCTCGACCGGGGGTGACCCCCAGAACGCGCGTCGGCCCCCACCCGGAACCTTCAAGCGGTTCCGGGCAGGGGCCGGCCGGCCCGCGCCCCCCTCAGGCGGCTATCGGCTCGCCCTTCTCCTCGGGCACCGCGTCCGCCACCGGAGCCTCGGCCCGGGAGTGCCGCGGCAGCGCGAAGACGAGCAGGAGGACGAGGACGAGCAGCCCCGCGACCCACCACAGGGCGTTGCTGTACGCGTCGCCGAAGGCGGTGGCGGCACGGCCCTTCGCGACCGCGTCCTCGTCCAGGACGCCGAAGAAGACCACCGAGACGAGCCCCAGCCCGATCGCGTTGCCCAGCTGCTGCGTGGTGTTTATCAGGCCGGACGCCGAGCCCGCGTGCTCGCGCGGCACCTCGGAGAGGACGGCGTCGGTGAGCGGGGCGACGACGAAGCCCATGCCCGCGCCCATGACCGTCAGCGGCAGCGCCATCTGCCACGAGGTGATGTCGGCGCCGTAGTGGCCGGTCTCCCAGATGTAGAGCAGCACGCCGGCGGCCATGACCACCGCACCCGCCTGGAGGACCTTGCGGCCGAAGCGCGGGACGAGCTTCTGGACGGACATGCCGGCCGTGATCGACACGGCGATGGAGAACGGGATGCCGGTCAGACCGGACCGCAGCGCGCTCCAGCCCAGGCCGAGCTGCATGTAGAGGGTCCAGCAGAGGAAGTAGATGCCGGAGACGATGCCGAAGGCCAGCTGGACGCCGATGCCCGCGGCGAAGCTCTTCACGGTGAAGAGGGACAGCTCGACCAGCGGGGAGCCGTCCTTCCGCTTCTTGTACCGCTCGTACACGACGAACAGGGCGAGCACCACGGCGCTGCCGCCCATCAGCAGGAAGCCCCAGAGCGGCCAGCCCAGCTCCCGCCCCTGGGTGAGCGGGTAGAGGAACATGACGATGCCCAGGGTCGCGAGGCCGACGCCGACGAGGTCGAGCTTCAGCGCGTGCTCGGCCTTCGACTCGGCGATGAAGCGACGGCCGAGGATCAGGCCGGCGATGCCGACGGGCAGGTTGACCAGGAAGATCGGCCGCCACTCCAGGCCGAGGATGTTCCACTCGGTGAGCAGCGCGCCCAGGATCGGCCCGGAGACGGCGCCCAGCCCGACGACGGCGCCGAACATGCCGAAGACCTTGCCGCGCTCGTGTGCCGGGAAGGTGGAGTGCACGATGGCCAGCACCTGCGGCACCATCAGCGCGGCGGTGCCGCCCTGGAGGAAGCGGGCCGCGACGAGCAGGTGCGGGTCGCCCGCCACGCCGCAGAGCATCGAGGCGAGGGTGAAGCCCCCCATGCCGAGCAGGAAGACCCGCCGGCGCCCGTATATGTCCCCGAGCCGGCCGCCGGTGATCAGACCCGCGGCGAAGGCGAGGGCGTAGCCCTCGGTGATCCACTGGAGGACGCTGAACGAGGCGCCGAGGTCGTGGCTGATGCTGGGCATCGCGATGTTGACGATCGTCACGTCGACGAGGTCCATGAAGGACGCCGTCAGCACGACGGCCAGCGCGATCCAGCGGCGGCGGTCGAGGGGCGGATCGGTGCTCAGGGAGCTCACGGGGTATTGCCTTCCACTTCGTGTTCCGGGTGTCCCACGCTAGGACCCGTCTAGGTCAAGCTGTGTCCTAGATCCCTGGCACGCTGGCGTTATGACCGACACACCCGTACGGCTTCTGAATCTGCTCTCCCTTCTGCAGACCCCACGCGAATGGCCGGGCAGCGAACTCGCCGGACGGCTCGGTGTGAGCCCGCGGACGATCCGGCGGGACATCGAGCGGCTGCGCGACCTCGGCTACCCCGTACAGGCAACGATGGGAGCCGTCGGTGGGTACCGGCTGGCCGCCGGGGCGGCGATGCCGCCGCTGGTCCTGGACGACGAGGAGGCGGTGGCCATCGCGGTGGGCCTGCGGGCCGGGGCCGGGCACGCCGTGGAGGGCATCGAGGAGGCGTCCGTACGGGCGCTCGCCAAGCTCGAACAGGTGCTGCCGTCCCGGCTCCGGCACCGGGTGACCGCCCTCCAGGCCGCCACCGTGCCGCTCACCTGGGGCGACGGCGCGACCGTCGACCCGCGGACGCTCACCGTCATGGCCGCCGCCACGACCGGCCACGAGCGGCTGCGTTTCTCGTACCGCACCGGCGAGGGCGTGGAGACCAAGCGGCTGGTGGAGCCGAACCGGCTGGTCAGCACCGGGCGCCGGTGGTACCTGGTCGCCTATGACAACGACCGCGAGGACTGGCGCACCTTCCGGGTGGACCGGGTCAGCGACCCCTTCCCCACGGGCGCCCGCTTCGAGCCGCGCGAGCTGCCCGCGGAGGACGCGGCGGAGTTCGTCAGCGGCTCCACGGCCCGGCGCCGGCCGGAGCTGCGGATGGTGGTGACGCTGCACGCGCCGGCGTCGGCCGTCGCGGCCCGGCTGCCGCACTGGATGGGGGCGCCCGAGCCGGTCGACGACGGGACCTGCCGGCTGGACACGGAATGCGCCGACTCCGTCGAGTGGGTGGCGTACCACCTGGCGATGCTCGGCTGCGAGTTCGAGGTGCACGAGCCGGAGAAGCTCGTCGCGTACACGCGGCGGCTCGGGGAGCGGATCACACGGGCGGCAAGGGCGGGGGCAGCGGGGGCGGGGGCAGCGGGCGCGGGGGCAGCGGGCGCGGGGGCAGCGGGCGCGGGGGCAGCGGGCGCGGCACCGCGGGCCGGGGACGCCACTGAGGGCTCCGCCGAGGGCTCCGAAGACTGAGGGAAAAAGAAGGACCCCGACGCAGGGGGGGGAGGCGCCGGGGTCCGATCTATAAGGATATGCCCTTTTAGGCCGCCGCGTCGAACCCGGTGTCGTGAGCCATCTTCTTCAGCTCCAGAAGCGCGTGCTTCTCGATCTGCCGGATCCGCTCCCGGGTGAGCCCGTGCTGCTTGCCGACCTCCGTCAGCGTGCGCTCCCGCCCGTCCTCGATCCCGTAGCGCGCCTTGATGATCGACGCGGTCCGGTGGTCGAGCCGGCCGATGAGGGTCTCCAGTTCCTCGCTGCGCAGCAGCGCGATGACCGACTGCTCCGGCGACACGGCGGAGGTGTCCTCCAGCAGGTCGCCGAACTGGGTCTCGCCCTCGTCGTCCACCGACATGTTCAGGCTGACCGGGTCCCGGGCCCAGTCCAGGACGTCGCCGACGCGCTCGGGCGTGGTGCCCAGCTCCGTGGCGATCTCGGCGTGCTCGGGGTCGCGGCCGTTCTCCCGGTTGAACTCGCGCTGCACCCGGCGGATGCGGCCCAGCTCCTCGACGAGGTGGACGGGGAGCCGGATGGTGCGCGACTGGTCGGCGATCGAGCGGGTGATCGCCTGGCGGATCCACCAGGTCGCGTACGTGGAGAACTTGAATCCCTTGGTGTAGTCGAACTTCTCGACCGCGCGGACCAGACCGGCGTTGCCCTCCTGGATCAGGTCGAGCAGCGGCAGCCCGCTGCGCGGGTACCGGCGGGCCACGGCGACCACGAGCCGCAGGTTCGACTTGATGAAGACGTCCTTGGCGCGGGCGCCCTCGTCGGCTATCGCCTCCAGCTCCTCGCGCGAGGCGCCGCCCGCCTCGCCGGACTCCAGGCCGTCCAGGATCTGCCGGGCGTACACGCCCGCCTCGATGGCCTGCGACAGCTCGACCTCCTTCGCGGCGTCGAGCAGGGGCGTCCGCGCGATCTCGTCCAGGTACATGCCGACCAGGTCGCGATCGGCGATCTCCCCGCTCGAGGCGCGAACACTGCTTGCCTCGTCGACGCCCTTGGCTGCGGACTGACGACGGGCGACGGCACGGGTTGCCATGCGTACTCCCTTGCGATGAGACGGTCGCGGGATGGTGGGGGGCTCGCGCTCCGCGAACCCGTCCGAAGGAAAGAACGACTGCAATCCGGACAGAATTCCCAGGAGACGCCTTCTTTTTTACGATCATGCAGTACCCTGTCCCGCCGCACGTGGGCACGCATGCCGGACGAGCCGACGGACGCCCTGGTCAGGCCGGGTGCGGAGGGGGGTTCAGGGCCCCTCGCCGCGCTCCGCGGCCATCGCGCCCTTGAGACGGCCGTCACCGTTGACGCCTTCCCCGCGGCTCGGGAAGAACGCCGCTCCGGACTGTGTCCGTCGCCATCCCTCGCCGCCCGTCGCCGCCCTCCGCCTCGAAGGACGGCGCCCGTCGTCCTGTGGTTGCGTCGGCGGGGCGCGGGGCCGGGGACATGACGGAGTGCGCGCCCCGTCGGGCGGGGTCGAAGCCGGTCGCTGATCCACTTGCCGCCGGGCGGGCGCGGGTGTGCGCTGGTTTCCAGGGGGCCGGTTCCCCCGGCCGGTTACCCCGGACGGTTCCCCCGGGGGACGGACGAGAGGAGCCCCGACATGCCGGCGCACGCGATCCTGCCCCACCACACCCCGGAGGGCCCCGGTCCGGTGCCCAGCGGCGCCCGTCTCCCGGTGCGCGGGACGCGGGCGGGCCCGGTCCCCGACCGGAGCCGTCCCGCCTGGGCCGTACCCGCCTGCCTGGGGTTCGTCGTCTTCCTGTTCACCACCTTCCTCGCGCACGAGAACGGCTTCTCGGAAGCGGGCGGCTGGCTGCTGGGGCTCGCCACCGCGGCGGTCTCGACGGGCATCGGCTACCTGCTGGTCCGCGAGCGCAACGCGATGATCACCGAGGTGCGCGCGGCGACGTACGGCGCGCTGGCCGGCATCACCGTCGGCTTCCTGCACAGCGTGGCCGGCGGGACCTGGCTCCGCTCCCTCGGCATCGGACTCGGCTTCGCGCTCCTGGTGGGGCTGACGTCGTACCACCTCTTCCACTGGAACGAGCGCCACGTGCGCCGGTAGCCCGGCCCGTCAACTGCCCTGCCGGAACGGCACGTTCGGGCGCCGGTAGCGGGCGACCGAAGTCCTGAGGTGTACGTCCGGAGACCGTTTCTGGAGTGACGCCTGAGGTCTAGCGTGGCGTCATGACCGACACCACCGGAACACTCGACGAGGCCCTCGAACGCCTCCACGCGAACGGCCCGGAGTTCGAGGGCTGGCTCACCAACCACGCCCCCATGACCGTCGAGGCGCTGGTCCGCCACGGGCACGCGCCACGTGTCCACCGCTGGCTCGACGGGTACCGGCACCGGCTGGAGGACATGCCGGGCCGGACCGGCGTCCGGATCGACGGGGCGGACGACGCGTCGTGGCGCGCGGCGCTCGGCGACCCCTCCCTGCTCGGGGACTGGATCGACCACTTCACCCGTGCCCTGACCGAACGGCCGTGGCGTGAGGTGCTCGTCGAGTGGTGGCCGCGGCTGCTGCCCGGCATCACGGCCGGCGCGACGCACCCCGTCATCCGCGCCGGCCACGCCGTCCGCACGCTCCTCGACGGCGAGACCGTCGATGACGGGAGCGCCGGTGATGGGAGCGCCCCTCGGGTGGCCGAGCTGGGGCACGCCCTCGGCTACTGGGCGGCCCGCTACCAGCCGCTCCCCATGCCGGTTGCGGCGTCGGGGACGGCCGGGATCGGTGCCGCGCTGGCGGGGATGCCGGACGTCACGGACGAGCCGCTCGGCATCCGCGCCCGCTTCGCGCTGCTGCCGGAGACCGCCGGCTGGCCCGCCGCCGCGAACGCGCTGCGCCCGCCCGCCGGCCCCGACGAGGTGCCCGGGATGCTGGCGGAGCTCGTCCGGGAGACGGTCCTGCGCTACGGCGAGCGGGCCCACGGTTCGCCGGTCATGCTCGTCCACTCGGCGACCGCGCCCAACGCCGTCCTGCGCACCCTGCCCGCGCTCCCCCGCGAGCTCTGGGTGCCGAGCTTCCACGCGGCCTGGGAGGCCGCCGCGTCGGTGACGGCCGCCTATCCCGCGCCGGGGCCGCTGAAGCCGGCCGCCGGAGCGCCCGCCACGGCCGACGAGGCGTTCGCCCGCGCGGCGGAGCACGGCGACGCGCACGCGATCAAGTTCACGGACACCGCGGTGGACGTCGCCACGGCAGATCCGGAGGCGGCGGCGGGGGCGCTGGCCGCCACGGTCCGGGCCTTCGAGCTGATCAGCCCGGAGGACGCGTGAGGGGCGCGGCGGGCGGGACGGTCGCTCGCGCGGCCTGCGGCCGGTCAGCCGAACTGCACCGACCGCTTGGCCAGCCCCAGCCAGAAGCCGTCGATCACGCTGCGCTGGCTGCCGAGTTGATCGTCGGCCGCGCCCAACGCGACGAAGAGGGGCGCGAAGTGCTCGGTGCGCGGGTGCGCCAGGTGGGCCGCCGGCGACTTGCGGGCGAAGTCGAGGAGGGCGTCCACGTCCTGCGCCTCCAGCGCCTCCCGGCCCCAGTGGTCGAACTCGGCGGACCAGGCGGGCGTACCGCCCTGGTGCCGCAGGGCGGCCAGGTTGTGGGTGAAGAAGCCGCTGCCGACGATCAGCACGCCCTCGTCGCGGAGGGGCGCGAGCCGCCGGCCGATCTCCATGAGGCGCACCGGGCCGAGCGACGGCATGGACATCTGGAGCACCGGGATGTCGGCGTCCGGGTACATCTCGACCAGCGGCACGTACGCGCCGTGGTCCAGCCCCCGGTCCGGCATGTCCTGGACGGGCAGGCCGGCGCCGCGCAGCGTCGCCCGGACCCGTTCCGCCAGGGCGGGGGCGCCCGGGGCGGCGTACCGCACGCGGTAGTAGTGCTCCGGGAAGCCCCAGAAGTCGTAGACGAGCGGCACGGTCTCGGTCGCGCCCAGCGCGAGCGGCGCCTCCTCCCAGTGCGCCGAGACCATGAGGATCGCGCGCGGCCTGGGCAGCTCCGCCGACCAGGCGGCGAGCTGGCCGGGCCACAGCGCGTCGTCGGCGAGGGGCGGGGCGCCGTGGGACAGGTAGAGGGCGGGCATCCGTCCGGGGGCCGGGGCCGAGGTGTCCTGCACGGTCGCTCCTGACTACTTGCTCGGAGGCACTCCTCGGAGGAGTTTCCTTGAACTTTCAAGCTTTACAGCTCAACTTTAGACCTGTTTTATTTAGACTTCAAGAATTGCCGTGAGGGCCGCCCGGACCGGCCGGTCCGATCATCCGACCGATGAGTGGAACAGTGGATGCCATGAGGAACGAACCCGCAACGGACCCGGCGGAGCCCCGCTGGCTCTCCGCCGAGGAGCAGGCGACCTGGCTGGCGTACCTCCACGCCACCACGCTCCTGGAGGACCATCTCGACCGTCAGCTCCAGCGTGACGCGGGCATGCCGCACATCTACTACGCGCTGCTCGTCCAGCTCTCCGAGGCGCCGCGCCGCCGGATGCGGATGACCGAACTGGCCCAGCAGGTCAAGATCACCCGGTCCCGGCTGTCGCACGCCGTGGCGCGCCTGGAGAAGAACGGCTGGATGCGGCGCGAGGACTGCCCGTCCGACCGGCGGGGGCAGGTGGCGGTGCTCACGGAGGAGGGGTTCGAGGTGCTGCGGAAGACGGCGCCCGGCCATGTGGCGGCGGTGCGGGCCGCGATCTTCGACCGCCTCACGCCGGAGCAGGTCGCCGAGTTCGGCGCGATCTGCTCGACCATCGCGAGCGGCCTCCAGCCGGCCGGCGCGGACCTGCCCTGGCTGCGCTGAGGCACTCCACGGCCGGCGGCTGACGCGGCTTGCGGCCGGCGGCTGACGGCCTGCGGTCGGCGGTCGGCGGTCGGCGGTCGGCGGTCGGCGGTCGGCGGTCGGCGGTCGGCGGTCGGCGGTCGGCGGCCCGGAACGACGAAGCCCCCGCACGGAGCGAATCCGTGCGGGGGCTTGGTTCAGCTGTCGGCCTGGGCGGGCCTCAGTGGGCCATCACCGGAATGGCGTCCTCGACGGCGCCTTCCCCCTCGCCCGCGCCCGCCTTGGCCGCGGCGTTGGGCCGGCCGGCGTTGACGAAGACCACGGCCACCAGGGCGGCCAGCGTCAGGATGCCCGTGGCCCAGGCGATGCCGACCTGGAAGCTGTGCACCGTCGCCTTGATGCCCAGCACCTGGATGGCCTCCTTGCTCGTGGCACCCGCGCGGTGGGACGAGACGTAGTCGTCCTTGGCGCTGGTGGCCAGCGTGTTCAGCAGGGCCGTGCCGATCGCGCCGCCGACCTGCTGCGACGTGTTGACCATCGCGGAGGCGACACCCGCGTCACGGGCCTCGACGCCGTGCGTGGCGAGGCTCATGGCCGGCATGAACGCCGTACCCATGCCGATGCCCATCAGCAGCAGGCCCGGCAGGATGCCCGTCACGTACGACGTGTCGGTGTCGATCCGGGTCAGCCACGCCATGCCGATGGCGGCGACCAGGAAGCCGGGGCCCATCAGCCAGCGGGCCGGGACCCGGGTCATCAGCCGGGCGCCGATCTGGGTGGAGCCGGTGATCATGGTGGCGATCATCGGGAGGAACGCCAGGCCGTTGGTGATCGGGCTGTACTCCTTGATGCCCTGGAGGTAGAAGACCAGGAAGAGGAACAGGCCGAACATGCCGATCGAGGCGAGGCCGAGCGCACCGTAGACGCCACCGCGGTTGCGGTCGGCCACGACGCGCAGCGGCAGCAGCGGCGACTTGACCTTGCCCTCGACGAGGACGAAGGCCACCAGCAGCACGACCGCGGCGGCGAACAGGGTGACCGTCATGCCGGCGGTCCAGCCGTCGGACTCGGCGCGGGTGAAGCCGTAGACCAGCGAGACCAGGCCGAGGGTGGCCAGGATGACGCCGGGGATGTCGAGCTTCGACGGGTTCCGGCTGCCCTCGGGCTCGTGGATGACGGCGACGGCACCGGCGGCGGCCACGGCGGCGAACGGGATGTTCACGAAGAACGTCCAGCGCCAGTTGAGGTACTCGGTGAAGACGCCGCCCAGCAGCAGGCCGACGGCACCGCCACCACCGGCGATGGCACCGAAGATGCCGAACGCCTTGGCGCGCTCCTTCGCCTCGGTGAAGCTGACGGCGAGCAGCGACAGCGCCGACGGCGCGAGCAGCGCGCCGAAGACGCCCTGGAGGGCGCGGGCGGCGAGCAGCATGCCGGTGTTGACGGCGACACCACCGAGCGCGGACGCGAGGGCGAAACCGATGAGGCCGGTGATGAAGGTCTGCTTACGGCCCCACAGGTCGGCTATTCGGCCGCCGAAGAGCAGCAGTCCGCCGAACGCGAGGGCGTAGGCGGTGATGACCCACTGCCGGTTGCCGTCCGAGATACCCAGGTCGGTCTGGGCGGACGGCAGCGCGATGTTCACGATGGTCGCGTCGAGGACGACCATCAGCTGGGCCAGGGCGATGAAGATCAGCGCTTTCCAGCGCCGGGGATCCGGGGTGGTGGTGTCGGGCATGGAAGGGCCTGCCTAGTGGTGCGAGAGGTGAGCGAGAACCGAAGGAGTACCGAAGGAATGACGAAGCGCCGGGGGCGGATGTGACGTGACGTGTGTGACACGGCTGCCACGCGGGGCCGACGGAGCGGATGACGCGAAGTGCTCAGACCGCAAAGGAGGAATGAGCGGAACCGGTGGAGGGTGAACGTACGGGCGGACGGAGTGCGGACGTACAGGTGCGGGACGTACAGGTCGGACTATGGCAGGTGGGTCTGACAACGAGGCCGGACCTACCGCCGGTTGCGGCGTAGTTCGTCGAGCGTCGCCGCGGAGCCGGGCAGTTCGGAACGGGCCGGGGTCATCAGCCCGTCCAGGAACAGCTGGAGGTGCCGGTGGACGAACCGGTCGAAGTCCAGGCAGCCCTTGCCCGGCAGCGGTCTGGTCAGCTGAGTGAGCGCCACCATGAGGTCACCGACGTCGATGTCGGCGCGCAACTGCCCTTCCTCGCGGGCGGCGGCCATCAGTTCCCTGAGATTCCGGTCGAGCCGGTCGCGCGCCTCGACGAGATCCGGATGATCGTGATCCACATCGGAGTCGAGCAACGGGCACAGCGCGCCCACCCGTTCGTCTGCCGCGGCGTGGACGAACCGCCTCAGCGCACGGAAAGCATCGGGCTCCTCGGCTCGTGCTGTCTCGGCGCGGTCCGCGATGCGGTACATCACCGAGAGGGTGACATGGTGGATCAACTCGCGGCGGTCCGCGAAGTGACGGTACAGCGTCGCATTGCCGACCCCGACGCGTCGAGCGATTTTGTCGAAGGAGAACTCGGCCCCGTGCTCGACCAGCACCTCGCGGGCCGCGGCGATGATGCGCTCCCGGTTGCGCTGGGCGTCGGCGCGCAGCCGCGGCTGGGGTGTGGTCACGACGGGTCTCCTCTCTCTCCTCGTTCCCGCGGCGGGTCCGGCCGGAGCGGCGGAGCCAAGCGGGGAAGCTCTCCCCGTTTACGCGGGGACGAGAGCTTAAACGGGGAGAAGCTCCCCGGATATTTCCCCTCCGCGGGAATCTCCGACGTGGCGTGCGTCACGTTTGGAGCGGCCGGTATCCCCCACTTGCCGTACCCCCGAGGGCGCACGGACGTACGACGGCCCAAGGTGTTAGTCACCCGGCAGGAGGTGACAGGCATGAAAACCCTGGCCATCCCCATGGTGGCGGCCGCAGTCCTCGCCCTCACCGCACCGGTGGCGGGCCGGGCGGGCGCCCACCAGCCGGCGGATACGTCCGCCGCGCCCGCCGGTCCTGACCCCACCGGCCGTCCCCCCTCCGGCCCCTGCGCCCTGCGCTCGGGCACCCGCTCCGTCTCGGAGAGCGCGCGCACGCCGCGCGGCTACGCCCGCTCCCGGGGGACCGTACGGGCGCTCACCCTCTTCATCGACTTCCCCGACGCCCCCGGCAAGGGCAGCCCGCGCAAGCGGTACGCCGAGTTCTTCCCGGCCGTCGCCGACTACTACCGGGCCAGTTCCTACGGGCGCCTCGACTACCGCTCCACGCCGCTGCTGCGCTGGATCCGCATGTCGCGCCCGTACGCCGCGTACGGCATCCGGCGCGGCACGCCGTTCGACACCCGCAGCGACACCGGCTACCACGCGCTCGCCAAGGAGCTCGTCGCCGCGATCGACGGCACCGCCGACCTGCGCCGCTACGACCTGGTCAACGTCCTGGCCAGCCCGGACGCCGGCCCGCCGGCGACGGAGGACGTCCGCTCCGTGACGTTCGCCGGGGCCCCGACCGGGCTCCGGACCCGGCACGGCGCCGCCCTGAAGAACATCTCCTTCATATGGAGCCGTCAGACCGGCGACAGCCCGTACCGCGTCCTGGTCCACGAGAACGCCCACAGCTTCGGCCTCCCCGACCTCTACGCCACCGGGCGCGGCAACCGCGTCGTCTCCCCCGTCGGCCACTGGGACCCCATGGACGAGGACTGGGGCCCGGCGAACGACTTCCTCGCCTGGCACAAGTGGAAGCTGGGCTGGCTCGCGCCACGCCAGGTGCAGTGCGTCACCGTCACGGGCAGCCGCACCTTCACCCTCACCCCCACCTCGTCCCCCGGTGGCACCAAGCTAGTCGTCGTCCCCGTCTCCCGCCGGCGCGCCCTCGCCCTGGAGGCCCGCACCCGCGGCCCCCTCGACCACGCCGTCTGCCGCCCCGGCGTCCTCGTCACCACCGTCGCCACCGACCGCCCCTCCGGCACCGGCCCCATCCGCGCCGTCGACGCCACCCCCCACGGCCGCGGCTGCTACACCACCGACCCCAACGTCACGGCGAGCCTGAGCGACGCCCCGTACCCGGCGGGCGGCCACGGCACGGTCGACGGGGTCACCGTCGACGTCCTCGGACGCGACGCGCACGGCAACTGGCGGGTGAAGGTGACGCGTTCACGGCGCTGACGCGGCGGGCGGGCGGACGGCGGCAGGACGGCAGGTGGACGGCAGCGCGGGATGTGAGGCGGGATCGGTCTCCGGTGACCGAGGTGACGGCAGTAACGTGGCGGGCGAAGGCAGCGGGGAGTGCCGCTGTCGCCGGGTGTGCGGAGGGGGCCGGGGGTGCGGGACGACGCGTGGGCGCGCGGGCGGGGACGAGTACGGGTGCCGGTGGGCGCGGACGCCGCGCGGTGGGTGACCCGCGGCCGGGTGAAGCGGGTGCTGTTCGTCGTCCACAACGTCACGTCCGCCACCCGCCTGCTCGACGTGAAGCCGCTGTTCGACGGGGATCTGCGGGTGCAGATGGCGGTGACGTGCACGGGTTCGTCGCCGTTCCTCGCGGGGGTGCCGGAGCTGCTGGCGGGGGTGGGGCTGCCGGTGTTGCCGTGGGAGCAGGCGAAGGAGGAGGCGCGCGGGTTCGACGTGGTGATCGCGGCGAGTTACGGGGGTGAACTGGAGGCTTTTGAGGGGAAGTTGGTGATCCTCTCGCATGGGGTTGGCTACAATAAGAGGCTGGCCGAGCCGGGAGCCGGGAGCCGGGAGCCGGGAGCCGGGAGCCGGGAGCCGTCGTGGCGGCATGCCGGAATGTCGGCAGGTCGGAATGTCGGCAGGTCGGCGTTCACGCGAGAACGGCCGGCGCGCGGCCGTCACGGGAGTCCTCGACGCCTCTCAGGCCGCCCACCCCGCCCCCGTCTTCGGACTCGACCCCGAGTGGCTGCTCCACCAGGGCCGACCGCTCGCCACGGCGACCGTCCTCTCCCACCCCGAACAGCTGCGGCGCCTGCGCGCCGCCTGCCCCGAGGCGGCTCCGACGGCCGTCCTCGCGGGTGACCCCTGTTACGACCGCATCCTCGAAGCGCTCCCCCAGCGCGACCGCTTCCGTCGAGCGTTCGGCGTCACCCCTGGTCAGCGGCTCGTCATCCTCAACTCCACCTGGGCGCCGCGCGCGCTGTTCGGTGACGAAAGAGAAGGGGGAGACGGTGATCGACTCCCCTGGCTGCTGTCCAAGCTGACCTCCGAGCTGCCCGCGGACGAGTACCGGACGGTCGCCGTCCTGCACCCCAACATCTGGTACGGGCACGGCCCCGGCCAGGTCCGCGCCTGGCTGGAGCGGGCGCGTCGGGCCGGGCTGACCCTGGCCGACCCGCTGGAGGACTGGCGGCAGGCCCTGATCGCCGCCGACTGCGTCATCGGCGACCACGGCAGCGTCACGTACTACGCCGCGGCCATCGGCCGGCCGGTGCTCCTCGCCTCCTTCCCGGAAGCCGATCTCGACCCGGACTCGCCGGTGGCCGCGCTCGGCCGGACCGCGCCGCACCTGCGGGCGTCGGACGACCTGCGGCACCGGATCGCGGAGGTGATCGAGTCCCACGACCCGGGCGCCTACGCCGTGTTGGGCGAGCTGACGAGCTCGACACCGGGCCGCTCGGCGGCGCTGCTGCGGAACGTCCTCTACCGGATCATGGACCTCCCCGAACCGCCCGCACGCCCGGCGCTCCTCGACCGGCTACGGCTCCCCGCCCACCAGCCGGCCGTACGGACGGCCCCGGTCCGCGTCCTCACCCGCGTCCTGCGCACGGACCGGCCCGAGGTCGCCGTCACCCGGTACACCGACCCGGCGTACGAGCCCGAGGACCCGTACGCGGACGCCGCCCACACCGCGGTGCACGAGGACACGTCCGACGCGTCCCTCCTCGGGACCGCCGACGTCATCCTCCGCGCCGGCGACCCCGACGACCCGCGCCTGGGCCCGCCCGCCACCTGGGCCGCCGAGACCGCACGGCTGCACCCGCACTGCGGACTCGCCGCCTACCTCACCGCCCCTGACCAGGGCACCGTCCGCACCCGAGATGGCGACCTGTTGCGTCTGACGGCCGCCCCGGGCGCCGACGGACGGCCGGACCTCTGCGACCCGGCCGCGTACGCGTCGGCCCTGTACGCCTGGCTGAACGAGGGTTACGGCGTTCCGTGCGAGCTGACGGTCGTCACGGGTGCGGTACGGCATCGCGTCGCGGTCGAGCGGGTGCAGGGCTGTTGACAGCTTCGCGGTGGGGGTTCCCCGGCCCCTCTCCCAGAGGGGGCACCCCCATTCACCGTTTCCCGCGAGGGGAACGGCCCCCGCACCCCCAGCCGCCTGCGGCGCGCCTCCCTCGAACGCCGGGCGGGTGTACGGCCCGCCCCGGCGTTCGAGGGCCCCGCGGCGCAGCCGCGATGCCGGGGCCCGGGGCAGCGCCCCAGGAATCGGCGAAGGTGGGGGCACCCCCTCTGGGGGAGGGACCGGGGCACCCTCACTCCCCTGCCAGGCCCGCCCGCACCCGCGCCACCCCGACCGCGTCGCCACCCTTCTCGTACAGTTCCTCCGCCCGACGCAGGAAGAACAGCCTGCGCTCCCCGTCCTCCGCGCAGCGGGCCCGCATCTCGGCGGCGTCCGCCTGCTGGAGCTCGGCCCCTTCGCGGTCCATGACGGCGAGAGCCTCGTCGAGGCAGAGGCGGGCGGCGGCGGGGTCGCCGGCGGCGAGGTGCGTCTCGCCGAGGCTCATGTAGACGCGGCCCTCGTTGTAGAGGTCGCGGACGGGCAGGGCACGGAACATGGCCAGGGCCGTGTGCAGCGTGCGGACGGCCTCCGCGTGCCGGCCGGCGCCGCGCAGGGCGCGGCCGATGTGGTCCTCCAGCAGGGCCAGCCCCCGAGGCACGTCCGTCGCGCCGTCCTCTTCCGGCCCGATGCGCCGCAGGAGTCCCTGGGCCGTCGTGAAGCAGTCCTGAGCCTCCTGCCACCGCCATTGCCGCAGGCGCAGCAGCCCCAGGGATTCGACGGCGGTGGCCTGGCCGCGGAGGTGGCCGGCGGCCCGGTCGGCGTCGGCGGCCTCGGTCAAGGCGCGCTCGGCCTCGTCCCACTGGCCGCGCCCCATGTAGGCGAAGGCGAGCTGGGAGAGCACGCGCCCCTCGGCCCGCGACGCGTCGCCGAACTCCTCGGCGCGGCGGCGGGCGGCCGCGACGCCCCGCCGATGGGTGTCGATCCACTGATCGTGGAACCCGAGCCGCAGGTGCAGCCCCCAGGTGGCCTCGCAGAGCTGCCAGACGAGGTCGTCGTGGCCGAAGTCCTCGGCGGCGCGTACGGCCGCGGCGAGGTTCACGCGCTCGCGGCGCAGCTCGGCGAGGGTGGCCCGGCCGTCGTGGGGATCGCGGTCGGCGGCCGGGGTCAGACCGTCGTAGGCGGGGCCCAGGCGCCAGCGGCCGGGCATCACCCGGAAGTCCGCCGCGGCGGCGAACCGCAGGTACCAGCCGACCGCGCGCCGGACGGACGCGGCGAGCTCGGCGGGGCCGTCCTCGGCGCGGGCCCGCCGCTCGGCGTCCGCGCGGACGAGGTCGTGGAAGCGGTACCGCTCCTCCCCGACCTCCTGGAGGAGGTGGACGCCGGCCAGTTCCTCCAGGAGCACCCGGGCCGCCCCCTCCGTGGTGCCGGCCACCCGCGCGGCGGCCTCCACCCCGGTCTCCGGTCCGGGCCAGAAGCCCAACAGCCGGTAGAGCCGGGCGGCTTCGGGGCTCAGCTCGCGGTAGGCGAGGTCGTGGGTGCGGCGGACGGCGTCCATCCCGTTGTGGTCGTCCATGCCGCCAGGGTTCCCCGAAGGGCCGCCGAGACGCCGTTCCACGGTCTCCCAGCTGAGGTGCGCGCGGGCGGCGACCAGCGCGCCCGTCTCGCAGAGCGCCAGGGGCACCCTCCCGCAGCGCCGCGCGACCGCGGCCATGCGCGCCGCGTCGCGCGCCCCGTCGCGCCGCCCGCCCGCGGCGGCCACCCGCTCCAGCAGCAGGACGGCGTCGGCCTCCGCCAGCGGGTCCAGGGTGAGGAAGCGCGCTCCCGGATCACCGGCGAGGCCGCTCAGCCGGTAGCGGCTGGTAACGATCACCAACGAGCCGGGAGAGGCCGGGATCAGCGGCCTGACCTGGGCTTCACAGGCCGCGTCGTCGAGCAGGACGAGGATCCGCCGCCCGGCGGTGAGATCCCGGTAGAGGTTCTCCTGCCGCTGCGGATCGGCGGGGATCCGGTCAGGAGCCACTCCAAGATCCCCCAGAAGCACGGCCAGTGCCTCCCCGGCCCGGACGGCACCCTCCGCCGCGGGACCGCCCAACCGTACGAACAACTGCCCGTCGGGGAAACGGTTCTTGAGCCGGTGCCCGCAGTACACGGCGGCGGCGGTCTTCCCGATCCCGCCCTGCCCGGTCACCACGGCGACGGCCGCGGCGGCACGCCCGCCGTCCCCGATCATCTCCTCCAGCGCGGCGAGCACCGCCTCCCGATCGGTGAACACCCCACTGACCGGCGGCAGCACCTGCGGCACATGCCGGATCCCGAGGCGCGGTGCCTCGGTCTCCCGCACCCAGGCGAGCAGCTCCCGGGCGAACTCGGGGTGCACCCGGGCCCGCTCACTCAGCCCCTCGGCGACGCGCCGCACCTCGTCGACCCCGACAGGCGGCCCGCCCCCGTCCCCTCCCCCCTCGTCCTCCCCGCTCCGCCGCTCCCGCCTCCGCAACCGCGCGAGCCCCTCGGCGGCCCGCCGCCCCATCTCCCCCGCGGCCCCGCCCAACGCCCCGGACGCGGCCGTCTCCACGGCCCCGAGCACGGCCTCCACACTGATCGGATCCACAGCCCCTCCCCGACTCGACCTGGGGGAACACGCTATCGGTGCCCCCACCACCCCCACACGCCTTCCGCACACCCCGCAACCCCCCACACCTTCGCCCCACCCTCCCCGCCGCCCCCGGAACCCGGTAGGCTGGCCCCGGACCCACGTCCCCCCGCCTCCGTAGCTCAGGGGATAGAGCACCGCTCTCCTAAAGCGGGTGTCGGCAGTTCGAATCTGCCCGGGGGCACCAGGCAAAAGGCCCCCAGCCGATCACGGCTGGGGGCCTTTGACATCCACATCCGACATCAACGACGCCGGTCATCCACGGCCGGGCCGCCTCTTCAACAGCCGGTCCATGTGGCTGATCGCCTCGCGCTGCGTGTCCTGCACGACGTGCGTGTAGACGTCCATGGTGATGCTGATCTGGCTGTGCCCGAGGATCTCCATCACGACGCGGGGCGCCACGCCGGCGGCGGTGAGCAGGGTCGCGCAACCGTGCCGGGCGTCGTGCAGACGGATCACCCGGAGGCCAGCGGCCCGGGCGACGCGGGTGAAGGAGCGGTAGACGTTGCGCGGTTCGACCGGACGTCCCGTGGCGGTGGTGAAGACGTAGCCGGACTCCTGCCACTTCTCCCCCGCCCGCGCCCGGGCAGCGGCCTGCCGCATCCGCTGCCACCGCAGCGGGGCGATGCACATCGCGGGCAGCGGAATGGCACGACGGCGACGGCTCTTCGGATCATCGTCGTAGAGCACGCCGCGTCGGCGCTGTGTCTGCTGGCGGACGTGCAGGACGCGGCCGTCGAGGTCCAGGTCCGCCCAGCGCAGGCCGACGATCTCGCCTCGGCGGAGCCCCATCGCGATGGCGAGCACGAACGCCGCGTAGAGCGGGTCCTTGCGGGCCGCCGCAAGGAAGTCGAGCGTCTCGTCCAGCGTCCACGGGGACAGCTCCCGCGACGCGGTACGCGGCGGCTCGACGAGCGTCCCGACGTTGCGCGTGATCAACTCTTCCCGGCACGCGGAGGTCAGGGCGGAGCGCAACACCCGGTGGGCTTCCTTGGCCGTCGCCGCCGTGGCCTCCCGCTCCAGCCGGACGAGGAAGCGACGGACGTCGGCCACGCCAAGCGCTTCGAGGCGCTTGGTGCCGAGCATGGGCACCAGGTAGAGCCGGACGTGCGTCTCGTACTTGTCGTACGTGCTGAGCTTCCGGCGAGGCTTGATCACGTTGTCCAGCCAGTACGGCAGCCACTCCGACAGCTTGGCCGACCGGGTGGGCACGGGGATGCCGGAGTCGACCTTGTCCAGCAGCTCACGGCGTTTGGTGTCGCACTCGGTCCAGGTCTTGCCATACGCGTACTTGCGGGCGCGGGTGCCGTCCGGCTGGAGCACGTAGACGGCGGCTTGGTAGCGGCCGTCCTTGCGCTTGGTGATCGTCCCCGCGCCGTTGGGGTTGCGCTTGCGCTGCTGTGCCATCACGCGGCCTCGGCGATCTGATCGGCGATGAAGTCGCGCAGGGAGCTGACGGGGATGCGCCGGCACCGGCCCACGGTGATGGACCGCAGACGGCCCGAGCGGATGAGGTCGTAGACGGTCGAGCGGCCGAGCCGGAGCCGGGCCATGACCTCCGGCACGGTCAACAGCAGGTCGTCAGCCATGAGTCGGTTCTCCTTCCGTGCCGGGGGCGGGGTTGCTCGTCGCGGTCAGCCATTCCTCAGCCGGAGTGAGGCCGGTACCGGCGAACGCCCAGTGGGCGATCACGTGCGTCGTCTCCTGGTCGGCCGGGGCCGACTGGGCACGACGCCATGCGGCGCGAGCGTCACGGAGGGCTCCGAGGGTGGTGGAGTAGTGGCGGGTCTTGGTGGAGAAGTGGCCTCGGAAGCCGAGCATGTGGGCCCAGGCGCGGAGGCGGAGGTGTTCGAGGTCGCGACGGGCGCCGAGCGTCCAGGCGGTGCGGATCATCCGGCGGGCATGGTCGCTGAGGTGGACGTTCGCCAGCTCGGCGAGGAAGCGGAGCGGACGGTCGAGGGTGCCCGTCGCCGTCTCGGCGCCCTTGGTGGCGTATTTGGCGATGTAGGCGGCCACCGCGCGGTCGGTCAGGTCGGTACCGCCAGTGAAGTCGGCACCCCGGATCGTCCGGACGTCGAGCTGCCGGCCGAAGGCGAAGGTGTGGCGCCGACCGTCGATCACGGGCCCGGTGACCGAGGCGCGTGCGGCGGCGGCGCGGATCGCGTCGGTCAGCAGGTCGGCCGTCGCCCAGGCGGGCGGGGCGGTCGTGCCGCCGTCCGGGCCGTCCAGCCGGATGACGGCGTGGAAGTGGATGGCGCCGCGTTTCTGGTACTCGGCGACCTTGGCGAAGCTGACACGGGCGTGATCGCGGAAGGAGCGTTGGGTGAGGCCCGCGCGCTTGGCGATCTCGCGGCGGAGGTAGATCGAGAAGCGCCGCCAGAGGGCGCCCGCGTGGGCGTTCCAGAGCACCGCGGCTTCGTAGTCGTACGCGTCGGGGTCCAGGGGCGTCCCGAGTTCGGGGGCGCCAGCGGGGTGGCTGGTGCCGCAGCGGCAGCGGCCGGAGGCGGGGCGGTTGTGGACCGGGCCGAAGCCGGGAGCGGTGAAGGTGGCGAAGACGCGGGGGTGCGTGGCGACCGCTTCCGGGGTGCCCTTCCCGCCGCGCAGTCCTGCGGTGATCAGGTGGAAGGTGTCGCGACGGTAGGTCTCGGCGCAGGCCGGGCAGCGGGTGACGCGGCGGTTGTTGCAGCGGACGAGGAGGTGTCCGGCAGGCAGGGTGTCGGAGGTCATGTGGTGGACGAGGGCGCCGAGTTCGCCGGTCGTGGTGTCGAGGGTGTACTCGTTGCGGTGGCCGCTGAGGCGGATGGGGCGGGTGCAGCCGCCGAGGCCGGAGAGCTGGTTCATCAGGCCGGGCAGCGTGCCGTACGACGCCAGAGCCGCGAGTTCGGGCAGCGGGGGCGGGGTCGTTCGCGGGAAGATGGTTCTCTCCTTTTCGAGTGATCGGGAAGGGGAGCGCGCCACCGGGGCGGCGGATGCTTGGCGGTATCGAGGCCGCCCCGGTGGCTGTGTGGTCAGCGGCGCTGCGAGGCGAGCAGCGAGCGCAGGACGACCGCGACGACGGCCACGGAGACGGCCGCGACGGCGACGGCGGCCAGGAGCGCGGTGAGGACGATGCCGACGGTGACCACGGCGGCGACCGCGCCGGCGCCGATCCCGATCGCGGGAAACGTGCGACGGGCCGGGGCCGGGGGCATGGTGGGCGCAGGGTGGGCGTGCTGACAGGAGCAGGCCGGGGGCGCGTGCACGACGGCGGTCGGCAGGGTGACGGGCTCCGGGAGAGTCGGGCGGAACAGCATGGTTCTCCTCTCAGCGACGGTCGTTGACGATGCCGACGCCGGTCCGGGTGGCACTGTCGATGGCGGGGGCCAGGAAGGTCTGGGCGAGGTAGAAGCCGAAGAGCGCGATCACGAGGACGGCCCACGGACGGATTCCGAGGAACTTGATCGCGGCCCAGGCGATGACGCCCAGGACGAAGACGAGGGGCAGGCTGACGGTCACCGACCGGGGTCCTTTCAGCGGACGGGGCAACGGTGGGTACGGGCGGCCAGCTCGGCGGCGGCGCGGGAGTCGTAGTCGGCCGAGAAGCCACAGCGCGGGGCGGTGCAGGCGGCGGTGTGCTTCTCGCGGCCGCGCCGGTCGTAGGCCGTGCCGACCTGTACGGGTCCGATGCGGATGACGTTGCGGAAGCGGCGGTTGGCGGGCATGCGGCGCTCCTCTCAGAGGCGAGCGGCGATGGCCTCGGCAAGCGGTGCGGGGACGCCGAGGCGTGCGCGCAGGGTCGTGGTGTCGATCGGGACGCCGGTCCGGGCACGGTGTTCGTCGGCGACCTTGCGAGCGTGGTCGACGAGGGCGGCCGGGACGGGTGCCGAAGGCGGCTCGGGGACGGAAACCAGGGGCTCAGGCTCTGGCCCTGGAGGCGTCGGCACGGGTTCGCTCCGGGCCGGGGCGTGGTGGGCGAGGAGCGTTCCGCCGAGGAAGGCGACGGCGGGCCATCCGGCGACGAGGATGCGCAGCCAGGCCGGTACGGCCGAGGTGTCCAGCAGGCCGGAGGTGGCGACGTTCGCCCCGAGGGACGCGGCGAGGGCGATGACGAACCAGCACCACCCGGCCGCCGGGGACGAGCCGGACCGCAGCCGCCGCCAGGCCGCGACGAGCAGCAGGTCGACGGAGACGGGGTAGGCCCAGGCTTTCCAGCCGTCCTGTCCAGCGGCCCGGGCGATGTCGTGAAGGTGGGCGAAGGACAGTGCGGCGGCGATGACGGCCTGGACGAGAACGGGGTCGACGCGGGCCAGGTGGGCGCGCACGGGTGGGCTCCTTCCTGATGCGGGCATGGCGGAGCGAAAGGTGTGGGAAGCGGGAGCGTCAGGCGGCTTCGGCAGCGGCCGGCGCGTGGGGCCGGAACGGCTTGAGCGCGGGTACGTCCGGCACGAGGTCGGCGTGTGCGGCGCAGATGGCGGCGGCATCGCCGAGCGACAGGTACGGCGTACGGATGCGGGACCAGCCGCCGGACGTGTCCCCGGCGACGGCGAGGCCCGGCAGGTCGGGGGCGATGGTGCAGGCGGCGCCGACGGCTTCGGGCGCGATGTCCCCGAGCGCCATTTTCGCGGATGCCTCGTCGTTGACCCGGTGGCAGACGCGGCCGGTGAGCTGGGCCCGGAGCATGGTGGCGCCCTTGCCGAGTTCGGCGCCGAAGCGCTGGCCGCAGATCTCCAGGTAGATACCCGCAGCACGGCCGAGTTGGGCGAGCCGTACGAGGTGGGTCACCATCTCGTCGCGCCGTTCCTCGTCCTTCTTGGTGACGGTCAGGAACAGCTCGGCCACCTCATCGATGAACACGACGACGGGCACCGGCTGTTCGGCTTCCGGCAGTCCCCACACATCGGAGGTGATCTCCTCGTCCGGGGTGTCCGGGGCGATGCCCTGCCGGGCGCGGATCAGGTCGTACCGGTCCTCCATCATCCGGACGAGCACGGGCAGGAGCGCGGCGGCTTCCTCGGAGCTGGTCGCCAGGGCGGACAGCCGAGGAGCGAAGGGCGCCAGCTCGACGCCCCGCTTGCAGTCGATACCGACCAGGGCGACGGGATGCGGGGCCAGGCCGCTGATCACGTTCCGCTGGTACATGGACTTCCCCGACAGCGTCGCGCCGAGCGTGAGCTGATGCGGGATGGTCCGGTAGTCCCGGACGAACGCCGTCGCGTCCTCCCTCAGCGCCACCGGTATTTGCAGGAACCCACCGTCGACATGACGCGGCATGCGGACCTTCCGCAGCACGTCGAAGCCGATCAGCCGCAGCTCGACGACGCCCGGCTTGACCTCGGACACGTACACGCCGTGGACGCCCCAGGCGTGCCGCAGGCGTTCGGCCGAGGCCGCGAGGTCCGCCGGCTCCTGGCCCGGTGCGAGCCGGAGGCGGAGGCGCATCCCGGTCGAGGTCGGCCGGATCAGGCCCCGGCGGGGCGGTACCGGCCGGACCTCACGGCGAGTGGTCGCCCGCACCGCCCACGCTCTGAGGCGGGACGGGGCCACGGTGAGCCCGCACGCGTCCATGACGGAGCCGCACGTGCCGAGCAGGCGAGCGGTCGAGACGGGCAGGCCGACCGTGGACCAGTAGGCCGCCGGGTGCTTTCCCCGGAGGTAGGCCGCCCCGCCGCCGATCGCGACGACCGGGCCGCCCACCTCCAGCAGTGCGAGCGTCTCGTTCATGTCGGCTCAGGCCCCGGCCTGGGCGGGGAAGACCCCGGGCACGACGGCGGTCGCCCGGTAAGCGATGCCGTGCCGCTGCTGGCCGTTGAACACGCTCTCCCAGGGGCGGGCGACCAGGCCGGGCAGAGAGACCGGGGCGCCGAGGGTGAGCCCCTCGGAAACGCCGCTCTCGGGAACGGCGACCTGGATCAGGGACGACTCCCCCGCGTCGATGTAGACGACGCCGATCTTCATCAGGGCCTCGCCAGTGAGGGCGTCCTTGGCGATCTCGCCCGTCTGCCGGTCCTTGACCTTCATCTCCGGCGCCTCGGTGAGCAGGATCGTGGCGGCGGAGGCGTCGACTCGGATGGAACGCATCTGGCTTCTTCTCCTCGTGTGGTGGTGCCGGGGCACGCACTAGGGCCATACCTAGTCGTCTATACAAGTAGCCCGACGAAGCGGCCCCGGCGGAGCGGAACGCGTCCACTGTGGCACAACCCCTGTCCACTCGTCTATACGAGTTTCCCGGTTGGTGTGTACGAGTTGGCGAAGCAGACTGACAAGCCAGCAGGTGGACGGCCGCACCACCCCAACACCTATGTGGCGGGGAGCTGGTAGGAGAGGACGTAGGCGTCGGCGGCCATGACCGTGTCACACACTTCGACGGCCCGGCCCTCGGTGTCGTACGCGGTCCGGATCAGGTGAATGACCGGGACACCGGAGGCGAGTTGGAGCGTCTTCACCTCGGACGGAGTTGGCATCCGGGAACGGATCTCTTCCTCGAAGTGGTCAAGCCGGTGGCCGAGTTCCTCCAGCCGGGCGTAGATGCCGCCGGGGCCGGGGTTGGGTTCGGCGATCGGGGTGTCGCGGGCCAGGTCGAGCGGGATGTACGAGACGGCGAACTCCACCGGGCGGTGGTCGAGCAGGTAGCGCCGGCGGCGGGCCAGCACGCGGCGGGGGCCACCGAGGCGCGCGGAGATGTCGGCGGAGGGCCGTTCCTCCTTCACCTCCAGGCGGTCCACCTCGGGCCGGCTTCCCGCGGCTTCCGCTTCCACCGTGAAGGCCGACTTCCCCTGTTCGCGGTGCCGGCGGGCGAACCGGTCGGAGGCGAGGCGCCGAACGGGCGGCCGAGGCCGGACGAAGACGCCCTTGCCGTGCTCGGAGTGCACCAGGCCCTCACCCTGAAGGATGGAAAGCGAGTTGCGCACGGTCATCCGCGATACGGAGTAGTGATCGACAAGCTCGGCTTCCGAGGGCAGCTTGTCGCCTTCCCGGAAGCGTCCCTTGTCGATCGCCTCACGCAATTGGTCGGCAATCTGGCGAAACACGGCACGATCGCTGGTCGGGTCCAGCGCGCCGAGCAGGCCGGATGGCAGGGCGGCCATCTGCACTCCTTCAGGTATCTAGACGAGCAGCTGAGTCCAGTTGCTACGGTGGAGAGCCTAGCCAGCCAAAAGGGGACCGAGGAACGTGAGCACAGAGCGCCCTCACTCCGTGAGCGTCGCCGGGATCATCGTCGACGACCAGGGCCGCGCCCTGCTGATCAAGCGGCGGGACAACGGCCACTGGGAGCCGCCCGGTGGAGTACTGGAGGCCGGGGAGACGATCCCCGACGCCCTTGAGCGCGAAGTGCTCGAAGAGACCGGAATCAAGATCGCGACTCCGGCGGTCCTGACTGGCGTGTACAAGAACATGACCGGCTTGATCGTCTCCCTCGTCTTCCGCTGTGAGGCGATCGACGGGAACCCGACCACGGGCGCCGAGACCCGGGCACTGCGCTGGGCGACGCGCGACGAGGTCGTGGAGCTTGCCGACGAGGCGTACGCGATACGCGTCCTGGACGCGCTCGACGCGGCGAACCCGCCGGCCGTCCGAGCCCATGACGGCGTGCGACTCGTCTAGCTGAAATCCACTACCCATAGCGGCCTACCAGCACAAAGGAACTTGTATGGATGAGTATACGAGTGAGGCGCGGGTCTGGGGGCTCACTTGCCCAGGTTCCGTGGAAGAGGTCGGACGCGTTCGGCGCTGGACGCGCGACGTGCTGCGGCACTCGCCGTACGCCGGGGACGCCGAGGTGATCGTGAGCGAGCTGAGCAGCAACGCCGTCCTGCACACCGCGAGCGGCTGCCGGGTCGGGCACTTCCACGTCGCCCTGTGCGTGTCCGAACACGTCATCGCCATCTCCGTCGCGGACGCCGGCGGCTCCCCCACCAGACCGGTGATCGGGCACCCGCAGCCGACCGCGTCCAGCGGCCGGGGCCTGTCCCTCGTCTGCTGCCTCGCGACCAGGACGACGGTCCGCGGGGACCGGAGGGGCCACACCGTGACCGCCGAACTCGTGACCACCCCGACAGCCATGGGAGAAGAGCGATGAAGCAACGCAACTCGTCGGCCTTAAAGGGCGGCTACTGGTGCTCCTGCACCGTCGTCTTCGGCGGCGTCACCGACGGCCCGAAGCTGGTCACGGCCTTTGACGCGCGGAGCGCGGCCGAAGCCGTCATCGGCGTCATCGTGGCCATGGAGATGATGGCGACCGCCCCGGAGGAGAAGGAGGCGGCAGCCGCCCGGGCGTGGGCCGAGCGGACTCAGGCCGCGTCATCGCTCATCGCGGGCCAGATGTGCACCTACACGGTGACCCGGGGCGAGCTGGAGGTGACGTGGACGATCCGACCGGTCCTCTTCCTCCCTCTGGCCGACCGCTCGAAGTCCCGACTCCCCACCTGCTCTCGGCGGTTCACCACCTACCCTTTCAGACCGCTGTTGCCGTCCCCGCCGACTGAGTAACAACCTTCTCTACGGGTTCAAGGCGGCTCGCTCCGCTCGCCGCGCGCGGCCCGGCTCCCCCGGGCCGCCGCTCCTGTCTCCGCCCCGCTCCGGCCCGGGTCCGCCAGGCCGCGCGGCTGAAGCGGAGAGCCACTTTCCCTCAGAACGGATGCCTCCGGCGGGGGCGCTCAGACTCCGGGATGGCGGGGGGCCGGCGGGCGGGTGCGGGTCGCATGGGGTTGAGGGGGGAGCTGCCATCCCGTCCGCCGTCGCCCCAGGCGAAGCCGAGCAGCCTTGGCCCGGGGCGTCCAGGTCGTTCGTCCAGCCGGGCGCTCCACCTGGACGCCCCGGGCCAAGCCCGCTCCACATGCGTGTGGGACGACGGCAGACGGGATGGCAGCGGGGCCATCTGTGGCCGCTGACAAATACCCTCCTCGACATTCAGTACTAACGCAGGCTGCCAGTTCGCTCCACCAAGTCCTCCCGAGCAACTAGCAAATGCTCTAGTCTGCTTTGCACGACATCCTCCTGCCGTTTTGAACCGTCCTGCAGCCACGCAAAAGCAAAGGGTATTTCATGTCCGAAGCGTCGAAAGATAACCTCCCAACCTCACTAGACGTCGAGCAGATCCGCAAGATCGAGCAAGCCTTCAACTTCAAGTTCTGGAAAGCCATCGAAAATTTCATCGTATTCCACTCGGACGAACCCCTTAAACGAGAAATCAAGATGCCTGCCGACATAGCAATCGAGGTCCACCAAGCCCTCGACTGCGGCGCCGAGAGGATGACAGAACATGTAGGCTGGATAAATCCCAGCAAAGGCTTTGCAGAATTTGAAATAAATCAATCCAGATTCAACTTCGCCAGAACTCGGCTAATCGAACAAATTAAACTCGACCGGCACCCATGCCTGCATACACATGCATACGAACCGCCCTTCTGGGAAGATGAAGAGAGAGACCTTATCCACCCCATAATTCGCGTAACATCAAGCGACGGCTCCACCTGCATTGAAATATCCCCGAATTCCGCCCTGTGTACGCCATTTTTCCTTCGGCAAATTCAGGATGACGAGCGAGAGCGGCCCCGGACCCAAGAAACCCTAAAAGTTCACCTTGGTGGAGTAACCGGGAAAGAGGACCTCATAAGGCGGTCTCGCGAGCTGGCACAGTCCTTTCTTTTTGAACTAGATGCCCGAAATGGACTCACCTACTCTTTGCGCCCTAGGCGGGACATCTTGCCGCAACGACGACGTGCAAGGGATTTTAGCTACACGGTCAGATTCCCAAAGACGCCCGTACCTGACAACGTAGCAATGCTATTTTCCACCCCCGGAGATTTCGCAACACGAGGGAATCGCACACTGTCGTACCTCTCCTACTACCAAATCCTTGAGTACTACCTTCCCGCAGTCCATCGGCGCGAAACCCTGAGGAAGGTACGCCGAATTCTACGTTCTCTTGACTTTGATGAGGAGAAAGATTCGTCTGTGCTCCAGATTCTTAACTCTGTAGAGCGGTCGCGCGGAGCCAGCGAGGGGGACCAACTCAGGACACTGCTAGAGGAATGCGTTCAAGGGGGAAAGCTACAAGAGTTCTTCTCGATCGATCACGGCGGCCACTTCAGCAATAAGGGTCCGATTTCAGGAGTTCCTGCAATTAACCTGAAAAGCGGCGAGTCCCTGACTTCCCAAGTAGCCAAGCGAGTGTACATGCTTCGAAATAGAATCGTTCACGCCAAGGATGACATCCGCTACGCCGAGTCTAAAGTCCTACTCCCATTGAGCAGAGAGGCCATGACGCTCTCCCCAGATATAGAACTTGTCAGACTCTTGGCCATCGAGGTAATTTCCGATAACCGCTGAATGGCCTTTATTCGAGCTGCGAGTCACATGCAGCGCCTGAGCTAGTGTCCTGCGCCGGACAAAACTCCGATGATCATACCGGCCGAGAGCGGTCGACCTTACTTGATCGCCCCCCTCACCCACCGCCTACTCGGTACCAAGGGGCAACGGCTATGTGGATCACTCGGGCTGACATCAACACCTGACATCAACGTCCACGGAAAAGGGCGACCTCAGACACTTGGCGTTAACAGGCCTCACATCAATTGAGGTCGTGTACCGGATGGCCGACTGAACTCCTAAAGCGGGTGTCGGCAGTTCGAATCTGCCCGGGGGCACCGGCGCGAAGGGGCACCCAGGAACGTTCCTGGGTGCCCCTTCGGCGTGTGTCGGCCGTCGGGCCGGTGATCGGTGCCTGGTCGCCGGCGGTGTCCCGGTGGCCGGGGTGCGGCGTCTCAGCGGGAGAAGGCAGCGGCTGACACGTCGCGTTCCAGGGTTGCGCGGTGGTGGGCGTAGGTGGCGATGGCGGAGACCTTGATCAGTAGGCAGAAGCGGTCGGTGGTGGCGATGCGGCGGGCTACCCGGGCGTACTCCCGGCGGAGGTAGTGGATGGCCGCCAGGTTGGCCGTGGAGCTCTGGCCGCAGACCAGGAAGACCGGCTTGGTGGACTCGGTGGGGGTGAACTTCGCTACGAGGACGTACTCCTGGTTCGCGTGGTCGAAGAGGTATTTCTCTCCGCCCACTTCGATGGCGGTGGAGTCCGGGCTCGTGGTGTCGAAAGGGTGGAGGGTGACGCCGGGGAGGTGGGCGGCGAGGTGGCCGCCGGTGCGGAGGTTGGCGCCGCCCTCCGGGCCGCCCACGCAGAACTCGGTGCGGTCGCCGTTGCCGCCGCGGAAATCCCCGGACTCGACGACGACCTCGCAGCCCAGTTCGCCCGCGAGCAGGGTCAGTTCCACGGCGGCGCGGATGTCCGGGTAGGTCGCCGTTCGGGGCGAGTTGTACTTGTTTCCCAGGACGACGAGGCAGGTCTGCCCGGGCCGGACGCCGAAGAACCGGGCTCTCCTGTTCACCGCCCGCGTCCGCTTGGTGCGTTCCCACAGCCATACGAAGGCGCCGCCCAGGAAGCTGGTCACCAGGCCGACGGCGATGTTCTCCAGCAACGATTGCATCGGGTCCCCCTCGCCTTCGCGGCCTCCGCGTCAACCCCGTGCGCGGCGGCCGCGGCGGGGGGCTCCAGGGTAGCGGCGAGGCGGCAGGGTGATCGTTTTCGGGACTGTGCCGGGAGGGCGGACGCTTGGGACGGGACGTTGGGCGGCGGGGGTTCTTGCGGGGGGTCGCCGCGCTGGGGGCCGGGGTGGCCGGGGTCGGAGTGGTGGGGCGGGGTGCCTGGGCTCGGGATGAGGTGCCCGGGGAGTTCGCCGGGCGGGACGTCGCCGTGGTGCCCACCCGGGAACGGAGGGTGGCTTTGACGTTCGACTGTGGGGGTGGGGATCAAGGGGTTGAGGAGGTGCTGGGGGCGCTGGGAGACCAGGGGGTGCCCGCGACGTTCTTCATGACCGGGCGGTTCGCCTCCGCGTACGGTGACGCCGCGCGGCGGATCGCCCGGGCGCATCCCGTGGGCAACCACTCCATGACCCACCCGGCGTTCCCGGCGCTGGCCCGGGAACAGCGGGTGGACGAGGTGCGGTCGGCCTCGTACGCCGTCGAGCGGGCGACCGGGCGGCCTCCCGTGCGGCTGTTCCGGTTCCCCTACGGGGAGGTGAACCGGGAGTGCGTCGCGGACGTGAACGCCGAAGGGTACGTCTGCGTCCGCTGGACCGTGGACACGTTGGGGTGGAAGGGGGCCGCCGCGGGCGTGGGTACCGAGGTCGTCGTCGAACGGGTACTGGGGGCCCTCGTCCCCGGCGCCATCGTGTTGATGCACGTCGGACGGACCAGTTCCGCCGATCCGTCGACCGTCGACGTCAGCGCGCTGCCCACCCTCATCCGGGCGATCCGTCATCGCGGGTACGGGTTCATGTCACTTCGCGGGCTGCTCACTCCCGGGCCCGCGTAGGTACGGCGGTCTGCGGTAGTCGGAGGGGGGTGAGGGGTGGGGGAGGTGAGGTGGAAGGGTCGCTTCCGTCCCGCAGTTCAGGTTCTCCGCCATCGCTCGGGTCGTCGCGTGGAGGATGGTCATGAACGCGCGCGTGCGGTCGCGGCCGGGCGGGCCCGCGTAGGCGCTTCCGTTCCTGTGCAGTTCCAGGGACGCCGCCACCACCGGGAAACCCGAGCCGCCCACGCCCCGCCCGCAGCGGAAGGCGATGGAGCCCCCGTCCGGTCCCGCCTCGCCGTAGAGGCCCACGCGGTAGTACGCGTGGTCCGCGCCGAGGCGGTCCGGCCAGTTCGTCCAGCGGTCCGGGTGGGTGAACTCGATCGTGAACAGGGGGTCTTCCTCGTCGTCGTCCCCCGCTCCCCGCACCGCGCACAGGAGGGAGCGCGACTCGTTCACTCCTTCTGATGAACGGAGGCGGGTCGCCGTCCGGTCGGCGGTCAGGGTCGCGTCGTCGCGGAACTCCCGGGCCCCGAGGAGTGATTCGACCGCCCGGGCCGCCTCCGGCGTCAGGGTTCCGCCGCAGACTCGGGATGCGGGAACGGTTCCGTCGCTCCCTGAAGGGGACGTGCAGGCCGCCGTCCCCGCCACCGCGCACACCACCGCCCACCACAGCAGCCGGCGCCGGCCGTCACGGCGTGTACGGGCGGCGGCCCCGGAAGGTGTCGGTGGCCGTCCCGGTGCCGAGGTACGCCTGCTTGAGGCGGTCGGAGAGGGTTCCCGTGGAGTCCATGGCGTCGGCACCGGTTCCGTACCGCCTTTCGTAGGTGGGGAGGTCGAACTGCTCGGCGGTGCGGCCCAGGGAGGAGGTGCCGGTCTCGAAGAGGGCGGTGGAGTCGACCGGCGCGGGGAGGTGCGGGCCGCCGAAGACCGCGTCGTTGTGGAAGACCTTCGCGAACTCGGTCGCGCCGCCCATCGCGATGGGCACGATCAGGCCCCAGGGACCGGACTTCCCGACGATGCCGACGATCTGCTGGCTCACCCAGGGCGCACTGGCGCTGTAGCCGACGCGCGTCCAGTTCGTCGACTCCTGGAAGGCGGCCTGGGCCTGCGCCTTGTCGTGCTGGTACGTCGCCTCGATCTGGGCCGCCCGGGAGTGGTCGAGGATGCCGCGCACCTCGGCCTCGGTGAGGAGGGCGCGCCGGGCGTGGGCGTACTGCTCGACGCCGTCGGCCGGCGGGTTCTGGGCGAACCGGTCGACGGTGTAGAGGTGTTCCGCCTGGTTCATGACGGCGTGGGACTCGGGGTTCTGGCCGAGGACGCTGAGGAAGTCGATGGCGCCCTTGTTGCCGAAGTCGGCGCGGCCCTTGTAGGCGGCGGGGAAGGCGTCGGAGTTGCGCAGTCCGCCGTGTTCGGGGTCGCGGTGGTCGGAGTCGCCGAGACCCGAGACGTTGTAGTTGAGGTCGTCGACGTAGGCGCCGCCCATGACGCCCAGGCTGGTGGCCATGGCGGGCTGGTCGTGGAGGAGGCGGGGGCCGTCCTTGCCGCCGTAGACCTGGACGACCTGTTCCATCACGTCTGCGGTGGCGGCCGTCCGCCGGTCGCCGCCGGTGCTGAAGATCTCCGGGTCCTTGCCGGAGAGTTCGGCGGCGTCCCAGGAGTAACCGGTGGTGGCGGCGGTGAGGGCGTGGCCCAGGGCCTCGTGGCCGACGAGTTTGCGCGGGTCGCCGGAGGTGTGACCGTCGAAGATCCAGTTCCGCTTCTCCGTGAGGTAGGAGAAGTGCGGGTTGACCGCGTCCTTGTCGCCGCCGGCGGGCTTCTCGAAGAACTTCGTGGCGGCCTCGGGGTTGTGCCCGAGGCCCTCCAGGAAGCCGGCCACCGCGTCGTGCCCGCTGTCGCCCCGCCGCCGGCCGATCAGATTGAGGGTGTCGGTGTCGGCGGTGTTCGACCAGTAGGCGAAACCCTTGCGGGTGTTGTTCTTGGCGTCCCAGTCCAGGAGCCGGTTCCCGTAGGTGTCGAGGAACCGGCTGTCGTAGGTGCCGGTCCGCATGAGGTTGCTCATGATCTGGAACCCGTAGGGGTGCGTCGTCCCGCCGCTGTCGACGCGTTCGGGGCCCAGCCGGATGATGCCGTCCTTCCACTCCCGCATGGCGGGGGCGTCGGAGTGCGAGGCGGTGGCGAGCGTGGTGCCGAGGCCGCGCTGGAGGCTCTCCGCGGCGGGCCACCACACCTTTTCGTCGATCTTCGTGCCGGGCTGGTCGCGGTTGCGCGGGTGGGTGGCGTTGAACCACAGCTTCAGGGTCTTCTCCGGGCCGAGCCGGGTGGCGAACGCCTCGGCGAACTCGGGGACGTTGCCGTGCCGGGCCATCACCTCGGACAGCTGCCGGAGCTGGTCCGAGGTCATCTTCCCGTTGGGGACGCCGCTGAGCCGGACGGCCTGGTCGAGGTCCTCGTCCGTCGCCTTGCGGGCCTCGGCCAGAGTGTCGTACGCCTTCGCGTTGAAGCCGCGGTCCTCGCCGTTGACGTCCGACGTCAGGGCGGCGGTGAGGGCGCTGTCCGCCCGTCCCGCCTGTTCGACGGCGTTGCGGGTGCGCTGCCGGTAGTGCTCGAACGTGTCCTGGTACGCCTTGGTGAGGGCGGCCCGGTGCCGCTCCTCCTCGCCGCCGAGCTCCAGGTAGAGGGAGCCGTCGGCCTTGTTGATCCGCAGGTGCTTGTGTCCGGCGAGTTCGTGCTCGATGGCCTCCAGGGCCTTCCGCGCCGCGGTGAACTGCCGGAGCCCCTCGTCCATGACGTTGTAGACGTGCAGCGATTCCTCGACGGCGGCGCCCAGCTGCTTCTGGACGCGGGCGAACTTCTCGCCGGCCGCCTGCGCCGCCTCGCCCTCCCAGGCGGGTGATTCGAGGCCGCGGGTGACGAGGTTGTAGAAATTCAGCTGGATCTGCTGGAAGTTTCCCGGCGCCTGCCGCCATTTCGCGACCGCTTCGCGGAGCGGCCCGAGGTCGGCGTTCCGGACCTCTCCGTATCCCAGGGGCTCGGGCATCAATGCTCGCCGCCGTCCGTGCCGTTGCCGCCGTGCGTGCCGTTGCCACCGCCGCCGTTGCCATTGCCGCCGTTGCCGTTGCCGTTGCCGCCCAGGGAGCGGGCGTGTTTACGGTCCTCGGCCCGGAAACCGTCCGCCGCGGCGCTCAGCGCCTTGGCCGTCTCCGTGAACTCGCCCTTCACATAGGCCATCTGATCGAGCCAGCGCTCCTGGAACGTCTTCAGGGCCTCGTCGGCGGTGAAGCCCCTGAGCGTGCCCGGCACCTCCCCCGTCTCCCGCATCACGTCGTCGTCCGCCTTGAGGAACTGGCCGCGGACCTCCTCCGCCTTTCCGGCGCGCGTTTTCAGTACCGAGGCCGTCACTTTGAGTTTCCCCGCCGCCGCACCCGTACCCGTACCCATCGTGCCCCCGTTTCCCTCCTCACCTCCCGCACTGGCGAGGCGCAGGGCCGCCGGATCGGACGCGGCAGCCCGCGGAATCCCGAATTTCGCCCACTTCTCCTCGTATGACATGCGTTCCCCTCCCGGATTCCCGGTTGCCCGGCTTCCCCTCTGCCTTCCGTTCGGCGGCTTCACCTCGGGCGTATCCGGATGCGAAAGAGGCCCGGAAAGAACCCGCCAAGTAGCGGAAGGTAAATACCGAAGGGGACGGAACGATGACGTCCGTCCGACCGCCGGCTGGACGGGCGGTGTGGCGCCCCGAAGCCCGGCCCGGCGGCCGGCTCGCACGCCCCCGACGCCCATGACCCGCGCGCGCTTTCGCGGGGGACGCGGAGGAATCGACCGAAATTCGACCAAGCGTCAGGACACACCCAACACTTCCGCCACCGCCGCCCCGCCCCGTACGCTGACGGCCGTCCTCCAGTTGAAGATCGCCTCCCGGGAACCGTCTGATGATGCCGATAACGGAGGCCGTGTCCCTGGGCCTGGCCGCGGGCACGGCCACCGCCGCTGTGATCGCCGCGCCGCTGCTGATCCGCGCCCGGCGCCTGACGGCGCGGCTGCGCGGGGAGCTGGCGGCCGCGACGGAGTACGGGTCCCGGCTGGCCGAGCGGCAGCGCGTCGGGCGGGAGGAGCTGGAGCACCTGACCGACGTCCGATTGCCCGCGGTGCTGGAGGGCGTCCCGGAGGCGGACGTTCCGAAGGCGCTGTACGCCGCCCCCGACGGCGATCCGGAGGCCGCGGTTCTCGCCGCCCGCCACGAGGCGCTGCTCACGCGGACGGCGGCGGCCATCCGGGCCAGGAAGGGCCTGGAGGAGTCCGGGCGCGCCGCGTTCCTGGTCATGGCGGACCGCATCCAGGTGATGGCCCTGGCCCAGCAGCAGGGCCTCGACGTGCTGGAACAGAGCGCCGAGGACCCGGTCCTGATGGCCGGTCTGATGCGTGCCGACCACGCGGCGGCCCAGCTGGCCCGGCAGGCGCAGACGATGAAGGTGCTGTGCGGCGCGTGGCCCGGGCGGCAGTGGCCGGAGGCGGTGTCGCTGCTGGACGTGGTGCGCGGCGCGCAGTCGCGGATCCTGGAGTACCAGCGGGTCCGCGTGCAGGGCGCGCGCGACGCCGCCGTCGAGCCGCGCGCGGTCGAGGCGCTGATCCACGCCGTCGCCGAGCTGCTGGACAACGCCACCCGCTACTCGCCCCCGACCGTGACCGTGCTCGTGGGCATCCGGCCGGTGCACAGCGGTGCCGTGATCGAGATCGACGACGGCGGTCTGGGCATGACGGAGCAGGCCCTCGCCGAGGCCGAGGTGCGGCTCGGCGGCGGCGCGGCGGCGGAGGGCCGCGGCCTGGGCGCGAAGCCGCAGCTCGGCCTGGCCGCCGTGGGCATGCTGGCCCGGCGGTACGGCTTCTCGGTGAAGCTGGACTCGCCGTCGGCGTACGGGGGCGTCCGGGCCGTCGTCCTCGTCCCGTCCGCCCTGCTGACCCAGGGGCCGACGGCCCCGGCCACCCCGGCGCCCCCGCGCGCGCCGGGGCTGCGGGAACAGGCCGAGCGGGACAGGGCCGAACGGGACCGGACGGAGCGGGACCGGGCCGAACGGGACCGGACGGAGCGGGAGCAGGCGGAGCGGGACCGGGCCGAACGGGAACAGGCGGAGTGGGAACAGGCCGAGCGGACGCGGCGCACGCCGCCGCCGGCCGACGCGCCGGAGCACCGGGCTCCCTCCGCACGCCCGGGCCCGGTGCCCGCCCAGCACACGCGGCCCGAGCCCGCGGCGGGCCAGGACGGAATCACCGAGGCCCGGGCCCGCAACGACCGGTACGACGCCGAGGACACCGCCGGCCCGTACGACGTACCCGTCATCCAGAAGCCCGCCACCCAGAAGCCCGCCACCCCGAAGTCCGCCACCCCGGAGCCCCCCGCTCCGGAACCCCCCGCCATCACCCCCGGCGGCCTCCCGCGCCGCCGCAGCCGGCGCGCGGCGGCGGGCCCGGTCCCCGGTTCCGCGCCCCGGACGCCGGCGCCGGAGCCCGTCCGGTCGCCGCAGCAGGCGGCGGCGTTCATGAGCAGCCTGCAGGCGGGGACGCGGCTGGGCCGGGAAGAGGCGGCGGCCGCGGCAGCGCCGGCCGGAGCCGGCACGGCACCGGAAGCGGAGGCGGCGGAAGCCGCGCGAACACCGCAGGCCACAATGGCTGCGGAGGCGACGGGTCCGGTCGTGCCGTCAGATGTCGCCGCACCGGAGACACTCGACGGCACGTCAGTGGCCGGAGCGGCGGAACCGGCGCGGCCCCGTGAGCCGAACGACAGCGAAAGGGAATCGCGTTGAGTACGAACGGGAATCTGGAGTGGCTGCTCGCCGACATCCTGCGGGTGCCCGCGGTGCGGCACGCGCTCGTCGTGTCCCGCGACGGGCTGCGGCTGGCCGGTTCGCCGGACATATCCACCGATGACGCCGACCGCCTCTCCGCGGTCTGCTCCGGCCTGCTCTCGCTCGGCCACGAGGCCGCGGCGCAGCTGGCGGGCGACGGGAGCGCGCCGCGCCAGGTGATGGTGGAGTTCGACGGCGGCTTCCTGTTCCTGGTGGCGGCCGGACCGGGCGCCTCGCTGGCCGTGGCCACCGCGGCGGACGTGGACGCCGGGCTGGTCGCGCGGGAGATGCAGCACATGGTGGTGCGGATAGGGCAGCACCTCAGCAGCCCGCCCCGCGCCCGTACCGCCACTCCGTGAGCGGCCCGACGGGCGCGGGGCCGGTACGCCCCTACGTGATCACCGGCGGCCGGGTCGCCCCCTCGCGGGACAGCCTCGCGCTGGAGACGCTCGTGGTGGCCGCCGAGTACACCGGGGTGACCGGAACACCCGGGGTCACCGGAACACCCGGGGTCACCGCGACGCCCGGGGCAACCGGGACATCCGGGCCCCTCGGGGAGCACGCGCCCGACCTCAGCCCGGAGTGCGCCGAGATCCTGGACCTGTGCGTCCGGCTGCTGTCCGTGGCGGAGGTCGCCGCCCACCTGCGCCAGCCGGTCGCGGTGATCAAGGTGCTGCTCGCCGACCTGCTCGACGCCGGCCTGGTCGTCGCCCGTCCCCCGGTCACGGCCGCCGACCGGCACGATCCCGCCCTGCTGAAAGAGGTACTCGATGGACTCCGCCAACTCTGACGGCGGTCGCTACCTACCCCCCACCGTGCGCACGTCCGTGAAGATCGTGATCGCCGGCCCGCTGGGCGTGGGCAAGACGACCCTCATCGGCTCGCTCAGCGAGATACCGCCGCTGCGCACCGAGGAGACCATGACGCAGGCCGGGCAGGGCGTGGACGACGTGCTGCCGGGCAAGGCCACCACCACCGTGGCCATGGACTTCGGGCGGATCACCCTCAACCGGCAGCGCGTCCTCTACCTCTTCGGCACCCCCGGCCAGCCGCGCTTCTTCCCGCTGTGGCGGCATCTGACACACGGCGCGCTCGGGGCGCTCGCGCTGATCGACACGCGGCGGCTGGAGGCGAGCTTCGACGTCCTCGGGCACCTGGAGGACCTCGGCGTCCCGTTCGCCGTCGCCGCCAACGCGTTCCCGGACGCGCCGGTGCACCCGCCGGACGAGCTGCGGGAGGCGCTGGACCTGCTGCCGGACACCCCGGTGATGCTGTGCGACGCCCGCGACCGGGCGTCGAGCGCGCGGGCGCTGGTGACACTCGTCGACCACCTGTACACGGCCGCGGCCGCCGCGTCGCTGGAGGCACCGGCGTCATGACCGCCCCGATACCGGAGGTCCCGGGCACCTCGCGGCACCCACACGCCTCGGAGTACCCGGAGGCCCCGGCGTACCCCCCGGCCCCGAGCCTCCCGCCGGGCCCCCCGCCCGGCTGCCCGGCCCACCGGCCGGCGGCCGGGGCCGCCCCCGCCGCCGCCCTCTACGGCCAGGTCCTCACCGGCGACACCCACGCCCTCTACGAGCGCCTCCGCCGCGAGCACGGCCCGGTCGTCCCCGTCGAGCTGGAACCGGGCGTTCCGGCCTGGCTGGTGATCGGCTACCGGGAGCTGCTGGAGGTCACCCGCAACGAGGAGTGCTTCTCCCACGACTCGCGCCGCTGGCGGGCACTGCGCGAGGGCCTGGTCCGCCCCGACTCGCCGCTGCTGCCGATGATGGGCTACCGGCCGACCGTACTGTTCGCCGACGGCCCCGAGCACCGCCGCCTCTACCGAGCCGTGAGCGACGGCTTCGCCCGCCTCGACCAGCACCGGCTGCGCCGCAGCATCGCCCAGCTGTCGAACATGCTCCTCGACGCGATCGCCCCGCGCGGCGAGGCCGACCTGCTGGGCGAGTACGCGCTCCAGCTGCCGCTGTGGGCCGCCTCCCGGATGCTCGGCCTCCCCGACGCGATCGCGCCGGAACTCATCGCCGCCGTCCGCGGGATGGTGGACAGCGGTCCGGAGGCGACCGCCGCCAACCAGGCGCTCCAGCGGATCCTCGGCGACCTGGTGCGCCGCAAGCTGGCCGAGCCGGGCGACGACCTCACGTCCTGGCTGCTCGGGCATCCCGAGGGGCTGTCGCCCGAGGAGGTCCTGCACCACCTGGCCGTCATCATCGTCGCGGGCAACGGCCCGGCGGCCAACTGGACCGCCGCGACGGTCCGGCTGCTGCTCACCGACACCCGCTTCCGCACGCACGTCACCGGCGGCCGGCTCACCGTCGACGCGGCCCTCGACGAGGTGCTGTGGCGGGACGCGCCCGTGCAGAACTTCCCGGGCCGCTACGCCACCCGCGACCTGCGCTTCGGCGGGCAGGACGTGCGCGAGGGCGACGCGCTGCTGCTCGGCCTCGCCGCCGCCAACCACGACCCGGCCGTGCTGCCGCCGGACGGCCAGATCGTCCCCGGCAACCGCTCCCACCTGGCGTTCGGCGCGGGCCCGCACACCTGCCCGGCCCGCGACCAGGCCCGGGTGATCGCCCACACCGCCGTCGACACCCTCGTCCACCGCCTGCCCGACATCCGGCTCGCGGTGCCCGCCGGGGAGCTGTCCTACCGGCCGTCCCCCTGGGCGCGCGCGCTGACCGCCCTGCCCGTGCGCTTCAGTCCCGTCGCACCGAGCACCGCCACCAAACACCGCACAGCCGCCGCTGGAGGCCCGTCATGGACGACATCCGCACCGACGACGCACCGCCCATCCGCCTGGACGTGACCGGAGCCGACCTCCACGGGGAGGTCCGGCGGCTGCGCGACGCCGGTCCCGTCGTCCGCGTCGAGCTGCCGGACGGGATACCCGCCTGGGTGGTCACCCGGCACGGGCTGCTGCGCGACCTGCTCACCGACCCGCGCGTCGTCAAGGACCCCGTCAACTGGTCGCTGCTGCGCGACGGTTCGGTGCCGGAGGGCTGGCCGCTGATCAACTTCGTCGCGCCGGCGGGCATGGTCACCGCCGACGGCGCCGACCACCGGCGGCTGCGCACCCTGGTCACCCAGGCGTTCACGCCCCGGCGCATCGCCGGGATGCGCGCGCCCGTCGAGGCCAACGTCCAGGGGCTGCTGGACCGGCTCGCCGCGCAGCCACCCGGCCCGGTGGACGTACGGGCGCTGTTCGCCTACCCGCTGGCCATGCGGACGATCGGCGACCTGCTCGGCGTCCCGGAGGAGCGGTACGACGAGTTCCGCGCCCTCTCCGCCAGCCTGACCAGCAGCGCGACCGGGCCCGAGGAGGTCCTCGCGACCCGCCGCCGGCTGCTCGGCCTGCTCGCCGCGCTGGTGGCCGAGAAGCGGGCGGCGCCCGGCGAGGACATCATCAGCGACCTGATCGCCGCCCGCGAGGACGCCGACCGGCTCTCGGAGGAGGAGCTCATCGGCACCCTCCTCCTCATGCTCGTCGCCGGCCACGGCACCACCCTCAACCTCGTCACCAACGCGGTACGCGCCCTGCTCACCCACCCCGAGCAGCTGGCCCGCGTCCGCTCCGGCGACGTCCCCTGGTCGTCGGTGGTCGAGGAGACGCTGCGCTGGGACTCGCCCGTCGCGCACTTCCCGATGCGCTACGCCAAGGAGGACATCCCGCTGGCGGGCGCGGTGATCCGGCGTGGCGACGCGATCCTCGCCTCGTACGTGGCGGCGGGCCGCGACCCGGAGCAGTACGGGCCGACGGCGGACGCGTTCGACGCCGAGCGCGAGAACAAGCGCCACCTCACCTTCGGCCACGGCGCCCACTTCTGCGTCGGCGCCGCGCTGGCCCGGCTGCAGGCCGAGACCGCCCTGCCGGCCCTCTTCGCCCGCTTCCCGGACCTCTCCCCGGCCACCGACCCGGAGGACCTCCTTCCGCTCCCCTCCTTCATCAGCAACAGCGTCCGGTCGCTCCCGGTGCTGCTCGGCTGAGCCGCCTACGGGCGGGGCCCCACCCATGACATTCGTCCTGCCCGATCCCCCACACCCGGCCCTGCCGCCGGGCACCTCCGCTCCGCGAAGCTGTTGATCAGCACCCCGGGACCGCCCCGGGACCAGCCCAGGAGCAGCAGCAATGTCGCAGGCAACGGCCCAGGCCACCCCCGCCACCGCCGCCACCGCCCCCGCGGCGCCGGCGCACGAGGAGCACCCGCTCCTCACCGCGTTCAAGCCACTGCTGCTGGACGTGGCGGTGCCGCTGGGCAGCTACTACCTGCTGCACGAGGGCTTCGGGCTCGGCCTCGTCCTCTCCCTGGCCCTCAGCAGCGTGGTGCCGGCCGTCCGCACCGTCGTCGGCGTGGTGCGCGAGCGGACGGTGAACGGGCTGGCCGGCGTGATGCTGCTGGTCAACGTCCTCTCCATGGTGCTGAGTTTCGCCACCGGCGACGCCCGGCTGATGATCGCCAAGGACTCCGTCATCAGCAGCTTCATCGGCGGCGCCATCCTCTGGTCCGCCGTCCGGGGCACGCCCCTGATGACGGCCGGGCTCAAGCCCATGCTGGTCAAGGGCAGCTGGGCCAAGGCCGCCGCGTGGGAGCGGCTGACGGCGGGGAACGCCCGCTTCCGGAGCCTGGAGCGCCGGTACAGCGCCGTCTGGGGCGTCGCCCTGCTCACCGAGTGCGCGGCCCGCGTGATCGGCGCCTACACGCTGCCCGTCGACGTGATGGCGTCCTGGGGTTCCACGGCCATGCTGCTGGCCGCCATCGCGGTGGGCATCGTGGTGGGCGGCGCGGTCGGCGTGGGCCCGCTGGAGAAGCTCCTGGACGCCGAGGCGGCGGAGCTCGAAGCGGCCGCGGCGGCCTGACGGACCGCCAGTCCCCCGCTCCCGCGCCGCGACTAGAGTTGACGGGTCACCGCTGGTCATGGAGCCAGTACGTATCGCGGTTCCGGGACGGATCGGTCTCGGGGGGAGGGCTGGATCCGCCATGACTCGTCGCTCCAACGGACTGATAGGCATCTGGGCGGAGGCCCAGCGCGCGCAGAACCGGCAGCAGGAGCTCCGGCACCAGGCCGAGGTGCGGGAGCAGCGGGAACGGGAGCGGACCCAGCGGGCGGCCGAGCGGGAGGCGGCGCGGCTGGACCGGGAGCGGCGGACGGCCTACCGGCAGGCGCGGGAGGCGGAGGCGCGGCGCCGGACGGAGGAGCTGGAGGCGCGGGTCGCGGAGCTGGAGGGGCTGCTGCGCACGGGGTGCGCGGCACCGGCGTTCTCGGCGGCGCGGCTGACGGAGCCGGAGGCGCTGGAGCCCTTCAATCCGGGCCACCTGGGGGTGCCGGCGCCGCTGCCGGACCCGGCGCTGTACGGGTTCGGGCGGCGGGCGCAGTACGACCGGGACCTCCGGGCGGCGCAGGAGGCGGAGGCGCTGCGGCAGCGGCAGCTGGCCGCGTACCGGCAGCAGTACGACCAGTGGGCGGCGGCCCGGCTGGCGCAGGTCCGGCAGCACAACGCGGGTGTCGCGGAGCTGGTGGCGGCGCTGCGGGCGGGTGATCCGGACGCGGTGGTGGAGTACTTCTCGGCGGCGCTGTACGCGTCGGCCGGCTGGCCGGAGGAGTTCCCGCACCAGGTGTCCGCCGCCTACGACCCGGGGGCGCGGCAGCTGGTGCTGGAGTGGGAGCTGCCGGGGTTCGACGTGGTGCCCGAGGTGAAGTCGGTGCGCTACATGCCGACCGCCGACCAGGAGAAGGAGACGGCCCGGCCGGCGACGCAGCGCCGGGCGCTGTACCGGGACGTGGTGGCGCAGTGCGTGCTGCTGGCGGTGCGGGAGCTGTTCGCGGCGGACGAGTTCCGGACGCTGGAGTCCGTCGTCCTCAACGGTTTCGTCGACGACCACGACCCGGCGACGGGCCGGCGGGCGCGGCTGGTGCTGGCGGCGGTCACGGTGGACCGGGCGGCGTTCGAGCGGCTGCACCTGGAGCAGGTGAGCGCGCCGGACTGCCTGGTGGACGGGCTGGGCGGCCGGCTGTCGGCGCGGCCCGACCAGCGCACGGCCGTCCGCCCGGAACGGACGCCGGCCGAGGTGGGCCGGGGCGTGGTGTCGCACGGCGGCGGGGACGACGGCGACCCGGACCTGTTCGAGATGGACCCGGTGGAGTTCGAGGCGCTGGTCGCGGAGTTGTTCCGGGCGCGCGGGATGCGGGCGGTGATGACGACCCGGTCGAACGACGGCGGGGTGGACGTCGAGGCGCTGGACCCGGACCCGATCAGCGGCGGCCGGATCATCGTCCAGGTGAAGCGGTACCGGAAGACGGTGCCCCCTACGGCCGTCCGGGATCTGTTCGGGACGGTACAGGGGGCGGGGGCCAACAAGGGCGTCCTGGTGACGACGTCCCGGTTCGGCCCCGGCTCGTACGCGTTCGCCAACGGCAAGCCGCTGACGCTGGTGAACGGCGAGGAGCTGGTGGGGCTGCTGGCGCAGCACGGGCTGCGGGGGCGGCTGGGACCGGCGGACGGGGCGGGAGGTACGGGCGGTACGGGCGGTGGCACGGCGGCGTCCCGTACGGCCGGGCCCGCAGCGGACCCCGCGGAGCCGGCCGACCACAACGTGCTGGGCATGTCCTGGTCCGGCGGCGTGGCCCTGGACGTCTGCGCCCTGGTCTGCCGGGGCTCCCGCGTGCTCAGCGAGGAGCACTTCGTCTTCTACAACAACCCCCGCACCCCCGACGGCACCGTGCGGTCGGTCGACCCGCTGCCCGGGGACAAGGCGGCGCTGCGGGTCGCGTTCGACGCGCTGCCCGAGCCGGCGGACCGGCTGGTGCTGGCGGCGGCCATAGACCCCGAGATCAACCCGGAGGCCGACCTCTCCCGCTTCACGGACGCCCGGATACGGCTCTCGGACGCGGCGGGGGCGGAGCTCGGGCAGCTGGAGGTCTCGGACGGCCGGCCGGGCGAGACGGCGCTGGTGCTGGGATCGTTCCGGAAGCGGTCGGGCGGGAACTGGGACTTCGTGGTGGGGGGCAAGGGGTATCCCGGGGGTCTGGAGGCTCTGGTACAGGAGTACGGCATCGAAGTGGCGTAGGGGGCGAGCGTCGCCTGTCGCTACACCGAGGAGTGACGGAGTTGTCCACAAGCCGCCCGTCGTCCACAGGCTTCCTTGATCACCCGCTCGGCCGCGCCGTTCCTCGTAGACTGCCCGAATGGCCGACCCCACCGAGACCACCGCGACCCGTGAGCCCGAAGCGTCGAGCGAGGCGCTCGGCGTGCTGCGCCGCGTCTTCGGTTACGACGCGTTCCGCGGGGCGCAGGAAGAGATCATCGAGCATGTCGTCGCGGGCGGCGACGCGCTCGTCCTGATGCCCACGGGTGGCGGCAAGTCGCTCTGCTACCAGATCCCGGCCCTGGTCAGACCGGGTGTCGGGGTGGTCGTCTCGCCCCTGATCGCCCTGATGCAGGACCAGGTGGACGCGCTGCGCGCCCTGGGCGTCCGCGCGGGCTTCCTGAACTCGACGCAGGACCTCGACGAGCGCCGCATGGTCGAGGCCGAGTTCCTCGCGGGCGAGCTGGACGTGCTCTACCTGGCACCCGAGCGGCTGCGCCTCGAATCGACGATGAGCCTGCTGGACCGCGGCAAGGTCTCGGTCTTCGCGATCGACGAGGCGCACTGCGTGGCCCAGTGGGGCCACGACTTCCGGCCGGACTACCTGGCCCTGTCCGCGCTGCACGAGCGCTGGCCCGACGTGCCGCGCATCGCGCTGACCGCGACCGCGACGGACGCCACCCGCCGGGAGATCGCGGCGCGGCTCCAGCTGGGTGACGCCCGTCACTTCGTGGCCAGCTTCGACCGGCCCAACATCCAGTACCGCATCGCCCAGAAGAACGAGCCGCGCCGCCAGCTCCTGGACCTGATCCGCGGCGAGCACGCGGGCGACGCGGGCGTCGTCTACTGCCTCTCCCGCAAGAGCGTGGAGGACACGGCCGCGTTCCTGGTGCGGGAGGGCGTCGAGGCGCTGCCGTACCACGCGGGGCTGGACGCGCGGGTGCGCGCCGCCAACCAGGCGCGCTTCCTGCGGGAGGACGGCCTGGTGATGGTCGCCACGATCGCCTTCGGCATGGGCATCGACAAGCCGGACGTCCGGTTCGTGGCCCACCTGGACCTGCCGAAGTCCGTCGAGGGCTACTACCAGGAGACCGGCCGCGCCGGGCGCGACGGCCTGCCGTCCACGGCCTGGCTGGCGTACGGCCTCCAGGACGTCGTCCAGCAGCGGAAGATGATCGACGGCTCGGAGGGCGACGAGGCGCACCGCCGCCGCCTGGCCGCCCACCTGGAGGCGATGCTCGCCCTGTGCGAGACGGTGGAGTGCCGCCGGGTCCGGCTGCTGGCCTACTTCGGCCAGCACGGCGAGCCGTGCGGCAACTGCGACACCTGCCTGACGCCGCCCGTCACCTGGGACGGCACGATCGCCGCCCAGAAGTTCCTGTCGGCGGTCTTCCGGCTGGCCCGCGAGCGCCGCCAGAAGTTCGGCGCCGGCCAGATCATCGACATCCTGCTCGGCAAGCGCACCGCCAAGGTCATCCAGTTCGACCACGACCAGCTCACCGTCTTCGGCATCGGCACCGAGCTCTCCGCCGTCGAATGGCGGGGCGTGGTGCGGCAGTTGCTGGCCGAGGGGCTGCTCGCGGTGGAGGGCGAGTACGGCACGCTCGTCCTCACCGACGCCAGCGGGGACGTGCTGGGCGGCCGGCGCCAGGTGCTGCTGCGGCGCGAGCCGGAGCGGAAGGCGGCCCGGACGAAGTCCGCGTCCGGCGGTGGCGGCGGCCGGTCGGGGAGCCGCGCGGCGGCGGCCGACCTGCCGGCGGCCGCGGTGCCGGTCTTCGAGGAGCTCCGCGCCTGGCGCGCCGCCACGGCGAAGGAGCAGGGCGTCCCCGCGTACGTGATCTTCCACGACGCGACCCTGCGCGAGATCGCGACGGCCCGGCCGGACTCGCTGGACGGCCTGGCGGCGGTGAACGGCGTGGGCGAGAACAAGCTGGTGAAATACGGAGACCTGATCCTGGAGGTACTCAAGGGGCTGGGCGCGCCGGAAGGGGACGAGGAGGAGACGGCGATGACGGTGACGGACTGACGCTCCGGACATTTCGAGGGCAGCCAAGTGACTCCGCACTCCCTGGCGTTCTACGTGGACGTCGTCACCACCGGCACCGTGCTCGGGCTGCGCCCGGCGGACTCCCCCGAGCGCGTCGCCGAGGTCCTCGGCCCGGACTTCGGTGACAACGCCCACGCGTACGGCCTGTGCCGGGACCACGGCCTGGCCGAGTTCCACTGGATCCGCGAGTCGGCCGCGTCCCCCTGGGAGGGCCATCACTTCACCCTGCACGTGCACCGACTGGCCCGCCGGAGGCGGGAGTTCCTGGAGCCAGCGCTTCAGGAGCGGTACGGGCGCTTCACCCCTCGGCTCCGCTTCGCCAAGCTCCGCCGCCTGCTGGAGCGGCGCGGGGTGCCGTTGGTGGAGATACCGGAGGACCCGGCCAACGCGCCGTACTACCGCACCTTTTGGCAGCCGGCTTCGGAGGTGGGGATCTCCGTCATCGGTATGCGCGAGGAGTACCGCACCCCGGGCGGTCTGCGGGTCGGCGACGTGTACGCCGTCCGGGCCCCGGTGACGGCGGACGAGGTGGAGTTCCGACGGGAACGGGAACGGGAGCGGCAGGACTGACCCGGCCCCGCGCCCGTACCGTCAACGGGAGCCGTGCGTCCGGGACTTCACCCGCGCGGAGCCGGAGGCGGACGGTGACGCGGCAGCCGAGGGCGGCTTGGTGGCCCCGGCCGCCCGGCGGCCACCGGACTTCGGCGTCGCCGAGGGAGCATTCGCCGAGGGAGCATTCGCCGAGGGAGCAGGAGACGGCCGCCGCGACGGCCCGGCCTGCTTCTTCGAAGGCCCGGCCACCCGCGAGGGAGAGGGAGAAGACGAGGGGGATGGCGACGGCCGCGCCGGGGAGGGACCCGCCCCCGCACGCCCCCGCACGCCGGCCGGTTCGACGACCTTCGCGAGGTGGGCGTACACCACCACGTTCCCCAGGTACGCGTGGCGCTCCTCCGAGAACCCGCCCCCACACGTGATCACCCGCAACTCGGCCCGCCCCGAAGCCCCGTACACCTTCCGGGACGGGAAGTCCCCCCGGTCGTACACCTCGATCGCGTCGATGGTGAAGACCGCCGTCCGGCCGTCGGCGCGGACGATCTCGACGATGTCCTTCTTCTTGAGCGCGCCGAGGCTGTAGAAGACGGCCGGCCCGGTGGGCGTGTCCACGTGGCCGGCGACGACGGCGGTGCCGATGGCACCGGGCGCGGTGCCCGCCTCGTACCAGCCGGCGAGGTTACGGTCGTCGCGCGGTGGGCTGGCGAGGCTGCCGTCCGGCAGCAGCCGGAGCCCGCGCAGCGGGGCGTCGACCTTGATCTCGGGAATGCGCACCCGCACCGGGGTGACCGGCGGCAGCGGCCGGATCAGCGGGTCGCGGCGGTGCGGGGCCAGGGCGCCCCCGCCACCGGCGGCGAACGCCTCGGCGCGGGAGGGCTGCGGCGGCGGGGCGGCCGCCCGGGAGCCGCTGTCTATCAGCCAGCAGCCGGAGAACAGGCCGGCCGCGACGAGTACGGCGGCGGCGAGGGGGCGCGTGCCGAGCCATGTCGTGAGCGCGGCGAGCGCGGTGCGCGTCGTCCGGAGCATCGAGGTGTCACCGTCCTCCACCGGCGGGTGTACGGCGGTCCCCCCGCCTCCCCCACGTCCCCCCGCCCCCGGCCTTCCCGCCGGTCCCCGGCCCGCGTCGGGGCCGGGGCCGGGGACCGGCGGGCGGAACGGGCCCTCAGGCCCGGTCGGAGCCCGCCCGGCGGCGCAGGAACCAGGTCCCGCCCACCGCGGCGGCGCCCAGCACGGACGCGCCCGCGATGATCTCGGCCGTGCCCGAGCCCTCGCTGGTGCCGCCGGCGCCGGTCTGCATGCCGCCCTTCGGCGTGCCGGCCGGCTTGCCGGGCTTGGCGGGGGCGGAGGACGGCGAGCCGGTGGTGACGACCAGGTCGCCGGTGGCTTCCTTGCCGTTCTTGCACTTCACGCCGATGCCGTAGGTGCCGGCCTTGGCCGCCCCCGGCACGTCGAACTGGCCGACCACCAGTTCCTTGTGGGTGCCGGGCTTGAGCTCGAACGCCGAAGGGCCGCCGACGGCGCTCGCGTCACCGGAGCCGACGCCGTGCTTGCCGCAGGCGAGCGTGCTCACCGTGACCGTCGCGCCCGGGGACGCGGTGCCCGGCTCGATCTCCAGCTTGTCGAAGTCCCCGGCGAAGGCGGGGGCGCCGGACAGCCCGGCGACGGCTATGGTCAGGACGGCTCCGGCCAGCACTCGTGCAGTACGCATGCTCGTTCCTCCGTGCGCGGACGCGGCACACCGATGTGCCGCAGCAGGTGGGAGGTTCCGCGCACTTCCGAGCGAAACGGTCCGTGGCCGGTGCCGCACGCCGCGCGACGACGAACGGGTGATCTCCGGCGGCCGGCGGCGCGTGCGGACGAAAGGGTGACGGGCGTCCGCCGTACGGGGCACGCCGGCGGCGCGGCACGCGCCCCCGCACGCCACCGGCACGGCACGCACCCCCGCACGCCACCGGCACGGCGGACGCCCAAGCCCGGCGGTACGGACGACGCGGCCGCTACGGCGCCATGTCGTCCGGGCAGCCCGTCCCGCGCGGCAGCTTGTACGGCGCGCCGATGCGGTACGTACCGGGGTGCGGCGCGTGCAGCACCGTCCAGTCGTCCTCGGGGTCGTCCTCGCCCGGCGGCTGCTCGACCTTCTTCGTGAGGCAGCCGCGCTCGTTCACCGGCGGCCCGCCGTCGGGGCCGGGCTTCGGGGCGTCGACGGGCTTGCCGGACTCGTCCACCAGGCCGAGCCAGGGCGTGTAGGGGATGCGGATGAGGACGGGACCGGGCGTCCGGACGGTGAGGGACAGCTCGCCGGCGTCCGCGCGCAGCACCTCCGCGGGGGGCGCGGCCAGCGGCGTCGGGTTCTTGACCGCGAAGAGCCGCCAGTTGGCGTCGGACCACACCTCGTCGAGGTAGGGCTGACCCTTGCCGACGAGTTCGGCCTCCTTCACGGCGGCGTGGTCGGGCTCGCCGATCGGCAGGACGACGTAGTGCACGGCCCAGCGGTCGAGCCAGGTGCGGTAGCTCTGCGGGTCGAGCAGGCCCTCCTTGTAGAAGACGGGATTCCGCTTCATGTCGGCCTGCCGGTTCCAGCCCCGCGCGAGGTTGACGTACGGGGCGAGGGCGGACGCCTCGCGGTGGCTGCGGGCCGGGACGACCTCGACCCGGCCGCGCCCGGCGTCGAGCTTCTGCAGCCGGTCCACGAGGGGCGCCATCTCGCGCGCCCAGGAGGCGGCGGGGGTGGTGTTGATGATGTCGGCGGTGGAGTTCACCACCTGCCAGACGGTCACCGTGACGAGCGCGAGGACGGTCGCGGTCCACATCCGGCCCTTGCGCAGCCACTCCGCCCGCGGGGGCACCTCGGCCTCCTGCAGGGCGGCGAGCAGCACCACACCGCCGAAGATCATGCCGAGCCGGGCGATGTTGCTGCCGATCTGGGAGGGGATCAGCCACACCAGTATCACGCCGAGCACGTACAGCCCGGCCGTCATCCGGACGGTCCGCCAGGCACGCGGAGCGAAGACCAGCGCGAAGACGCCCGACAGCAGCGGCAGGACCGTCGACGGGACGTCCATCGGCTGCTGCCCGGAGAACGGGAAGAGCCACGCCGACAGGCCCACCACCACGGCCGGCGCCAGGCCCAGCGAGTAGGAGGCAGCCCGGCGTCTGCTCAGCCACAGCGCGGCGGCCACTATGCCCACGAAGAGGCCCGCCACCGGGCTGGACGCCGTCGCCAGGCCCGCCATCAGGGCGGCGAGCAGCGCCCGCGACCAGCGGTACCGGCGCTCGACGCGCCAGTGGGTCGGCCAGGCGAATATCACGGCCACCGCCGCCAGGCCGAACATGGAGCCCAGCGCGAAGGTCACCCGCCCCGAGATGGCGTTGCAGATCAGCGCGAAGGCGCCGTACAGCGACGGCCACAACGGCTGCCGGACGGCCTTGCTGCGCACCAGCAGCAGCGCGATCAGCCCGGACGCGACGGTCCCCGCGATCATCATCGTGGGCCGCACGCCGAGCTGCGCCATCAGGTACGGCGAGATCACGCTGTACGAGACGGGGTGCATGCCGCCGTACCAGGCGAGGTTGTACGCGGAGGTCGGGTGCTGGAGCGCGAACTCGGCCCAGGCGTCCTGCGCCGCGAGGTCGCCGCCGCTGTTGGCGAAGACGAACCGCCACACCACGTGCAGCACCGCGGCCACGAACAGGGTGACCGGCACGGTGCCGGTGAGCGCCGCGCGGGCCCGCGGCCACGCGCCGGGGCGTGCCGGAGCGGCGTCCGTCCCTGCCGGTGCGGCGCCTGCCCTGCCCTGCTCTTCGGTTTTCCCGGCCCGCGCCGGGCCCACGGTGCTCACTGCGGCTCTCCCCGTCCTCCCCGAGTCTCCCCCCATCTTCCCGCATGCCCCGACCGTCCCGGTTCCCCCGGGTGCGCGATCAGGCCCCGCACGCGACGGGTCCGCGACCTGCGCGGACCCCGCGCGACGCTAGCACGGGCGGGGCACCGGCCCCTGGATCACGAAGCGGCCCCGGGCCGCGGAGGCCAGGCCGCACAACGGCTCCCGGCCCGTAGAACGGCTCCCGGCCCGTACGAGGCGTACGGGCCGGGAGCCGGAGATCACCGCTCATCCGAGCCGGATCAGTCGAGGCATCCGAGCCGGGTCAGCCGAGGCGGAGCAGCTTCGAGCCGAAGGACGGCTCGCTCAGCGCCTTCTGCAGCGCCACCGGGACCCGCACCGCGTCGGCCCCACTGCCGACGACGAGCTCGCCGACGACCGTGCCCGCCTTGGCCGAGTGCGGCAGCACCGCGCCCTTCTTCTTGTCCAGGGACATCTTCGCCCGCAGGCCGCCCCAGCCGTAGCCCTTGACGTCCTTGGTCGCGACGACCGGCGTCTTCCCGCCGAGCTGGTCGTCGACGTAGCCCACGACCTGGCCCTTCTTGACCACGACGGCCTGCTGGAGGGCGTTCTGCACGGCGGTCAGCTGCTCGTAGCTGACGCGCTTGACCATCTTGAGGCTCATCTCGGCGTTGACGTCGGGACCGCCCTTGAAGTGCTGGTCCATGGTGGCGCCGACGATCAGCACCTCCTCGCCGTTCAGCCGCTTGCGGGCCGCCCACATCAGGGTGCCGCCGGCCGGGGAGGACGAGCCGGTCTTGATGCCCAGCACACCGGTGTGCTTGATCAGCAGGTCGTCGATGTTGCTGTTGATGCCCTTGTCGAGACCCTTGATCGGGGTGTTGGGCTTGGTGGTGATGGACCGGACGATCGGGTTCCTGATGACCTGCTCGGCGAGCAGCACCTGGTCGACGGCCGTGCTCACGGTGGTCTTGTTGAGGCCGCTGGGGTCGGTGTACGTGGTGTTCTTCATGCCGAGCTGCTTGGCGGTGTCGTTCATCTTCTTGAGGAACGCCTCCTCCGAGCCGGCGTCCCAGCGCGCGAGCAGCCGGGCGACGTTGTTGCCGGACGGGATCAGCAGCATCTGGAGCATGTCGTACTCCGAGAAGGTCTGCCCGGCCTTCAGGCCGCGGATCGCCGACTCGTCCTTGGCCTCGCCCTCCTTCTCCGCCCGCGCGTCGATGGTGACGGACGGGCCCTGCTCGGGCACGTCCTGCCCGCCGCTCTTGCGCATCTTCAGCGGGTGGTCGCGCAGCACGATGTAGGCCGTCATGACCTTGGCCATGCTCGCCGTCGGCACCGGCTTCTGCGGCCCGTAGGTACCGAGGTCGCCGACGCCGAGCACCTTGGCGGCGGACTGGCCCTCGGTGGGCCACTTCATGTCGAACTTCTCGCCGCCGAAGGTGTAGGCGGCCTGCTTGCCGCGCACCAGGGACGCGTCCGGCAGCGGGCGGAACGCCTGGACCACGCAGAAGACGATCAGCAGGAGCACCACTATGGGCGTCCAGATCTTCACCCGGCGCATGGCCGTCCGCGCCGGCGTCTCCGGCGGCGGCGGGGTGTTGGTCAGCTGGGCCAGCAGGTCGAGCGGCGCCTGCTTCTCCCCGTCCGGGCCGACGGGCATCGGCGTCTGCGTGGTGCGCTCGGAACCGCCGGGGCCCGCCGGGGCGGGCGCCGGGCGGGCGGCCGGGGCAGGGGCGGTGACCTTGACGGGGACGGCGGGCCGGTCCGGCGTCGCGGGACGCGCGGAGGCGGGTGCCGCGGCGGCACCGGGGGCCGCGGGGGCGCCGGGAGCGGCCTTCTTGCCGAGCGCGGGCGCGTCGTCGTCCGACTTCAGCGGGACGAAGCGGCTGGCCTTGCCCTGGTCGCCGGCCGGCCGGGGAGCCGCGGCGGGCGTACCCGCGGGGGCCGCGGGCGGGACGGCGGGCGCCTTGATGAGGGCGGTCGGCTGGTCGGCGGACGAGGAACCGGACGGCTCCCCTCCGTCACGTCCGGCAGCCTTCTCCTCCTGCTTCGCCCGCCCCTTGGCGGCAGACGGCGCGCGGTCCGGGCGGACGACGCCGAAGGCGGCGGTCGGCCGGTCCGCGGGCCGGGCGTCCGCGTCGTCGCGCCCCGCACCGCTCTTCGGCTTCGCGGCCGTGTCGCGGACGGGCTCGCCGGCGGGGGCCGGGGCCTTGATGACCTGCGTCGGCTCGCCGGCGGGAGCCGGGGCCGGGGTCGGGGCCTTGATGAGCTGCGTCGGCTCGTCGACGGGCGCCGCGTCGGAGTCGGAGGAAGCCTTCCGCTCCTCGCGGCCGTCCCCGGGGCCCTCGACCCCGTCGTCGTCCGTGCTCGCCACCCAGGCGGCGACGGCGGCCTTCAGCCGGGCGTCGCCGGGCGGGACCCGGCCCGCTCCCGCGGCGGCGGGCTTTGCGTCCGCATCGGTTTTCGCGCCGTCCTCGGATGCCGCGTCAGCGGCGGTTCCGGCCCCGGCGGAGGCCGCGGCCTTCGCGCCGTTCACGGACGGGGTCCCGGCGGCGGGAGCCGACGGAGCGTCGGCGTCACGCCGGCCGCCCTCACCGCCGGCACCGTTCTCACCGCCGTCGGCGTCACCGTCACGTTCGCCGTCGTCGTTCTTGTCCGGGTGGGAACCGGTGCCTCCGGCCACGGCCACGGCCGCTCCGGACTCCCTGTGCATCCCGAGCCTCGGGTCGCGCTCAGCGCCGGCCGCCTCCCCCGACGGCTTCCCCTGCTCAGACTTGTCGGGGGACTCGCCCGCCACCGATGCCTCCTCGATTCCCACGCCGTACGCCGGGGCGGAGTGCCCCGCACTCCGCCGTTCCGGACATTCTCAACGTCTACCAGTGTGCTCTGCCGTCGGCGTGCCACCGCGCGACCACCCGGCAGGCGGCTTCCCCGGCTTCACCCATGTGCAAGACGAGACGACATACCTACCGGTTCCCACCCGAAGCCACCACGCACTCTCGACAGACCAATGTGAGAGGGGTCACCCTGTCACTCATCCACGCGGGGAGGCATGGATGGGCAGGAGCCGCAGAACAATTCCGGAGGAGCTTCTGCTGCTCGCCTTGGACCCGGCCACCGGGACCACGGCGCAGCCGCAGTCGCTCGACCTCGGTCTCGCCGGAGCCCAGCTAGTGGAGCTGGCTCTGGCCGGACGGATAGCCCCTGACGGGGATCGTATCGCCGTGGTGATGCCACGGCCGACAGGAGATCCGACCCTGGACACCGCGCTCGAACTGCTGCGCCGCCGCGGCAGTCCGGTCCGCGCGGTCCACTGGATCGGCGGGCCCCGGCTGGGGCTGCGTCAGACGTACCTCACCCACCTGGAGCGGTGCGGCATGGTGCACGCCGTCGCCGGCCAGATGTGCGGGGTGCTGCCGACCACCCGGTACCAGGCGACGGACACGGCCATCAGCCGGGAGATCAGGGCCCGGCTGGACAGCGCGATCCGCACCGGCGTGCCGCCGGACCCGCGGACCGCGGCGCTCGCCGCCCTGGCCCACGCGGTCGGCCTGGGCAAGCACCTCTATCCGGGCAACGAGGGCCGCTCGTCGCGCTCCAGGCTCCGGGACCTCATCCGGCACGACCCCATGGGCGGGCTGGTGGCGCACGCCGTGATGGACGTGCAGAACGGCGTCGCGGCGCAGCCGCGCCGGGCCGCGGCCGTGAGCGGCGGCGGCAACGGCGGCTCCGGCCGTCGGACGGCGGCCGTCCGCAGTGGCGTCGCACCTGCTGAAACCGTTCCTCAGCAAGCGGGGCACCACGGCGGGGTGATGGCGCGCGCTGCGGCGGCCTCCTGACGCCGCCGCAGCGAGCACCGGACGGGCGACGCGGCGTACGCCGGTGACACCCGGCACGGTGAACGCCGGGCGTCGACGCTCACGACGGACCCGCCGGAAATCGCCAGGACCCGTCGGAAATCGTCGCGACCCGTCGGGACCCGTCGCGGAACCACCGCACCACGAAGCCGAGCCGCGCCGCCGCACACCGGGCGGCGCGGCACCGGCGCGTCACCGGGCGGCGCGGCACCGGCGCGTCACCGGCGCCGCTTCGGCACTTCACCGACGCGGCGCCGGAGCGGTCAACTCCGGTCGCGTACGCGGCGGTCCCGGTGAGGTGACGGGCACGACGGCGTGCTGACCGCGCCACCGCGAGCACGACCGGCGTCCGGCGAACCGTTCCGCCGGGCCAGGTCGGCCGGGCCGGCACACGCCACCGCGCCGCGCCCCGCGGAACCGGAAGGACCCGCGCACCGCGGGGGCCACGGGACGACAACCTCCCGTACCCCACGGGGAAGACCGAAACGGAATCGCGGCCTACGGCGCGACCGGCCGCCCCGGCGCACCCCGGGGCCCAGTGGGCGCACCGCCGGGCGCTTCCGGCGGGGATGTCGCCGCCGTGACCACGGTCACCGCGAGCGGATCCTGTGTCGGCGTTTTCCAGCGCCGCCCCGGCCGGTGGTGGCAGGCTGCGGGAGCAGGAGACAGCAGCATGACGGAGCCGGAGGTGCGTCCCGTGGCGTCCAGTGTCAATCCCACCGTAAGGCGGCGCCGCTTGGGGCAGGAGCTGCGCAAGCTCCGTGAGCTCAAGGGGATGACGGCGGAGGAGGTCGCCGAGCGGCTGCTGGTGTCGCAATCGAAGATCAGCAGGCTGGAGAACGGCCGCCGCAGCATCAGCCAGCGCGATGTCCGCGATCTCTGCGGCGTGTACGGGGTCGAGGACCACCGCATCGTCGATTCGCTGATGCAGATGGCCAAGGAGTCGCGCCAGCAGGGCTGGTGGCACGCGTTCGGCGACATCCCGTACAGCGTCTACATCGGGCTGGAGACGGACGCGGCCTCGCTGCGCATCTACGAAGCGTCGCTCGTCCCGGGCCTGCTCCAGACGCCCGGCTACGCCGGCGCCGTCACCGAGGGCTCCTGGCCGGAGGCCACGGCGGCCGAGGTCGAGCGCCGGGTGCAGGTGCGCATGCGGCGGCAGGAACGCATCAGCGACCCGGACAACCCGCTGCGCCTGTGGGCCGTCATCGACGAGGCGGCGCTGCGCCGGGTGGTCGGCAGCCGCGCCGTGATGTGCGAACAGCTCGAGCACCTCGTGGAGTTCAGCCTCCAGCCGCACATCACCGTGCAGGTGCTGCCGTACGACGTGGGCGCACACCCCGGCATGTACGGGAAGTTCTGCATCCTGGAGTTCAACGACCCGCAGGACGCGAGCACGGTGTACCTGGAGGGGATCACCAGCGACCTCTACCTGGAGAAGCCGAACGACGTCCAGGCGTACAGCGTGATGTACGAGCATTTGCGGATGCAGGCACTGAACGCGGAGCACTCGCGGCAGTTCATGCTCCGCGTCGCGGAGGAGTACCGGGCCGCCGACGGCGCCCGCGCGTGACCGCTTCCGCATCCCCTGCCACGTGAGAGGCGGAACGGTACACCTGCCGCCACCTCCGGGGAAGGGGTGCCTGGAATATGCCATCCGGTCGGGTGAACAGCCAGCTCAGCATCTGATGTTGGCGCGTACCGTCGATTCCACCTCGGGAAACCGGCGTTTCTGACCACAGGCAGTACTCACAGGCAACGGAGCAACACCATGGCCATTCAGCAGGGCAAGTCCACCTGGCGGAAGTCCTCCTACTCGCTGGCGCACGGCGACTGCGTGGAGGTCGCCTCCCCCCTTCCCCGCGCCATCGCGGTCCGCGACTCGAAGGACCCGAAGAGCCCGGTGCTCGGCTTCACCCCCGAGGCCTGGAGCGCCTTCACGGAGACCGTCGCGGACGGCCGGTGACGTAGCGGCGCACCCGAGGGCCACACCCCTCCGAGGCCCTCGGGTGGCACGTCGCCGGCGGCGGAACCCGGCCGCGGCGTCGGCGCGCGGCGTCAGTGCGCGGCGGCCGGGCGGACCGTCTGCATGATCTTGTCGATCTGCTCCTCGGACAGCGCGTCCGGGACGCCCTGGTCCGCGTAGATCACCCAGCCGTGGAAGGTGCCGTCCGGCATCTTCTGCGCGATGCTCTTCACGATCGCGGTGGGCGGCACACAGGCGCTCGGCCGGTGGGTCACCTTGACCTTGGCCGTGGCGGTGTAGCCCTCGATGCCGTTCTTCTTCCACGGCGTGGCCTGGCTGACCTCGATCTTCGGCTTGTTCGCGCCCACACCGCCGTAGGCCATGACCCCCCAGTTGCCCGCCCAGTTGCGGGCGTTGGTCTGGAGGTCGCCGTCCTTGCCGCCGCCGGTGGTGCCGACGGTGGCGAGCTGGCCCTTGCCGGCCTCGCCGAAGGTGTCGGGGTTGGGGTTGGACGAGCAGCCGCCCTCACGGAAGTTGGCGGTGCCGGTCATCGCGACGACCGGCTTGCCCTTGTCGGTGTACGAGATCATGGTGTCACCGGGCAGGAGCTTCCACTTCTCCCCCTTGCCGGGGACGTCGTAGGCGAAGCCGTGCCGCTCGTAGACCTGCGACTGCCAGCCGGCCGGGGCCTTGTAGCCGCCGTCCGCCGGCTTGTCCGCGCCCTGACCGCCCGGCGCGGGCGCCGAGGCCGACGCCTGCGGACCGGCGGGGTCCTTGGGCGCGGCGGACGCCCCCTTGGCGTCCTCCTTCTTCTCGTCGTCCCCGGACCCGCCCTTGAGCGCGAACGCGATGCCGCCGCCGATGACCGCCAGGGCGACGACCCCGCCGACGATGGCGAGCACCTTCTTGTTCCCGCGCCGCGGGGGCGGCGGGGGCGCGGGCGCGGGCATCGGCGTCATGCCCGGGCCCGCACCGTACGGGCCGGGGGCGCCCCCGCCGCCG
>NZ_JAIQLH010000060.1 GCF_020037025.1 Streptomyces huiliensis | reverse complement strand
GGGGCGGGGGCCGGCGCCGGGCGGGACCGGTCGGCGACCAGGGCGAGCGCCCGGCGACTGGCGACGGCGCCGCGCTTGTCGGCGAGCACGCCGCGCAGGCCGGTGGACGCCTCCAGCTCGGCCCGGGCCCGGCCGAGGTTGCCGGTGCACAGCGCCAGGACGCCCAACTCGTGGTGGAAATACGCTTCTTCGCCCACTTCGCCGGCCAGCCGGGCGGCCTCCTGGCCGTGCCGGAGCCCGCGCTCCCAGGCGCTCCAGTGCAGCGCGCCCGCGAACGCCGGCGCGGCCGTACGGGCCAGCAGCACGGCCGCGGCAGGGTGTCCCGCCGCGCCGGAGGCGACGAGGGCGGCGAGCGCGGCGAGGACCACGTCCGCTTCGGCGGCGATGCGCTCGGGGGTGACGGAGGGGTGCCCGGCCCACCAGGCGTAGTGCCGGGCGGCGGCCAGGACGCGCTCGGCGGCGCCCTCGGTCCAGTCCGCGCCGGCCAGGTCCCCGGCGACGCCGGCGGCCACCCGGTAGTGCGCGCCGACCGCGGTGATCAGCCCGCCGTCGAGCAGTTCGCCCACGGCGGCGTCGGCGTGCTCGTCCCCGACGAGGGCGGGGAGTTGGGCCTGGTGCGGGACCTCGCCGCCCAGGGCGAGGGCGAAGCGCAGGGTCTCGCGGGCGGAGT
>NZ_JAIQLH010000006.1 GCF_020037025.1 Streptomyces huiliensis | reverse complement strand
GACGGCGGAGCGGGTGGAGGGGCTGCTGAAGAGCCCGTCTGGGGGTACCCCCTCTGGGGGAGTTTGAGGACAACCGCGCGGAGCGCGGTTTCGGGGGGTGCGGGGGCCCTCCCCTGCAAGAAACGGTGAAGGGGCGGGACCGGGGCACCCCCCGCCCCGCCCAGCGCGCAGCGTCAGCGCTTCGCGCCCCGCCCCCGCAGCCCCACCGCCACCAGAACGGCCACTCCCGCCACGACCGCCGCGTCGACCCCGAGCCCCAGCCTGATCCCGCCGAGCGCGGCCCCGACGCCGTCCTCGCCGTCCGCCCGCAGCGCGGCCGTGTGCGCCGAGGCGAGGGCGCTGAGCAGCGGGATGCCGACGGTGATCCCGACCTGCTGGGAGCTGGTGACCAGGCCGGTGGCCAGGCCCTGTTCGCCGTCCGGGAGGCCCGAGGTGGCGGTGACGCCGTAGGCGACGATCGCCCACAGGTGGCCGATGACGCCGAGCGAGATGCCCACCAGCGTCAGCCAGGCGCCCGACGAGCGGCCGACGCCGAGGAGCAGCGCGGTGCAGGCCGCCTGGATCAGCAGGCCGGTGACGAGGGTGGTGCGGGTGCCGAAGCGGGCGATCACCTTGGGCGCCACCGTGCCGGCGAGGACCGCGACGACGCCCTCGACGCCGAAGATGAGGCCGGTGCGGAACGCCGAGAGGTGCAGGACGTCCTGGAGGTAGAGGGTGAGCAGGAAGATCGCCGCGCTCATCGTCGCGAAGGTCGTCAGGCCGGCGAGGTTGCCGAAGGCGACCGTCGGCCGGCGCAGCATCGGCAGGGAGACCAGCGGTTCGGCGGCCCGGGACTCGACGACGGCGAACGCGGCGAGCAGGACGAGTCCGGTGACGAGGGTGACGACGACGTCCGTCCGGCCGAGGCCGCTCTCGGCCGCGGTCGACAGGGCGTAGATCAGGGCCAGCAGCCCGCCGGTGACGGTCACCGCGCCGGGGAGGTCGAGCCGGGGGCGGTCCTTGCGCCGAGACTCGGTGAGCAGGCCGGGGGCGAGCAGCAGCACGCCGACGCCGGCGACGCCGAGCAGGCCCATGGTGGAGCGCCAGCCGAGGCCGTCCGTCATGACGCCGCCGAGCACCATGCCGATGGTGAAGCCGAGTGACAGCAGGGTGCTGCTGATGCCAAGGGCGCGTTCGCGCTGCGGGCCCTCGGGAAAGGTGGTGGTCAGCAGGGACATGCCGGTCGGCACGATGACGGCCGCGCCGAGGCCCTGGAGGGCCCGGCCGGTGAGGAAGGACGCGGGGTCCCAGGCGAGGGTGGCCAGGACCGAGGACGCCGTGAAGAGGGTCAGTCCGGCGAGGAAGAGGCGGCGTCGGCCGTAGAGGTCGGCGATCCGTCCGAAGAGGAGCAGGAAGCCGCCGGAGGGCAGGGCGAACGCGGTGACGGCCCACTGGAGGTCGGAGCGGCCCATGCCGAGGTCGTCGCCGAGGACGGGGAGGGCCACGTTCAGGATGGAGAAGTCGAGCGCGACCATGAACTGCGCGGCACACAGCACCAGCAGGACCAGCTTCGCGCGGGCGGTCATCCGGGAGTCCGCCGGATCGGGGGCGGGGGAGGAGACAGAGGGGGTAGGGGCGGAAGTGACGGTGGGGGAGGGGGACGTTTCGAGCGCCATGTGTCCACCCTCGGGCTTCCGGAATAAGGCCGGGGAGTCGGCACTTATGGTGGTGGCCGCACCACCAGACACAGGGGAATGCGACGAGGGGGAACCGTGACGACACGCACGCGCGCCGCCGGGCCGAACCGCCGCCCGGAACTGCGCGACTTCCTGATGAGCCGGCGGGCCCGGGTGAGCCCGGCGGAGGCGGGCCTGCCGGACGGCGGCGGCCGGCGTCGCACGCCGGGGCTGCGGCGGGAGGAGGTCGCCGTGCTCGCGGGGGTGGGCGCGTCCTGGTACCAGTGGCTGGAGCAGGGGCGGGACATCACCGTCTCCCCGCAGGTGCTCGACGCGGTGGCCCGCGTCCTCCGGCTGACCGGGAGCGAGCGCCGCCACCTGTACGTCCTCGCCGGTCTCAACCCGCCGCTGCCCGACTCCGTCGTCGAGGACCCGGACCATCTGTGCGACGGCCTGATGCGGCTGATCGACGGCTGGCTGCCCAACCCCGCGCACATCATGGACCCCTACTGGAACACGGTCGCCTACAACGAGTCGGCCGCCGTCGTCATGGGCTTCCGCCCGGAGATCCGGCAGAACTGCCTGATCTCCTACTTCACCGACCCCGTCTACCGCTCGCGCGCGGCGAACTGGGAGCGGAACGCCGGGCACGTCGTCGCCCAGTACCGCGCCGCCTGGGCGCAGCGCCCGGACGACGAGGGGTTCGCGTTGATCGTCGAGGAACTGGCGGCGGGGTGCCCGGAGTTCGCCGCGCTGTGGGCGCGCAACGACGTGCAGCCGGCCGGGCAGCTCGGCAAGGAGTACGAGCACCCGGTCGTCGGCACCCTCTCCTTCGAGGTCACGGCGCTCCAGGTGCCGGCCCGGCCGGACCTCACGATCGTGATGCACAACCCGGTGCCGGGCACGAACACGGCCGAGCGGGTGGCCTGGCTGAACTCGCCGGAGGCGCGGCGGGGCGGCCTGCACTCCGTCCCGGTGGCGAGCTGACGGGCGGCGGGCCGAGTGCCGGCGAGCTGAGGGCCGGCGAGCCGACCGGTGGCGGACGCGGGCGGGCGCCTCACTATCCTCGGCCCATGACGGAGATCACCGAGCTCGACCCCGAGGACCGCAAGCTCATCACGCTCGCCCGCGCCACCCGCGCCCGCAACGCCGTGCCGGAGGGCGCGGCCGTACGGGACGAGACCGGCCGTACGTACGTGGCCGGCACCGTCGCCCTCGACTCGCTGCGGCTGAGCGCCCTGGCCACGGCGGTGGCCATGGCCGTGGCCAGTGGTGCGAGGTCCCTGGAGGCGGCGGCGGTCGTCTCCGAGGCGGCGGCCGTTCCGGACGCCGACCGCGCGGCTGTCCGCGACCTCGGCGGACCGGACACCCCGGTCCTGCTCGCGGGCCCGGACGGCGTACCGTCGGTGATCGTGACGGCGGGCTGACGGGCTCCCGGCGGCGGGCCGACCGGCTTCACGCAGCCGCCGACCGGCTCCCCGCGCCCGCTGGTCGGCGAAGGACGGGGGATCGGGGAGAATGAATCCCATGGACAAGGCTTCATCCCCCTCCCAGGCGCCCCACCGCGCGGGCTTCGCGTGCTTCGTCGGCCGCCCCAACGCGGGCAAGTCGACCCTGACCAACGCACTGGTGGGGACGAAGGTCGCCATCACCTCCAACCGGCCGCAGACCACGCGCCACACCGTGCGCGGCATCGTGCACCGCCCCGACGCCCAGCTCGTGCTGGTCGACACCCCGGGCCTGCACAAGCCGCGCACCCTGCTCGGCGAGCGGCTGAACGACGTCGTCCGGACCACCTGGGCCGAGGTCGACGTGATCGGCTTCTGCCTGCCGGCCGACCAGAAGCTCGGCCCCGGCGACCGCTTCATCGCCGGCGAACTGGCCGGGATCAAGAAGACCCCCAAGATCGCCATCGTCACCAAGACGGACCTGGTCGACTCCAAGACGCTCGCCGAGCAGCTGATCGCCATCCAGCGGCTGGGCGAGGAGCTGGGCATCCAGTGGGCGGAGATCGTCCCGGTCTCGGCGGTGGGCGACACTCAGGTCTCCCTGCTGGCGGACCTGATCGCGCCCATGCTGCCGGAGAGCCCGCCGCTCTACCCCGAGGGCGACCTCACCGACGAGCCCGAGCAGGTCATGGTCGCGGAGCTGATCCGCGAGGCCGCTCTGGAGGGCGTCCGCGACGAGCTGCCGCACTCCATCGCCGTCGTCGTCGAGGAGATGCTGCCCCGCGAGGACCGGTCGGCCGACAAGCCGCTGCTCGACATCCACGCCAACGTCTACATCGAGCGCCCCAGCCAGAAGGGCATCATCATCGGCCCCAAGGGCGCCCGCCTGAAGCAGGTCGGCATGAAGTCCCGCAAGCACATCGAGGCCCTGCTCGGCACGCCCGTCTACCTCGACCTGCACGTCAAGGTCGCCAAGGACTGGCAGCGCGACCCGAAGCAGCTCCGCAAGCTCGGCTTCTAGGCCGCCGGGCCGGACGGGGGGCGGGGCCTCAGCCCCCGTCATAACTCACGACCCTGCCGCGCAGCCCCCGCGCGACGGTCCCGCCCAGCCCGTAGTCGCAGAGGTTGACGGTCCAGTTCCCGGCGGCGACGAGGGTCGCCGGGACGCCCTTGTACGCGATGGCCTCCCGCAGCGTGCGGTCGCGGTCCGCGGGGGTGGCGTGCAGCGCGAGGGTGGCGCAGTTGGGGGTGCCGGTCCGCTTCCCGGTGGTACACGTCATCGTCCCTCCGAGCTCCTCCGACCGCTCATCGCACCCGACGACCTCGCCGAGCGCGTCGGCCAGCGCGCCGAGGCTCTTGTACCGGGGCTCGGCGGGAAGGCTCGGCAACGGATAGTCGGGGATCTTCACCTTCTCCGGCGGGAGCACGACGCCGTGCAGGGCCTTGGCGACCCGGGACGCGAAGCGGGGCTCGGTGACGTTGATGTACCAGTTGCCCGCGGCGACGATGGTCTGGCTGAACGGGGCCTTGTGGCGCGCGGCGATCGAGTCGCCGTTCCGGTCCCGGTAGTTCTTCTGCCGCGTGTTGATGACGTCGATCTGATTCTCGAACTTGATGCCGTTCAGTACGGACACGCAGTCCAGCCCGGTACCAAAGTCCGGGTCCGTCCTGCCCCTGCGTACGATCCGGCAGGGGAGCCCGGCCTTGTCCAGGGCGGCCACCACGGCGTCGGCGTCGGCGAAGAGGGGCCCGTCCGGGACCCCACTGGGCATGGGCGTCAGCGCCGGCCGCTTCTCCTCGTCCAGGACCCCACATGAGGTGAGCAGCACGACGCCCAGCGCCGCACTGGCGAACCGTCGCGGTTTCCGCTTCATGAGCGCGCCCGTCACTTGGGGGGCGTGGGCGCGGGACCGGGGGACGGCGAGGGGACGGCGGGAGGCGGGGGTACGTGGAATTTCGGTTTGCCTGTACCGGTCCCCGACGAGGGGCCACCCGTGTCGTAGAGGGGACTGAGGTCGATGTACCGCCCCTTGGGGGCCTGGCTCTCCAACTGCTTGATCGCTCGTTCCCGCTGCGCATCGGAAAGCCCGTCCCAGCGCTGGGCATCCTCGAGGTGGGGTTTCAGCTGGTCCCAGTTGGCCGCGCGGCGGCCGATCGCTCCATCACGTCCCTCGGTGGCGTCGCCGTAGCGCTCGTTGTACTCCCGCACCTGCTGCGTGTCCGCCGCGTACAGCATGAACAAGTGCTTGTCGCTCCGGGCTCCATAGGGGTTCTTTTTGAGGTCTTTGAGGTAGTAGGCGCTCAGCCGGATGTCCTCGTTGGGGTTCTCCTCGATGTACTTGGTGAGTTGGCGGTCGCTGAGTTCGTTCAGGGAGCGGCCCTCAGCCGTGAAACGGTCCGTGTGCGCGGCGATGACTGCACGGGCCGTTTTGAGCTTCATGTGCGCGATGCCGAGCGACTTGTCCGGCTTGATCGTCTCCTCCAGCATGAAGTCCCGCAGCCGTCCGTACGCGGTCCGGGGGCCGCCGTCCGTCTTCTCCTGGTTCTGGTACGCCTGTTGTTCCTGCCAGAGGATCGCCAGGAGCAGTGTCCTGCTCATGCCCGTCTCCTTGGCGGCCCGCTCCATCGCGGCGATCTGTGCGGGCGAGACATTGACCGGGTGCAGACCGTCCTTCTTCACCCGGCCGGCGAGCCGGAGGGCGATGTTGAGCGGGCTGTTCTCGGTCAGACCTTCTTTCACCAGCGCCGGGTCCCTGATCTCGGCCAGCCCCTTGACCGTGCGCATCGCGGCCGCCGCCACCGCGTCGGCCTTGGTCGCCTTGTCCAGGGCGTCCCGGACGATGCCCTCCACGTGCCTGATCCGGTCGGTGTACGTCGTGTCACCCGGGGCGGTGACCACTTGCTTTGCGAGTTGCACGCGGCCGCTCTCGTCCACGTGTAGATCATGCGAACTCGCCCACTCGAGAGCGCTCAACAGATCCCGTTGGGAGCCCTCAACCACCTCGGCGAGATGGTCGTACGCCTTGGTGAGCGCGCGCAGGGACAGGCTCGCGGCCTCGTACTCGTTCGCGTGGTCGACGAAGACGCGGCGGGCCTTTTCACCCGTGTCACCTATCCAGCACTGTTGCAGCGTAGGGGCGACGTGGTCGCGGGCCAGACCGCCGATCTCCTCGCAGTGTTTGGCCGCCCGCAGGACATCGTCGGCGGCGTCGCGCCAGAGCTTCGGCTTGGCGTTCTTGAGTTCGGGTACTGACACCATCAGGCATCCTCCAGAGAACCGCCGGCCTTGCGCAGGCCGTCGGCGATGGAGTGGTCTGTGCCTGAGTAGGCATCCATGGACTCGGTTACCGCCGCGGCGGCGGAGCGGGCGGAATGGCCTAGCTCGTGCAGGCGGCTGCGCCAGGAAGCCACGCACTCGTCACTCGCCGTAGCGGCGGCCCACCCATGGTGAGCGGCGCTCGCGCGTGGGGGGTCGTCGAGCTTGCCGGAGTCCCGGCCGTCGCTGCTCGCGGAGTGGAACTCGGCCGCGGCGGATTTGGGCCGGTGGGCCTGGACTCCCAAGTCCGGACTCGACGGGAACACGGTCTCCCCCCCCTGTTCGATGACGTATTCGAGCAGGGTAACGCCCTGATCCGTTCACACAGGCGGTTTCACGCCCCTTCCCGTAGCACCGTCCTGATCAGTTCGCGCTGGTCCTCGGTGAGGTGGGGGTCGGCGAGGTGGACCTTGCGGTTGTCGACCGTGATTTCGTAGTGGAAGCCGTCGGGGACGCCGCGGGCGGGGGCGTCGCGGCCGGGGGTCAGGGCGCGGTGGGCGAGGGCTTCGAGGTGGGTGGCGTCGGGCCGTCCTGTGGTGTCCAGTTCGGCCCGGCGCTCGATCCCGGCGAAGCCGCCGGTTCGTGTGATGACGATCCGCATGGCGCCATTGTGGCCCGCCGGGCACCGCCTTACGAGGTGGGGACACCCACCTGGGACCAGGCCTTGAGGACCGCGCGGGTCTCGTCGCCCTCGCCGAAGAGGGTGCGGGACGCGGCGGCGCTCAGGCGGGCGAACGTGGCGAAGTCGGCGTCGGAGGCGAGTTCGCCGCCGGTGAGGGTGGCGTACCAGATCTTGCCGGCGCGCTCCCAGGCGTTGCCGCCGAGTGCGGTGGCCAGCAGGTAGAAGGCGTGGTTGGGGATGCCGGAGTTGATGTGCACGCCGCCGTTGTCACGGGAGGTGCGGACGTAGTCGTCCATGACGGCGGGCTGGGGGTCCTTGCCCAGCCTGGGGTCGTCGTAGGCGGTGCCCGGGGCCTTCATGGAGCGCAGGGCGGTGCCGTGGACTTTCGGAGCGAGGAGGCCCTCCCCGATGAGCCAGTCCGCCTGGGCGGTGGTCTGGCCGAGGGCGTACTGCTTGATCAGTGAGCCGAAGACGTCCGACAGGGACTCGTTGAGCGCGCCGGACTGGCCGTAGTACTCCAGGTTGGCGGTGTGCTGGGTGACGCCGTGGGTCAGTTCGTGGCCGATGACGTCGACGGGGAGGGTGAAGTCGAGGAAGATCTCGCCGTCGCCGTCGCCGAAGACCATCTGGTCGCCGTCCCAGAAGGCGTTGTTGTACTCCTGGCCGTAGTGGACGGTCGCGTTCAGCGGCAGGCCGCGGTCGTCGATGGAGCGGCGGCCGTAGACCTTGAAGAAGAGGTCGTAGGTGGCGCCGAGGCCCGCGTGGGCCCGGTTGACGGTGGCGTCCTGGCAGGGGGCGCCGCCCTCGTCGTGCACTTTCTCGCCGGGCAGCCGGGTGCGGTGGCCCGCGTCGTAGATCGTGCGGTTCGGGGTGTCGGTTGTGGCCGCGGCCTCGGCTTCGGCCTCGACGGTGATGCCGCGGATGGCGGTGACACGGCGGCGGGTGCGCAGGGCGCCGTCGTGTTCGAGGGTGCGGCGGGCGGGCTCGAAGTGCCGGGGGTCGTCGGACGTGGCCAGTCGGTCGAGGACGTGTGGGGGGATGATCGTGCAGAAGGGACGGCGCGCGGGCACGGTCCCGGTGGGGTCGCCATTCATGGCCGGAATGTCGCACAGGGTTATGTCGTTGTCACTCCCCGCCGTCATGATTTAACGAAAAAGGGTGCTTGGAGATTCTTTGCCCGGCCGGGGACGTACGGCATCTGGTAACGCATGGTGCCTGCCGCCGCCGACGTTCCGCATGCTGATACGGGCAGCCGCATTCCGCCGCGTTCCGCTACTGTGCGACGCATCATGCGTTGTGGGCTGCTTCTCCTTAGCTGCCGCGGCGAGGGTCTGTAGTCGTCGGCCGACCCCCTCCCCGCGGAGATCGGTGCTGCGGTGCACGGCCCGGAGGACTCCGGGGACACCGCGCGCCCCGTCGGCCCCCCCGGCTCCGTGACGGAGCCCGGGAACCCCGCGTGGAGCACCCGAGGAGACCTGCGCAGATGTCCCAGACGATCCGCACGCCCGAGTCCGTCGAAGTCACCGTCGCCCCCGATTCCGCCCCCGGTCCCGTAGGCCGCCCCACCCCCCTCACCGCGGCCACCCTCACCCAGCGCCCCTCCGGGATGCCGGTGCACAAGTACGGCCGGTACGAGGCCGTGGACCTGCCCGACCGCACCTGGCCGGACCGCCGGATCACCAAGGCCCCGCGCTGGCTCTCCACCGACCTGCGCGACGGCAACCAGGCCCTGATCGACCCCATGTCGCCGGCCCGCAAGCGGGAGATGTTCGACCTGCTGGTCCGCATGGGCTACAAGGAGATCGAGGTCGGCTTCCCCTCCTCCGGCGCCACCGACTTCGCGTTCGTCCGCTCGATCATCGAGGAGAGCGCGATCCCCGAGGACGTGACGATCTCCGTCCTCACCCAGGCCCGCGAGGAACTGATCGAACGGACCGTGGAGTCGCTGCGCGGCGCGCACCGGGCCACCGTGCACCTCTACAACGCCACCGCGCCGGTCTTCCGCCGCGTCGTCTTCCGCGGCTCGCGCGAGCAGGTCAAGCAGATCGCGGTGGACGGGACGCGGCTGGTCATGGAGTACGCCGACAAGATCCTCGGCGACGAGACCGTGTTCGGGTACCAGTACAGCCCGGAGATCTTCACCGACACCGAGCTGGACTTCGCCCTGGAGGTCTGCGAGGGCGTCATGGACGTCTGGCAGCCGGAGGAGGGCCGGGAGATCATCCTCAACCTGCCCGCCACGGTCGAGCGTTCGACCCCCTCCACCCACGCCGACCGCTTCGAGTGGATGGGCCGCCACCTGTCCCGCCGCGAGTTCGTCTGCCTCTCCGCGCACCCGCACAACGACCGAGGCACCGCCGTCGCCGCCGCCGAGCTGGCCGTGATGGCCGGCGCCGACCGCGTCGAGGGCTGCCTGTTCGGCCAGGGCGAGCGGACGGGCAACGTCGACCTGGTCACCCTGGGCATGAACCTGTTCTCCCAGGGCGTCGACCCCGAGATCGACTTCTCCCGGATCGACGACGTCCGCCGCACCGCCGAGTACTGCAACCAGATGGAGGTCCACCCGCGCCACCCCTACGCGGGCGACCTGGTCTACACCGCCTTCTCCGGCTCCCACCAGGACGCCATCAAGAAGGGCTTCGAGGCGATGGAGGCCACCGCCGCCGCCGAGGGCCGCGGCGTGGACGAGATCGAGTGGGCGGTCCCGTACCTGCCCATCGACCCCAAGGACGTCGGACGCTCGTACGAGGCGGTCATTCGCGTCAACTCGCAGTCCGGCAAGGGCGGGATCGCCTACGTCCTGAAGAACGACCACAAGCTGGACCTGCCGCGCCGCATGCAGATCGAGTTCTCGAAGATCATTCAGGCCCGGACCGACGCGGGCGGCGGCGAGGTCACCCCGCAGGAGATCTGGTCCGTCTTCCGCGACGAGTACCTGCCCACCGCCGACAACCCGTGGGGCCGCGTCGAACTGCGCGCCGCCCAGACCACCACCGCCGGCGAGGGCACCGACGTGCTCACCGTCGAGGCCGTCGTGGACGGGACGGAGACGGTCCTGACCGGTACGGGCAACGGCCCGATCTCCGCCTTCTTCGACGCGCTCGCCGCCACCGGCATCGACGCCCGCCTGCTGGACTACACCGAACACACCATGAGCGAGGGCGCCAGCGCCCAGGCCGCCTCGTACATCGAGTGCGTGATCGACGGCAAGGTGCTGTGGGGCATCGGCATCGACCCCAACACCACGCGCGCCTCCATCAAGGCGGTCGTGTCCGCGGTGAACCGGGCATACCGGCCCTGAGTCTCCGCGATCGGCTTTCCCGATCGTCAAGGCGCCCCGATAGTCAAGGGCGCGCCTCCCAAACCACCGCATCCGGTGGGGTCGGGGGCGCGCCCGCCTCCCGGTCACCTCAGACCGGCCCGAGTCTGCGCACGGGGTGCTGACGGCACGTCGACGATGTGGCTAACATCACGTCAACGCGGCGACGAGGCCGTGGCGTTAGGAGGTGTGCGCCGTGAAGCACGCGCAAGGCCGACGGAGCTCCGACCGGTGTGTGCTGGGTGTGCGCACCGTATGGCGCACCATCGGCGACGGCGAGTTCTTCTGCCCCGGCTGCGGCGGCGACCGCAACTACCACCGGCGCACCGGGCGCCGCCGCCTCGTCGTCCTGGGGCTGCCGCTGCTGCCGCGCGGGCCGGTGGGGCCGGTCGTCGAGTGCACGGCCTGCCGCGAGCGGTACCCGATGGACGTCCTCGACCACCCCACGACCACCCGGTTCTCCGCGATGCTGCGGGACGCGGTGCACACGGTCGCGCTCGCCGTGCTCGCGGCGGGCGGCACGGAGGCGCGTACGGTGCGGCGGGCGGCGGTGGGCGCGGTACGGGCGGCCGGCTTCGCCGACTGCAGCGAGGAGCAGCTCGTCACGCTGATCGAGGCGCTGGCCGCCGACACGGGCCGGCTGCCCGGGCCCGGCAGATTCCCCGCCGGGCCTGCCGTGTCCGGGCGTGACGGCTTCGACCCGTGCGGTACGGCGCTCGCCATCGAGCTGCACGAGGCGCTGGAGCCGCTGGCTCCGCATCTCGCGCCCGCCGGGCGGGAGTCCATCCTGCTGCAGGGGGCGCGGATCGCGCTCGCGGACGGGCCTTATCGGCCGGCCGAGCGGGAGGTGCTCGCTACGGTGGGGAGGGCGTTGATGATCTGTCCGGAGGATACGGACCGGTTGTTGGCGGCGGCGGCGCGGATGCCGTCGTAGGACGGCGGGGGTTTCGCCCCAGCCCCGCCCCTTCGCCGTTTCCTGGGGGCGAGCCCCCAGACCCCCTGATCGCGGCTTCGCCGCTCGTCCTCAAACGCCGGACGGGCTGAACCGGTCCCACGCGTGCGGGACAATGGCCCCATGACCCTCTTCCGCGACGACGGCATCGTGCTCCGCACGCAAAAGCTGGGCGAAGCGGACCGCATCATCACCCTCCTCACCCGCACCCACGGCCGCGTCCGCGCCGTGGCCCGGGGCGTGCGCCGGACGAAGTCGAAGTTCGGGGCGCGTCTCGAACCGTTCTCGCACGTGGACGTGCAGTTCTTCGCCCGCGGTGGGGAGCTGGTGGGGCGGAGCCTGCCGCTGTGCACGCAGAGCGAGACGATCGCGGCGTACGGCGGGCCGATCGTCATGGACTACGCGCGGTACACCGCCGGGACGGCCATGCTGGAGACGGCGGAGCGGTTCACGGACCACGAGGGGGAGCCGGCCGTCCAGCAGTACCTGCTGCTGGTGGGCGGGCTGCGGACGCTCGCCGCGGGGGAGCACGCCCCGCACCTGATCCTCGACGCGTTCCTGCTGCGCTCGCTGGCCGTCAACGGGTACGCGCCGAGCTTCGACGCGTGCGCGCGCTGCGGGATGCCGGGCCCCAACCGGTTCTTCTCGACGGCGGCCGGCGGCGTGGTCTGCGGTGACTGCCGGGTGCCCGGAAGCGTCGTACCCTCCTCGGAGGCGATCGGGCTCCTCGCCGCCCTGCTGTCCGGGGACTGGGGCACGGCGGACGCGTGCGAGGCGCGGTACGTCCGGGAGGGCAGCGGGCTCGTCGCCGCATATCTGCACTGGCACCTCGAGCGGGGGCTTCGTTCGCTCCGCTACGTCGAGAAGTAGAGAAGTACATAGGAGTAGTGGCAGCCATGGCACGACGCGGGCTTCTGGGCCGTTCCCGTCGCGAGTACCGCACCCCCGACCCGCACCCCTCGGGCGCGCGGCCGCCGAAGATCCCCGGTGAGCTCGTACCCGAGCACGTCGCGATCGTCATGGACGGCAACGGCCGCTGGGCCAAGGAGCGCGGACTGCCGCGCACCGAGGGGCACAAGGTGGGCGCCGAGCGGGTGCTGGACGTGCTCCAGGGCGCGATCGAGATGGGCGTCGGGAGCATCTCCCTGTACGCCTTCTCCACCGAGAACTGGCGGCGCTCCCCGGACGAGGTGCGCTTCCTGATGAACTTCAACCGGGACTTCATCCGCAAGACCCGCGATCAGCTCGATGAACTCGGCATCCGGGTGCGCTGGGTGGGCCGGATGCCGAAGCTGTGGCGTTCGGTGGCCAAGGAGCTTCAGATCGCCCAGGAGCAGACCAAGGGCAACGACAAGCTGACGCTGTACTTCTGCATGAACTACGGCGGCCGCGCCGAGATCGCGGATGCGGCGCAGGCGCTGGCGGAGGACGTGAAGGCGGGCCGGCTCGACCCGTCGAAGGTCACCGAGAAGACACTCGCGAAGTACCTCTACTACCCGGACATGCCGGACGTGGACCTGTTCCTTCGCCCGTCCGGCGAGCAGCGCACGTCCAACTACCTGCTCTGGCAGAGCGCCTACGCGGAGATGGTGTTCCAGGACGTGCTCTGGCCGGACTTCGACCGCCGCGACCTGTGGCGCGCCTGCCTGGAGTACGCGCAGCGGGACCGGCGGTTCGGCGGGGCGATCCCCAACGCGGTCGAGGAGGGCGCGGCGGAGGGCTGAGCCGGCGCACGCGTGACGAACGCCCGGTCCCCGAGGGGCCGGGCGTTCGTCACGCGGCAGGACTGTTCAGGCGCCCGCCGCGCGGGCGCAGTCGCCGCAGGTGCCGAAGACCTCGACGGTGTGGGCGACGTCCACGAAGCCGTGTTCGGCGGCGATGGAGTCCGCCCACGTCTCCACGGCCGGGCCCTCGACCTCGACCGCCTTGCCGCACATCCGGCACACCAGGTGGTGGTGGTGCCCGCTGGAGCAGCGGCGGTAGACCGCCTCGCCCTCGCTGGTGCGCAGCACGTCGACCTCGCCGGCGTCGGCGAGGGACTGGAGGGTGCGGTAGACCGTGGTCAGCCCCACGGAGGCGCCGCGGTGCCTGAGCATGTCGTGGAGTTCCTGGGCACTGCGGAACTCGTCCACCTCGTCCAGCGCCGCCGCGACGGCGGCGCGCTGCTTGGTGGCTCGGCCGCGTACCGGGGGACCGGCGGTCGCCACAGTTGCCTCCTCAAGCTCGGCTGACACACCCACGCACGGGTTTGTCCGGCGTGCCGGGCCAATTGTGCCAGGCCCCGCGCACCGGCCGGACGCCATGATCCATGCGTTCCGGACGTCCTGCGGAGTACAGGTTTGGTTAGCCTAACCTGCACCCCGCCGTCGCCGCAGTAGTGGTGATCGGTGATGTGATCGCCGTCGCGGAGGGGTGGTGGGGGGTCAGACGCGTACGTCGTCCGGGGCGCCCGGAGCGCCGGGCTCCGCCAGGGTGCAGCGCTCCTCGTCGAGGGCCTTCTGCCGGGCGCGGGATCTGGCCAGCGGCGTGGCGATCAGCGTCAGGGCGACGAAGACGCCGATCGCCATCAGGACGATGGTGGCGCCCGGCGGGACGTCCACGTAGTACGAGGTCGTGGTGCCGGAGAGGGTGACCAGCACCCCGATGCCCACGGACAGCGCCAGCGTGGTGGCGAAGCTGCGGGCGATCTGCTGCGAGGCGGCCACCGGGATCACCATCAGGGCGCTGACCAGCAGCAGTCCGACCACCCGCATGGCGACGGTGACCGTCAGCGCGGCCGTGACGGCGATCAGCAGGTTGAGCAGGCGCACCGGGAGGCCGGTGACGCGGGCGAACTCCTCGTCCTGGCAGATGGCGAAAAGCTGCCGTCGCAGGCCCAGTGTGGCGAGGATCACAAAGGCGGCCAGGATGCAGATCGCGGTGATGTCCTGCTCCGAGACCGTGGTCAGCGAGCCGAAGAGGTAGGTGACCAGGTTGGCGTTGGAGCCGTTGTCCGAGAGGTTGATCAGCATCACGCCGCCGGCCATGCCGCCGTAGAAGAGCATGGCGAGGGCGATGTCGCCGCGGGCCTTGCCGTAGGAGCGGATCAGCTCCATCACGACGGCGCCCACCACGCACACCGTCGCGGCCACCCACACCGGGCTGGTGTTGAGCAGGAAGCCGAGGCCCACGCCGGTGAGGGCGACGTGGCCGATGCCGTCGCCCATCAGCGCCTGGTGGCGCTGGACGAGGTAGATGCCGATCGCGGGGGCGGTGATGCCCACGAGGAGCGCGGCGAGCAGTGCGCGCTGCATGAACGCGGCGTCGAGGATCTCCATCAGCTGAGCAGCCCTGTCCGAGTCGGTTCCGCGGCCGGGTCGGCGTGCGGGTGTACGTGGTCGTGGCCGGGGAGCGCGTGCTGGCCCACGGCCTCGGGCGGCGGCCCGTCGTGGACGACGCAGCCGTCGCGGAGGACGATCGCCCGGTCGATGAGGGGCTCCAGCGGCCCCAGTTCGTGCAGGACGAGGAGGACGGTGGTGCCCCGGGCGACCTCCTCGCGGAGGGCGTTGGCCAGGACTTCCTGGCTGGCGAGGTCCACGCCGGCCATCGGCTCGTCCATGATCAGCAGTTCGGGTTCGACGGCGAGCGCGCGGGCGATCAGCACCCGCTGGTGCTGGCCGCCGGAGAGCGCGTTCACCGAGTCCTTGAGCCGGTCCGCCATGCCGACCAGCTCCAGCGCCTTCACCACGGCGTCGCGGTCGGCGCGGCGGCTGAACCCCAGCTTCGTCCGGGCCAGCCGGCCGGCCGAGACCACCTCGCGCACGGTCGCCGGGACGCCGGCCGCGGCGGTGGTGCGCTGCGGTACGTACCCGATCCGCGCCCAGTCGCGGAACCGGCGCTTCGGCGTGCCGAACAGCTCCAGTTCGCCACCGGTCAGCGGGACCTGGCCGACGATCGCCCGGACCGCCGTGGACTTGCCGGAGCCGTTGGCGCCGAGCAGCGCGACGACCTCACCGCGCCGGACCTCCAGGTCGACGCCGCGCAGCACGGGCCGCGCGCCGAGCGACGCCGTCGCCCCGCGCAGGGATATGACGGGCTGCTCGTCCTCTTTCGCCCGCTCGGGCTGGTTCATGTCCGCCTCCTCAGGCGCGCGCTCGTCCGTGGTCGTTCGCGTGCTCGTCCGCGTGCTCGTCCGCGTGCTCACTTCGCACCGAGCGCTTTCCGCAGGGCCGTCAGATTGGACTCCATGACCTCGAAGTAGTCGTGTCCCTTGGAGTGGTCCGTGATGCCCTCCAGCGGGTCCAGGACGTCGGTCCGCAGGTTGAGGTCGCCCGCGATGGTCTTCGCGGTGGCCGGGCTGGCGATGGTCTCGAAGAAGACCGTGTTGACGTGGTGGTCCTTCGCCAGCTTGTGCAGGTCCTTGATCCGCGCGGCGCTGGGCTCGGCCTCCGGGTCGACGCCGCTGACGGCCTCCTCGGTGAGCCCGTAGCGCTCGGCGAGGTAGCCGAAGGCGGCGTGGGTGGTGATGAAGGTGTCGGAGGCGCGGTTCCGCAGGCCGTCCGCGAACTTGGTGTTCAGCTCCTTGAGGCGGCCCACCAGGATGTCGGTGTTCTTCTGGAAGATCTCCCGGTGGTCCGGGGCGGCCTTGGCGAGGGTCCTGTTGACGCCCTGCGCGACCTCGGCGTACTTCACGGGGTCGAGCCAGATGTGGGGGTCGGCGGCGCCCTCGTGGCCGTGGCCGCCGTGCTCGTCATGGTCCCCGTGATCGCCGTGCTCGTGGCCGTCGACCTCGTCGCCGTGGGTCTCCAGGTGGGTGAGGGAGGCGGCGTCGGCGACGTTCTTCGCGCCGGACTGCTCGATCGCCTCGTCCACGGCGGGCTGGAGCCCCTTGAGGTAGACGATGGCGTCCGCCTTCTCCAGGGAGGCGACCTGCCGGGGCTTGAGCTCCAGGTCGTGCGGTTCCTGTCCGGGCTTGGTGAGGCCGGTGACGTGGACGTGGTCCCCGCCGATCTGCCGGACGAGGAACTCCATCGGATAGAACGACGCCACGACGTCCAGCTTGCCGTCCCCGGCCGTCGACCGCTCGTCGGAACCGCAGGCGGTGAGCGTGCCGAGGCCGAGCGCCGCCGCCAGGGCGACGGCGATCCCGGTTATTCGGGGGGACCGGGAGGCGGGGCGGAGAGGGTTGCCGTTCATGACACTCATTTTCAACAAAAATGGAAACGATTGTCAACAAGAGCGGATGTCGGACGGTCCGAGAGAAAGCGGGGCGACCCGGTGGCCGATCGGCAGCCGGCCGGTGCGGGACCGATTTGATGAGAGGGGGTGTCGCGCCGGTAACCTGAAGCATTCGCTGTTCATCGTCGCAATGAAGAGAGCACCGTGGCCGCCGACAAGATCGACACCATCGTCAGCCTGAGCAAGCGCCGTGGCTTCGTCTATCCGTGCAGTGAGATCTACGGCGGTCAGCGTGCCGCCTGGGACTACGGACCGCTCGGTGTGGAGCTCAAGGAGAACATCAAGCGCCAGTGGTGGCGTTCCATGGTCACCTCGCGCGACGACGTGGTCGGTCTCGACTCGTCGGTGATCCTGGCCCGCGAGGTGTGGGAGGCGTCCGGTCACGTCGCCACCTTCACCGACCCGCTGACCGAGTGCACCTCCTGCCACAAGCGCTTCCGCGCGGACCACCTGGAGGAGGCGTACGAGGCCAAGCACGGCAAGCTCCCCGAGAACGGCCTCGCCGACCTCAACTGCCCGCACTGCGGCAACAAGGGCGGCTTCACCGAGCCCAAGCAGTTCTCCGGCCTGCTCTCCACCCACCTCGGCCCGACGCAGGACAGCGGCTCCGTGAGCTACCTGCGCCCCGAGACCGCGCAGGGCATCTTCACCAACTTCGCCCAGGTGCAGCAGACCTCGCGCCGCAAGCCGCCGTTCGGCATCGCCCAGACCGGCAAGTCGTTCCGCAACGAGATCACGCCGGGCAACTTCATCTTCCGGACCCGCGAGTTCGAGCAGATGGAGATGGAGTTCTTCGTCAAGCCGGGCGAGGACGAGCAGTGGCACGAGTACTGGATGGAGCAGCGCTGGAGCTGGTACACCGGCCTCGGCATGCGCGAGGAGAACATGCGGTGGTACGAGCACGCCGCCGAGAAGCTCTCGCACTACTCCAAGCGCACCGTCGACATCGAGTACCGCTTCAACTTCGGCGGCACCGAGTACTCGGAGCTCGAGGGCCTCGCCAACCGCACGGACTATGACCTGAAGGCGCACTCCGCCGCCTCCGGCCAGGACCTGTCGTACTTCGACCAGGAGGCCGGCGAGCGCTACTTCCCGTACGTCATCGAGCCGGCGGCCGGTCTGAACCGCGCCATGCTCGCCTTCATGCTCGACGCGTACAACGAGGACGAGGCGCCCAACGCCAAGGGCGTCATGGAGAAGCGCGTCGTCATGCGCCTCGACCCGCGCCTGGCCCCGGTCAAGGTCGCCGTCCTGCCGCTGTCCCGCAACCCGCAGCTCTCCCCGAAGGCCAAGGGCCTCGCGGCGGACCTGCGCAAGCACTGGAACATCGACTTCGACGACGCCGGCGCCATCGGCCGCCGCTACCGCCGCCAGGACGAGATCGGCACGCCGTTCTGCGTCACCGTCGACTTCGACACCCTGGACGACAACGCGGTGACCGTGCGCGAGCGCGACACGATGAAGCAGGAGCGCGTCTCCCTCGACCAGATCCAGAGCTACCTGGGCGGCCGCCTGCTCGGCTGCTGAGTCGCTCGTTCCGCATCGGAGGCCCCGGTCCCGCGCTCGGCGCGGGGGCGGGGCCTCCGGGCTGTCCGGGCTCTGTCCTGCTCTGTTCGTGCTCTGTTCTTGCTCTGTCAGAGCTTGGACCGTGCTCTATCGGAGCTTGCGGCGGAGCGTCCCGCGCCAGGTCCAGCCCGCCGCGAGGACGACGTCGCGGAGGGGGTTCTTGAGGACCGAGGTGTCGAAGTCGAACGTCTCGGTCGCCTCCAGGCGACCCGTGGGCCCCCTCCCGAAGGTCCACTGCCGGGAGAGCGTGTTGACGTTGCCCCACGAGTGCGAGGTTTCCGTCGTCAGACGCCCCAGGCGGCCACCGGGCCGCGTGACCTCCCACAGCAGGTCGAGAGCGCGGACCTCGCGGTCGGCCGGGACCAGCTTCATCCGGACCTGGAAGCGGCGGTCGATGTGGCCGTTCCCGCCCGCGCCGACGACGGGTTCCCGGGCGCGCCACTCCGCCACCAGGTGCACGCCTTCCGGCGTGCCGTCGCGTACGACGTACGGGGTGCCGGCCGTGGCGACGGCGAGCAGCGCGGCGCGGACGTCGGCGGCGGGACGCGGGGTGGTGCCCGGGGCGGGGTACCGGGTGCCGTTGAGTCGGTCGAGGAGGCCCATCGGGTCACCGTACGCCGGAACGGATCGCGCCTACTCCGCGCGCCTACTCCGCGGCCAGTTCCTCGTGGAGGCCGGCGAGGGCGGTGCGGTCGTCCTCGGTGCCGGTGTGCGGGGCGGAGAACCAGCGGGCGTACTCGTCGATCTCGGAGAGGCGCCAGTCGAGGGCGAAGAGTTCGAGCATGGCGGGGTCGGCGCCTCCAGGCCCCGCCATGCTCGCGTCGGCGGCCGGCAGATCCGCGTAGTCCCGCTCACGCGGGGCGAGGGCCAGGGATTCCCAGTCGACCAGGCGGAGGCCGAACGCGCCGACGAGCTGGTTGTCGTTGTGCGGCTCGCCGTGGGTCGGCACCCAGCTGTCCCGGCGGGAGCGGGCGAGGTCCGCCAGCGCGTGGTAGCGGTCCGTCCAGCGCGCGATCGCGGCGGCGCGCGCGGCGATCGCGTTCCTGGCCTCCTCCGCGAGCGGCCCGGACGCCCAGGGACGGGCCGTGCGCGCCCGCAGGGCGTCGGCGAACCCGGGCGCCACCCGCGGCGTCCAGGGCCGCAGGCCCTCCGGCGGCGCGGCGGCGTGCAGCGCGGCGAGCGCGTCGACGACCCGTGCGACGTGATCCGGCCGGCCCGCCTCCTCCTCGCCGGGCGACCGGCCGTCCAGCCACGGCGTCACGCTCAGCGCGCCGCCGTCCACGGCCACGGTGAACCGCCCGTTCCGGGCCCGCAGCGGCGCGCACACCGCCTCCAGCCCGCCCGCGGCCAGCGCCGCGGCCCCCGCGTAGGCGGCCTCCAACGACTCCGCGGTGTGCCGCGGCTCCAGCCGGTCCAGCGTGACGAACAGCGCCGCCCCGCCGCCGTCCGCCACCCGCCAGTGGTAGGCGCCGAACCCCCAGGGCAGGTAGGCGACTTCGGTCACTCCGGACAGCGTCCAGTGCGCGGCGACCGTGTCGGTGACGGTCCGGTCGTCGACGAAGGAGGGGCGAGAGAGCACGGCACGTGATCCTAGGCCCGGCCAGGGCCGCCGGCACGGGGTTTTCGCGGGCGGGCGGCGGTCGGCGGCCTTTCGGAGTCCGGGGCCGTCGCGGTCACCACATGGCGGTGTCCACCTCGCAGCCGAAGGGCGCGGGGACGCGCACCTTGTCGCCGAACTTGACCTGGGTGTGGGCCCGGTAGCCCCGGTCGGGGGCGGGGTCGTGGTACACGGTGACCGCCTTGACGGCCATGTCGATCAGAACGTAGACGGGGACGCCGCCCCTGCCGTAGACCTCCACCTTGTCCGTGAGGTCGAATGTCCGCGTCGACGACGACGTCACCTCACCGACCAGGGATAGCGCCTCACCCGGCAGGAAGATGCCCTCCACGTCGACGAGGGCCTCGTCGGCCACGTGAAGGTCGGGCCCGTACCCCCTTTCCTGTGCGGGAAAGCGGAACAGGCAGGGCTCGGTGCCTACTTCATGACCTTCCGGAACGTGCGGCCTGAGCTGGCGCTCCAGACTCCGCATGACGCGGAGGTAGCGGCCCTGCGGCCACGGCGACATGACGATTTTCCCCCCGATGGTCTCCACGCGATAACCGTCGGGCAGGGTGTCGTTGACCTGCTCCAGATCGCGGCAGAGCTGCTCGAAATCGGCCTTCTCCCCCTTCCCGTCCTCGCCGTCTATCGCTTGCGGCGCCTCGCGCGGAATGTCCACCATGACTGCCATCATGCGCCTCCTCCCGTGAGTGAGCCGTGCACTACACACCGTAGCGGTCGCCACTGACAAGAGGGTTCGTCCGGCCGGCCCTCAGCCGCCGCCTCGGCTGATCCCGCCGCCCCCGCCGCCCCCGCCGACCCCGTCGAGCAGCAGCCGCGCCGCCGTCGTCGCGCCGTCGGGGGTGATCGAGGCGGCGATGGTGGCGGCTCGGGTCTGGGTTTCGGGGGTGAGGGCCGCGGCGAGGGCGGAGGTGAGGGACGCGAGCGTCGGGGCCGGGCCGTCGTGGGCCACGCCGATGCCCAGGTCGGCCACGCGGCGCGCCCAGTACGGCTGGTCGGTCGCCTGCGGCACGACCACCTGGGGCACGCCCGCCCGGGCGGCCGTCGCCGTGGTGCCCGCGCCGCCGTGGTGCACGACGGCGGCGACCCGGGGGAACAGCGCCTGCTGGTTGACCTCGCCGACGGCGAAGCAGTCGTCGCGCCCGTCCACGAGGGCGAGTTCGGCCCAGCCGCGCCGGACGAGCGCGCGGCGGCCCTGGGCCCGTACCGCCGCGATGGCCACCTCGGCGGCGTCCGGCGCCGCGTGCAGGGGCATGCTGCCGAAACCGACGTACACCGGCGGGTCGCCGGTGTCCAGGAACGCCATCAGGTCGGCCGGAAGCGGGCGTTCGTCGGGCAGGGCCCACGCCCCGGTCTGGACGACGTCGAGGCCCGGCCACGCGCGCCACGGGTCCAGGACGGGGTCCGACGCCAGCCACGGGCGGTCGCCGACGACGTAGTCGCGGACGCCGTCGACCGGGGGCAGGCCGTTCGCCACCCGGTTGGTGTTGAGCGCCGCCCCGAAGATCGCGTCGACGTTCCGGGCGTCCAGGCCCCACAGCGCCAGGTTGTCGGTCACGTCGGGCGGGAACGGGTGGCCCGGATACGCCAGTGGAGGGTGGTACGGGGACGGCAGGGTGAGCTGCTGGAAGCTGACGGACACGGAGGGGACGCCCAGCTTCTCGGCCACCGACAGCGCCCCGGCCGTCGCCGGCAGCATGCCGGTCGCCACCACCACGTCGCAGCCCTCCGCCGCCGCGGCGACCTTGACGAACTGTTCGGCGATCAGCTCGGCCGCGACCCTGGGGAACGACTCGGGCCCCGGCGCCGCCAGCGTGAGCTCCCGAGCCGACGGCCCGACCGGCACCACCGGCGCCCCGACCCCGGCCAGCCGCTCCACGAACTCCTCGTCCGGCGGCGCGCACACCCGTACCTCGGCGCCCGCTTCGAGGAGCCGCGTGGCGAGCCCCGCCAGCGGTTCCACGTCGCCGCGGGATCCGTATGTCGACAACAGCACGCGCATGTGCGGCACTTCCTTTTCGTGGGGGGTGCTCTTCGTGGGGCCACGGCTTTCGGCTTCGGTGGGTGATTCTGTGGCAGTGTGGGGGGCTTGTGGCAAGGGCCCTGGTGCGCTATAGGTTGATGGTGGCGGGAGGGGTCACGCGCGGGTACCGCCGAGCCGACGTCGGCAGTAGGCGACCGTGACGACGGCGACCAGCGGCCCCCACAGCAGCAGCGGCACGTAGCAGGCGTTCATGACCAAGGCGGCCACACCCTGCGGAGCGTCGGAGCCGCCCGCGTCGGCGGGCATGCCGCCCCAGAACATCGGCAGCGTGACCGCCGCCACCGCGAGCGCCCCCAGCCCCGCCGGAACGGCGGCCGCCCAGACCGGGACCCGCCTGCCGCCGAGGAACGGAAACCAGCGTGGCAGCCGCTCGCCCCACGGTCTGACCAGGCCGAGCGTCAGGAAGGCGAGCGTCTCGGTGACGACGGTCAGCAGGGTGATGTAGAAGAAGTTCTCCGGGCTGGGCTGCCAGTCCTCCGCCAGCTGTCCGCTCCAGCCGACGGGGATGCCCACGGCCATGGCCATCCGCCACAGCCCCGACGGCAACACCGCGAGCGGCACGGCGTGCGCCGCCATAACCGCCCAGCGCGAGCTGGAAGAACCGGAAGAAGGAGCAGGGGACACGACTCCGGTGTTCGCATCGCTGGGCAGCGTCTTCGCCGGATTCACGGCTACCTCCTGAACGGCGTGGGCAACACCTCGAGACTCGCAAAGAGCGGTGCGCCCCACGTCCCCCCGGGGAACCGTCCGCCTCACCCGTCCGGCTGAGCCGCCGTCCGACCGGGGGCGGACAGGGCGCGTCGCGTGTGACAGCCTGCGCACATGCCAGAGTTGCGCGCGTACGGCGGTCGTCACTACGCCGTCCAGTACCACTACGCCCTGCCCGACGACGCGTGGTGCGTCGAACTGAGCGAGGCCGTACCGGCCCCGGCCGCCTGGGCGGACGACCCCACCGCGCAGACGCACCTGCCCGGCCCCGCCTTCCTGGTGGGCGTGATACCCGACGAGGACCCGGCCCTGGAGCCGACCGTCCGCGTTTTCAGTCCGGACGGGCACGTGATCCCCTACGAGATCACGCGCTGGTTCATGGAGCTCGTGGCCGACCAGGTCGAACGCTGCCGCATCGCGTTCGAGCAGGGTGCGGGGAGCGAAACCTGATCGACGGCGGGCCCGGGGCCCGAGCACACTGGCCGAATGCCGCAACTGATCACACCCGATACGCGCGTTCACGCCTCGTTCGTCGAGGCCATGACCGAGTTCCGAGCTGAAGGGCGAGGGGTTCCCGAGGACGACTCGATGGTCGGCAGGGACATCTTGAGCTACCACCCCCGGTGGGCGGACGCGGACGTCTTCGCGGACTACGTGCGGTCGGTGCGCGCCGACGCCCACGAGGACACCCCCCGGCCCGAAGGCCGCGTCCCCGCCACCACCCTCTGGTACGTCGACGGCGACACCTACCTCGGACGGATAGCCGTCCGCCACCGGGCCACCCCGCGCCTGCTGGAGTGGGGCGGCCACATCGGCTACGACGTCCGGCCCTCCGCCCGCCGCCGCGGGCACGCCACGGCGATGCTGCGCGCCGCGCTGCCCGTCGCGGCGGGCCTGGGCATCGACCCGGTCCTGGTCACCTGCGACCCGGACAACGTCGCCTCCCGCAAGGTCATCGAGGCGTGCGGCGGCGCTTATGAGGACGAGCGCTGCGGCAAGCTGCGTTTCTGGATCCGCACCCGACCGGAGTTGATGGTCAGTCAGGTAGGCGGCCGTTCCCTGGGCATCCCCGGCGGGCACGCGAACGTGCACCTGTTCAAGTCGCCTACTGAGTCCGCGCCTTCAGACCCATCGTAAGCACGCCGCGCCGCCGGCGCCGCCGTTTCCGGTGCGCCTCGACCGCGAGCACGGCGGTCGGGGACGTCGCGGCCGCCGTCGTACGCACCCAGCGGTCAGGCGTCCGCCCCCATGCCGCCTTTCGTTCCCGAGTGGCTCGGTCCGGCCGCGTACGCCAGCGGAGGCGCGATCGCCTGCGCATCGGCTCCCTCGCCGACCCACAGGGCGATGAACAGCGCGGCGGTCGCCTCCAGGAGCCCCGCACGTTCGAGACCGCCGCCGGCGACGGGTTCACAGCCCACGTCCCGCACCAGCTCGCGTACTCGCACGAGGGCCGTCTCGTCGTCCCCGCAGACCGGGACGGCCAGCGGCCGCGCGTCGAAGACGGGGGGCCGCATACGCCACACGTCCTCGTGGCAGAGATTGAAAGCCTTGACCACCCGGGCGCCCGGGGCCGCCGCGGCCGCCGCCGCGCGCAGACCGGCAGGCTTCGCACCGCCTCCGATGCGCGTCGCAAGCCGCTCCGCCCGCCGTGTGTCCCGTCCCCCGATGGTCACCTCATGCCCGGCCCGCACCCAGTGGGTGGCGAGCGCGTCAGCCATGTTGCCCGTGCCCAATACGCCGATCCTCATCACGCGCTCCCTCTCCATGCCTGTTACGACCGTTCACACCGAGGCTAGAAGGCGGTTCGGGCACCATTTGGTACGTGACCACCGACGCCTTCCTCGCCGACTGCCGCGCCCGCCTCGCCTTCGACCTGCTCTCCAATACCTGGAACGCCGTGGTGCTCTGGGCGCTGCGCGACGGGCCGAGTCGCCCGGTCGAACTGCGGGAACGGATCGGGGGCATCAGCTCCAAGGTCCTCACCGAGACCCTGCGACGGCTGCAGTTCAACGGGCTGGTCGACCGCCAGGTTCACCCCGACGCACCAAAACGGGTCGAGTACCGACTGACCGCTCTGGGCGGCACCTTGCTGGTGCACATCGACGCCGTCGGCGCATGGGCCTTCGAGTACGGCGACGCGGTGTTGGCCGCCCAGGAAGCAGCATCTCCACCCGGTCCGCAGTCCCTTTCCTCCTGCTCGCAGGACCGGCCGATGGCGTGAGCGCGGGTGCCGCCGGAGGTGTCAGTAGACGATCGAGACGATGCGGCAGGCGGCCTCGGCCAGGGCGGGGTCGCCTTCGACGTGCGCGCGGGGCAGGGCCGTGGCGGGCTCGATGCCGCGTGTGCAAAGACGCCAGGCGGTCTCCGTGTCCAGGCGGAGGAGCGCGGCGGGGCGCTCGGCGGCCGGTTCGGACAGGGACCAGCGGGTGCCGGTGGCCGTCGCCGTCCAGGTGCCGCCGGCCGGGCCGTCGATCCTGACCCGGACCTGCGTGCCGGGCGGTGCGTCGACCGTACGCAGGGTGTGCGGCAGCGCCCGCAGGAACGTGTCCAGGACGACGGACAGGAGCCGCGGGTCCGGGTCCGTCGGCAGGCCGACGGCGTGGCGGATCTGCTGGCGGTGGGTCCAGAACTCGGTGAGGTCCCGGGCGCTGTCCAGCCACGTCGGCGCCGGGTCGATCCCCGCCCACGACACCCCCAGCGACGGCGCGTTCGGGTCCGTGGCCTCGAAGAAGCGGGCCGTCTGCGCGCCGATCAGGTCCAGGGTGTCGGCGAGCGCGGCGGGGCTGACCCGGGCGAAGGCCCTCACCCACTCCTCGTTGATCCGGTGGATGAACGTTTCGAGGGTCTCGCCCGGTGCGAAGACCGGTCCTTCCCCGTGCCGGTCGCGGTCGCGGGCCAGGCGCCCGTAGCAGTCGCCCAGCACGTGCGCCGCCACGTCGCGCACGGTCCAGCCCGGCACGGCCTCCTTGCCCCAGTCGGCGGGCGCCAGGCCGCGCAGAGTGGTCATGAGCGCGGCGTGTTCGGGAGCGAACAGGGGGCGGGCGTCGATCGGCGTGCCGAGCCATGCGTGACCCGGTACTTCGCGGGGGCGGAACTCCATGACCGAAGCCTGGCAAGAGGCCGGCCGTTCGGCCACCGTTTAACGTGTCCCGCGCTTGACGCGTCCGGCCGCGCTCCAGGCGGGGCTTTTCAGGCTCCGTGCGGTGAGTTCGGATTCGACGAGCGTGGTCCTTGTCGCGGGGGAGCCTCCCAGGCGGCGGTGATGTGGCGGGCGACATCGCGCAGGAGGCCGATGAGCATGTCCGCGAGTGGTGTGAGGCCGGCGTCCGTCCTGGTCACGGCGTAGATCTGGCGGTAGGGCCTGGGGTGGGCCAGTTCGCGGTGGGTGGTGCCCGGCGCATGGGTCAGGGCCAGGCGCGAGACCAGGGCCACCGCGATGCCTGTGCCGACGAGTGCCTGGGCGACGTCGTAGGACTCGGTCTCGAACCGCACGGCAGGAGTGAAACCGGCCTCGCGGGCGGCGTCGTGGAACTGTTCGCGGGCCGCATGGCCGGCCAGGATGGAAACCCACGATTCGTCGCGCAGTTGTTCCAGGTGCAGTTCGGCGTCCGCGGGCTGCCCGGTGGCCAGCGGATGGTCGTCGGGGAGGACCACGACCATCGGGTCCAGGAGGAGCGGATGGGCCCGTATGTGCGGGGGCGGCACGAGCGGCATGCCCCAGGACGCGACGATCACCACGTCCAGGCGCCCCGCGCCGATCTCGTCCGTTCCGCGTCCGGACACCACGTCCACGACCGAGACGTCGGCGTCCGGGTGGCGGTGGCGCAGCGCCGTCAGGGCGGGTGGCAGCAGGTGCAGGGCGGCTGCCTGGAACGTTCCGATCCGCAGCCGTAGGGAGAGGTGGCCGAGCAGCGCGGCCAGTTCCGCCTCGGCCCGGTCCGCGGCCTCCTCGACGGTTCGGCCGTGAGAGGCCAGCAGCGCGCCGGCCGCGGTGAGCGTCGCCCCGCGAGGGCCACGGATGACCAGCGGCACCTGCCAGTCGCGCTCGGCCTTGACCACCTGCTGGGTGATCGCCGCGGGCGTGAGGTGGAGGGCGCGGGCCGCCGCCGTCAGGGAGCCGTGCCGCTCGATCAACGCGAGAAGTCGGAGCTGCCCCGGGTCCATCACCATTCACTAATTTTAACGCTACAGCCCTCTCTTTTAACTTCTCTTAGGGGCGCGGGGCGGGAAGCCTGGTGGTGCATCCATCGGCCCGTATCCCCGGAAGGGGTTCTTTCGCCATGCCCACGCATGTGCCCGTTTTCATCGCCACCACCTTGCTGCTGGCGATGCTGCCAGGCGCGAGTCAAGCCCTGTTGATCCGGCAGGTCCTGGAAGGCGGCCAACGCACCGTCCGGGGCACGCTCGCGGGCAACGCCACCGGCTTCCTGCTGTGGTCCACGGCCGCCGCGGCCGGGCTGTCCGCCGTCCTGCTGGCCAGCCCCACCGCGTACGCGGCGCTCCGGATCGCGGGCGGCATCGTGCTGATGTACCTCGGCGTGAAGACGCTGCGGACCGCGCTCACCACCGTCTCCGCCTCTCCGTCCCGCGAGGGCGGGCGCCGCTCCGGCTTCGCGGGCGGGTACCTCACCGGCCTGAGCACCAACCTCGGCAACCCGAAGGCCGGCGTGTTCGCCGTCTCGGTGCTGCCCCAGTTCGTGACGGCGAAGGGCCCGGTGTTCCTGTCGACCGTCGCCCTGGGAGCTTTGTGGGCGCTCGTCAGCGCCTCCTGGTACATGCTGCTCACCTGGGCCGTCGGCCGGGGGCGCGCCTTGATATCGCGGCCGACGGTCCTGCGGGGGCTCAGCGTGACGACCGGTGTCGTCCTGCTGGGGCTGGGCGCGGCGGTGGCGGCGGGTGTCTGAGGGGCGGGGCGGGGCCCTGTCGGAAGTCTGACGATGGTGGCCCGGGCGAGTGGTGAGTGACTCGTGAAGCGAGTCACCCAGCAAGTGCGCATGTCAGGCGCGCTTGGACGTGGGCCGCCACGTCGCGTACGGTCCAGCCCGGCACCGCCTCCTTGCTCCAGTCGGAGCGCGCCAGGCCGCGCAGGGTGGCCATCAGCGCGGCGTGTTCCGGAGCGAACAGAGCACGGGCGTCGATCGGCGTGCCGAGCCACGCGTGGCCCGGCACGCCGCTGGGACGGAACTCCATGACCGAAGCCTGGCAAGCAGCCGTCCGTTCGGCCACCGTTTAACGCGTTCGGCCTCGCGACCGCGCCACCAGGCGGACGTCCGGGCCCGAGCGCGCCACGTCGACCAGCTCGCAGCGGAGGGTGTCGCCGATCGTGTCGATCGTGCCGCCTTGGAGGGCGCTCTTGCCTCGGCCGAGGAGGGCCGGAGCGATGTACGCGATCACGCGGTCCACCAGCCCGGCCGACACGAACGACGCGGCGAGGGTCGGTCCGCCTTCCAGGAACATGCCGCGCACGTCCCGCTCGCGCAGTTCACGTAGCAACGACGTGATGTCCAGGCCCGTTCCGTCGTCGGCCTTCGGGATCCGGACGATGATGGCCCGGCCCTCCAGGTGCGCGGCGTCCGCCTCCTCGGACACGGCGATCAGCGTCGGTGCGGCATCGTCCAGGACGCGGGCGTCCCTCGGCGTACGGGCGTGGGTGTCCACGACCACCCGCCACGGCTTGGTGCTCAGCGGGCACCGCCGTGACCTTGAGGCGGGGGTCGTCCTTCACCGAGCGCACAGCCAGGTGCGGGTCGTCCGCTCGCCGCGTGCCCGCGCTCACCACGGCCGCCTGGCAGGCGGCGCGCGGTGCGTGGACCTCGACGCGGGACTCCGCACTGGTGATCCACTGACTGGTCCCGTCCGCCGCGGCGATTCGGCCGTCCAGGGTGGCGGCGTACTTGTAGACGACGTAGGGGCGTCCGCTGACGGTGTGCCACTCGTCGGCGCCGACGAGCTCGCTCGGGTGCATCGAGACACCTTTCGGAAGGAGAGAGGTAAGGAGGGAAGTGGTGCCGAGTCCGAACGTCATTCTTCGCGACGAGCCGTGCCGGAGTCCCCTGACTGAGCCGTGTCGGGCAGGCAAGTGTCGAGTGGCTCGTGAAGCGGTTCGTCGGGCAAGTGCGATGGAACGGCGGCCCCTTGGCCGCGCCGTCCCGGGGTGCCCCTGGGGAAGCCGGTGCGCGCGTGGCCTCGGATGCGGGAGCAGCGAACACGGGTCCGCCGGGAGCGGCGCGGGTATCGTCCTGGTGTCGAGCAGATCGGAGTTCAGCATGTCGGAGCACACCGGTGCGCGGATCGCGAGGACGCGGAAGCGTCGCCGACTGACTCAGCGCGAACTGGCCCACCGGAGCAACGTCTCGTACAGCACTCTCACGAAGGTCGAGCAGGGGCAGATGCCCGCCAGCCCTTCCGTGATCGGCGCCCTCGCGCGCGCCCTGTCGGTACCCGTGGACGAGCTGACGGGACAGCCGTATCTCGAAGAGCTGCGGCAGGACCGCCTCGACGGGCTGATCAACCCGATCCGCGAGGCGCTCAACGTGTACGACCTCGGCGTGGACCCGGACCTCGCCCCGCGCGGCGCGGCCGAGCTGGCGGCGGAAGCCGAGGAGTTGTGCCTGCTGATGCGGGCCACCGACATCAAGCGGGTGGCGGTCGCGCTGCCCTCCCTGATCCGCGAGGCGACCACGGTCGCGCACGCGGAGGGGACGACCGAGGCGTGGCGGACTCTGGCGAGCGGTTACCGCACCGCGTACGACGTCGCGACGAAGCTGGGGTTCGTCGACCTGGCGGCGATCGCCCTCGACCGGCTGGAGTGGGCCGCGGAGCGCGCCTCCGACCCGTTGCTGGGCGGCATGCGGCAGTACCTGCGGGCCCTGGCCTACCTCCGGGCCAGTGACTACCGCACGGGCGAGCGGCTGGTCCGCCTCGGGATGGCCAGGTTGGAACAGGCGGCTCCAGGCCGTGAACGCGATGTCCTCACCGGGCAGCTCCACTTGGGCGCCGCGGTGCTGGCCGGCCGCGCCAAGGACGGCGACACGGCCGAGAGCCACCTGGCCGAGGCCGGCCGGATAGCCGATCGCACGGGCCCGGCCGAGAAGGTCCACTGGCTGGCGTTCGGTCCGGCCAACGTCGGTGTGCACCGGGTGAGCGTGCTGGCCGAGTTGGACGAGTACGGCGCGGCCGTCGACATGGCACGCGACGTCCGGCTGCCCGCCGACTGGCCGCGGTCCCGGATGTCCCACCACTACGCGGAGGTGGCGCGCGCCCAGATGTGGACCGGCCGCACCGAAGCGGCCTTCGGCAACCTGCTGGAAGCGCGCAGGCTGGCACCACAGCAGACCCGCTACCACCCGATCGTGCGGGAGACGTACTCCGGCCTGGAGTCGGCGAAGCGGCGCATGCCGGACGACTTCATCAGCTTCGGCGCCTGGCTGAGCGCGTAGCCGAGCGTCAGGTCATGGCCCGGGCTGTCAGCGGGCTCTGACAGTTCCGGCCCTTGCGCGCCAGCACGATGTGACGGTCAGCACATCGTCTGCGCGTGGAGTCGTACATGCCACACCAACGAACACCCCAGGACCGCGCCCGCCGCGCCGCGCTGGCCGATGCCGCCGTGGGCAGCGCCCCGGCGGAGCCGTACCGTAACGCGCCCGCTCCCGCGCCCGGTTGCGACGTCTGTGAAGCGCTCGCGCGGTAGCGGGCCGTGGCGCGGCGGGACGGGGACTTCTCGCGGGTCGTCGACTGCGACGTCGAGCTGCGGCGGCACCCGCACGGGAGGCGGCGGTGAGGGCGGCCGACAGCGTGGCGGAGGCGCGGGCGCTGGTACTGGCGCGGGACGGTGGGCCGGGCCTTCCGGGCGAGCCCGTGCACCAGTTCCAGTGCAGGGACTGCCGGAAGACGTCCCGGGCGAGCGAGGGCGACCCGCTGCTCGCCGAGGTCTGGGCGCTGAAGCACACGCGGCTGCATCCGGCGCACCGGGCGTACTGCGCGGTGACCACCTCGTTCTGGCGGGTGGACCCGGATCCCGGAGCCGGCGAGGAGGCGGGCCGATGAGCGACTACCCGCCGCTTCCCGTCACGTACCCCACCCAGCGCCACCCCGGCGCGTTGTGGCTGGTCTCCCGGGTTCCGCGGCCGCGGGAGATCCACGAGGCGTGGGCGGACGGCAGGTCGCCCGCGATCGAGATCGGGCGGCGCTTCGACGTCGTCCACCTCGCGGCGGAGGCGGTGGAGGGCGGCATCGCCGGGGTACGGACGGACGACGTGGTCGAGGCGGCGTTCCGGGAGGCGGGGATCGGGTACGGCGTGGTGGTGACCCGCCGGCGGGACGTCTACAGCGTCCTCGTGCGGGCGGGCACGGCGCGGACGTGGACCGCCGGGAACGGGACGCGGGCCGTCGGCATCGACGACCACCTGCGCTATCTGCGCACACCACACCCCGGACGGCGGGAGGGGCCGGGCGACTTCTGGCTGCTTCCCGTGCCGCATGAGGAGGAGGTGCTGGCCGGGGCGGTGGAGGTGCGTGCGCTGCTCGCGCGATCGGGGTGGCGGTCGGGAAGGGCGGGAACGTGCGTGACGTGGGGGATGCGGCCGGGATCGGCGTAGGGTGGGCCGATGCCGCTTGTGGAGATCACTTACGCGCCTCGCGTTCCCGAGGACGTCCTTCGTGAACTGCGCGGAGCGCTGCCGCACTTGGTGTCCCTCGCCGTCGAGTGCCCCGAGGAGCCCTACGACGGCGCGCTGCGGCCCGGTGACATCGAGCTGCGCTTCCGGCCGCTCGGGCCGCTGGACAGCAGTGGTGTGGACCTCGTCGTCGAGGTGCGGTCGAAGTGGTTCGAGAGCCGGGCCGCCGACCGTCAGGAGCGGGCTGACCGGCTGTGCGCCGGGATCCGTGCGGTGGCCGGGTCGCACGACGTGGGGGTGTACCTGTCGTTGCCCATGGCCGCGTGGGCACAGGGGGACTGAGAAGCGTGTGGCGGGCGGCGGCCCCGGCCAGCCCCGTGACGGTCCTCGCGGAGTGCCGTCCGTCGGCCCGGAAAAGCCAACCGCGCGGACGGCGGCGTACGTTCGGACGCGGGGCACGTGCGTGCTGTTCGCGTGGCGCGGCGGTGTCGTACGGGCCGGGCCGTACCCGCCGGTCTCACTAGTCCCGCTGGTCCCGCCGTACCCGCCGGTCCAGCTGCCGAGGTGCGCCACCTCAGGGCGCCTGCCCCTCACCCTCCGGCCGGCGGGCGTACGACGCCAGGCGCTCGGCGAACGCCGCGAGGCGGTCGCGTAGTTCGTCGGGGCGCTCGACGACGAACGGCCGGTCGAGCGCGGCGAGGAGCGGAGGCAGCCAGTCGAGTCGCTCCACGCGTAGCTCGACGCGCCGCCAGCGCTCGGCCGCCGGGTTCTGGTCCCGGTCCTGGTCCCGGCCTTGGTCTTGGTCCGCCCAGGGCTCGTGCCCGTCCAGGCGGGCGACGGAGGCGGGGAGGTGGGCGCGGATGCGCTCGACCGTCCCGTGGATCCGCAAGGTCACCTCGTGCCGGTACCCGGCCGTGGCGAACCCCGACAGGACGCGCTGTGCCGGGCCGGGCTCCGCGGGCGGCGGTGCGAACGAGCCGGGCAGGGCCCGCGCGTCCGTGACGCGGTCGAGCCGGAGGGTCCGGTCCTCGCCGATGCCGGCGTCCTCGCCCGTGACGTACCACCGGCCCGCGTGGGCGACGATCCCGTACGCGTGCAGCGTGCGGTCGCTGCGCCGCCCGTCGCGGTCGGTGTAGCGGAGGGAGACCGGCCGGCGGTGGCGCACCGCGTCGGCGAGGGTGAGCAGGACCTCCGCGTTCGGGGTGTCGAACTCGCCGGGCCGGTCCGTGAAGTCGAGTGCTCCCAAGAGGGCGTCGAGCCGGCGGGCGAGGTGCCGGGGGAGCACCCGCCGGATCTTCGCCGCCGCCGTCTCGTTCGCCGCGCGCTCGGCGGTCGTCAGTCCGGTGCGGCGGCCGGCGACCAGGCCGAGGAGCACGGCCAGCGCCTCGTCGTCGCCGAGCATGAGCGGGGGCAGGCGGTGGCCGGGGGCGAGGCGGTAGCCGCCGTAGCGGCCGCGCACCGATTCCACGGGCACGTCCAGGTCGATCAGCTGGGACACGTACCGCCGCACGGTGCGCCCCTCGACGCCGAGCCGGTCGGCGAGTTCGGCCACGGTCCGGGTGCCGCCCGACTGCAGGAGTTCCAGGAGGGTCAGCACGCGGCCGGTGGGACGGGACATGTGGGCAATCTACTGCGCATACCGGACCGATTCTGTCCGCTATTGCTCCTAGCCTGCGCGGTGCACCCCTTCAGCACAGCACAGCACAGCACAACCACAGCCAAGGAGCTTTCCGTGGACTTCGTCTCGATCCGCATCATCACCGGCGACGTGGCGCGTCTCGCCGCCTTCTACGAGCGGGCCACGGGGGCGCGAGTGACCTGGTTCACCGAGGACTTCGCCGAGCTCAGGACCTCGGGCGCGACCCTCGCCATCGCCGGGACGCGTACCGTCCCGCTGTTCGCCCCGGGCTCCGCCCGGCCGGCGGACAACCACAGCGTGATCACCGAGTTCCTCGTCGACGACGTGGACCGCGTGCACCGGGAGCTGACCGGCTCCGGTTCCGACGCTGGCTTCGTCACCGATGTCGTCAGCGGGCCCACCACGATGCCCTGGGGCAACCGGTCGCTGCTGTTCCGCGATCCCGACGGCAACCTGGTCAACTTCTTCACTCCCGTCACCCCGGAGGCGAAGAAGAAGTTCTTCGGTGGGTGAAGGCAGACATCAGGCGCAGAGGTGGTCGATCGAGTCCTCGAAGTCCGGGAACTCCCGTGCCGCCTCGTCCATGACGGTCCGCGCGGACTGCCGCCGCTCCGGGGCGAACCGCTCGGCGAGCGCGACGAGTTCGGGGACGCGGTGCGCGGGCCGGTTCCGTTCGCGCGGGTCGACGGCCTCCCACGGACCGAAACCGTCGGCCAGGAGCCAGAGGAAGGCCGGCAGGTCGCGGGCGACGACGCCCATCTCGCCCTCCGATCCGAGGTGGACGACCGGCTGATCGGCCAGGGGAGCGTCCGGCCGCGCGATCCACAAGGCCGTAAGGCCACCGGCGCCGTCCTCGCCGAAGACGCGGAACGCGTCCCCGGTCACCGTGCCGTTGCCCGTCCAGGCCCGGAACCACGCGGTGGTCTCCTCGGTGGGGAGGAAGGTGGGGTAGGGCTCGAACTCGATCCCGCCCTCGTCGACCGCGCGGGGGAACTCGACGCTCGCCAAGGCGTGGAGGGGAGCGGGGAGGCGGCGGTCGTCCGTCGGCGTCATGAGCGCAGATTACGTGCTGGTCCGGTGACCGCCGGAGCCGTGGTGACCGCCGGAGCCGCGGTGGCCACCGGAGCCGCGGTGGCCGCGGACCGCTGCCACGGCGCACACCGCCGCCAGCGGCAGTTCCGCCGCGGCGGCCATGACCAGGGCCGAGGCCAGGTCGCCGCCCGGGGCGGCCGTCATCACGTCGAACCAGGCGTCCACGACCAGCAGCGCGGAGGTCGCCGCGGCCGTGAGCGTGTGGAGCGGGCGGTGGCGGACGGCCAGGACGCCCGTCGTGATGAGCGCGAGTGCCTCCAGGGCGTCCAGCCCGACCCAGGCGGCCGACCACCTGGAGGCGGTCGCCTCCGCCGGGAGGCTCGTGGCGAGGACGAACAGCCAGGGGAGCAGGGCGATTCCGCAGGCGGCCAGGGCGTAGCCGAGGAGGCGGGGGCGCGGGCGGGGGCGGGGCGCGGGGGGCTCGGGCTCAGTAGCGTGGAGCGGGATGACCTCGGCCACGCCGTCCCGATGCGCGTCGCCCCCGTGCGCGTCGTTCCCGTGCGCGCCGCCCCGGTGCGCGACGCCGCTCGGGGACGGTGCGCGGTAGGGGAGTTCGAGGACGGTCATCGGGGCGGCTCCTTCGACGGGTCCGACGGGACGGGGCGGCGTGTTCCACGACGCCGACCCACGTGCTCCACGATCGCGTCGTGAGAGGCCCGGGTCACTGGCGGTGCTGTCCGTTCCGGGGTGGTACTGGTTGCACCCTCAGGGCGGACGACAGCGCCATGGCCGCGGGCCGGCCGGCCGCATACGGTTCCGACCATGCGCACCTCCGTCCTGCACCGGCCTCTCCTGCGTCCTTTCGAGGGCGCGGGCCGGTCCGCCGTCTTCCACCTCCACGGCGCCCTGATCCAGTGCTGCTCCCTGCTGGTGCTCGCGGTGCCGTGGGTGGACGGCGGGCCGACGCGGGTCCTGGCCATCCTGGCGGCGGTGTTCGGGATGGCGGCCGTGGTGGCGGTGCTGTCGCCGGTGCTGACGGTGCTGCAGCGGACGCGGTTCCGGGACCGGCTGGGAGTGGACATACCGGATGTCACCCGTCCCGGGGACGGGCAGGCGACGCTGTGGGAACAACTGCGGGCGGGGCCGCGCGCGGAGCGCTTCTGGCCGCAGGCGCGGTACCACCTGGTGTTCGGGCCGCTGGTCGGCTTCGCCGCGCTGGGGGCGCTGATCGTCGCGGTGGCGTCCGTGGCGGCCGTCACGGTCTACGTGTGGATCTGGGCGCTGCCGGTCGACGTCCGGCTGTCGCAGGCCGGCTACTCGACCCAGGCCGCGTACCTGACCGCCGCCGGTGCGGGCGGGCTGTACGGGGCGGTCTGGCTGCTGAAGGCCCTCGCCCGGCTCGACACCCGCAGCGCCCTGAACCGCCTCGGCCCCACTCCCGCCGAGCGGTTGGCGCGCCGGGTCGAGGAGGTCACGGAGAGCCGGGCGGGCGTCGTGGACGCGGCCGACGCGGAACGCCGGCGCATCGAGCGGGACCTGCACGACGGCGCCCAGCAGCGGCTGGTGTCGATGGCGGTCAACCTGGGGCTGGCGAAGGTCACGCTGACCGATCTGCCCGAGGAGGCGCGGAAGGTCATCGACGAGGCGCACCGCGAGGCGAAGGCGGCGATCCAGGAGCTGAGCGACCTCGTCCGGGGCCTGCACCCGGCGGTCCTGGAGGACCGCGGCCTGGACGCGGCCCTGTCCGGGATCGCCGACCGCGCCCCGCTGCCCGTCCGCGTCCGGGTGGACCTGGCGTCCCGGCCCGCGCCCGCGATCGAGGCCGTCGCGTACTTCGTCGTCTCGGAGGCGCTCGCCAACGTCGTCAAGCACGCGCAGGCGTCCAGGGCGGAGGTCACGGTCGAACGGTTCGGGGGGATACTGCTCGTGGTCGTCTCCGACGACGGCGTGGGCGGGGCGGACGAGGCGGGCGGTACGGGCCTGTCGGGGCTGGCCAAGCGGGTCGCGTCGGTGGACGGCACGCTTTCGATCAGCAGCCCCGTGGGGGGCCCGACCGTCGTGACCGTGGAGCTGCCGTGCGCGCTGTGATCGCCGAGGATTCCGTTCTGCTGCGGGTGGGGCTGGTGAAGGTCCTGGAAGCGGCGGGATTCGAGGTGGCGGCCGAGGCGGGTGACGCGGAGGCGCTGCTCGTGGCGGTCGAGGAGCAGCGGCCGGACCTGGTCGTCAGCGACGTCCGGATGCCGCCCGGCTTCACGGACGAGGGCGTCCGCGCGGCGCTCGTCATCCGCCGGCAGTGGCCGGGGACCGCCGTGCTGCTGCTGTCCCAGTACGTCGAGGAGCGGTACGCGGCGGATCTGCTGACGGGGGACACGCGGGGCGTCGGCTACCTGCTCAAGCAGCGGGTCGCCGACGTCGAGGAGTTCATCGACGCGCTCCGGCGGGTGGCGGCGGGCGGCGCGGCCCTCGACCCCCAGGTCGTCTCCCAACTCCTCCTCCGCCGGCACAGCGACCCCCTCGACCGGCTCACCCCGCGCGAGCGCGAGGTGCTTGAGCTGATGGCGTCCGGCCGCTCCAACGCGGGCATCGCCGCCCAACTCGTCGTCAGCGAGAGCGCGGTGGCGAAGCACATCAACAACATCCTCGCCAAGCTGGACCTGCCGAGAGCGGACGCGGACCACCGGCGGGTGCTCGCCGTCCTGCGGTTCCTGGGCGTGGGCTGAGGCACCCGTCCGGCGCGACTCAGGAGCCGTGCCCGGATTACCGGCGGTGCTCCTGCTCAACGGCGGTGCTTCCGCTCACCGCGGTGCTCCCGCTCGCCGAGGGCATAGCGCCCGAGGCTGCGGATGAAGTGGGGGAAGACGAAGCAGAAGAGGATGGGAGAAAGCGCCACTTCGAGCGTTCCGAGCAAGGCGAGGGCCACGGCCAGGACGACAGCCACGATGAGCAGCAGGTGCTCCGTATCCGCGCTCATCCGCAGGAGCCGGCTCTCCGGTACGTCCTCCCCGTCGGCGCGGCGGATCTCCAGAATGGTCAGATGAGCGGTGACGCCGCCCAGGGTGACGACGACGGGCGCGGTGATCGCCAGGGCGAGGGGGCCTTCCTCGGCGATGCCCCACAGGAAACCGGCTCCCATGACACCCGAGACCAGGCTCAGGAACAGCCAGAACAGCGTCCACTTGGCCCTGCGCCACCAGTAGGGCGCACCCCGGTCCACCCAGGTGGTGCCGTAGCCGGGGAGGGGCTCCGGCGCTGAAGGCCGGTTGTGCCTGCGCGGGCGCTTCTTCTTCGTCATAGGGCCGCGTCCGGATGGTGATGCCGCGCTCCCGGCGTCCCCTGAAGAGAAGGCGACCGGGTCGGCCGGCGGACCGCCGGCGGCAGGCCACCATGTGGCCACGCGAGCCGCGTGAGCCGCGTGAGCTCGGCGTACCCGTTCACAGCGCGTAGCGCAGGACCACGAACAGCGCCAGGAAGCCGAGGGACGTCCAGAAGAGGCCCTTGACCAGGCGCCATTGGATCGCGCGTGGCCGGTCGTACCGTTCCGTCCGCCAGGCCGCGCCGTGGACGACTCCCGGTCCGCCGATGCACAGCAGCACCAGGGCGGCCAGAAGCCCGGAGAACCAGCCGCACGCGTTCACCCGGTCCACCTTGTAGCAGGTGCCGAAGAAGTCGCAGGAGGCGGTGACGCGGCGCCCCGCCTCGTATTCGCGGTCGATGTCGAGGCCGCTCCGTGCCGGACCGCCGTCCGAGGGGCGGAAGGTGCCCGAGCAGTGGACGGTGTCCGCCGCGCGGCCACCGCCGCGCTGCGTGTTCGACAGGTGCTCGCACTGCTCGACGGCGAAGGTCCCGCGGGTTCCCCACACCCCCGACGCATGACCGGAGATACCGAGGGCGAACGTCCCGAACACCAGACCCGCCACGACGAACAGGAGACCGCCGAGGCGGACCGCCGCGCCCGACAGGCCCGGTCGGCCAGGCGCCACCACGGGCGGGCGGCGTCGTTTCGTCTTGGACATCTCCGTCATCAACCTTCCAGGCCGAAACGTCTGCGCTCATAGCGCTCGCCGGGAGCGTAACGACCGCAGCTGCGAACGAGGTAAGGGAGGGCCGCGCCGAGGCCGACCGGGAAGGAGAAGATGACGGAGACACCTACGAGCACCATGGCCACAGTCGCGGCCTTGTCCCACCGCTTGCCGAAGCGTGCATTCCCGCCGCCCATGACACCGAAGCGATCGATGGTTCGGATGTGCCGCGTGACCACGTAGGCGGTGCCGCCGCAGAGCACGGCGTAGAGGCTCACCAGGACGGCCAGGACGGTGCCGTCGGAGGCCGCCGCTACGCCGACCGCCACCGTCATCGCAGCCGTCAGCGCGGTGATCAGGAGCCATGCCAGCGTCATCCTGATGCGGCGTGACCAGTAGAGAGCCCCCCGACGAAGCCAGGTGGTCCCGACGAACTGAAGCTCTCGGGGCGTTCCGCCCGGGGCCCGACCACGGCGGCGGCCGTCAGCCGAAGATGCCATGCCAGGCTTTCTTCACGCCGCTCGAGCCCTTGTGCCAGGCGGCCTTCGCGGTGTCCTCACCCTTGTGCCACATGGCCTTGACGTCGTTGTCGACCCACGCCTTGCCCGCGTCGGCGAAGCTGTGGCCGATGCCGTTCACGACACCGTACTTGTGGATGTTGCTGCCCCAGTGGGCGTTGTGGGTCAGTTCGTAGCCAAAGGTGCCCACGCCGTAGCCGACGCCGACGGCGGCCACCACGCCGGCGGCGACCGCGGGGTTGGTGGTGGCCATGCCGACGAGCGCGCCCTCGGCGTAGGTGCCGGCGGCCATGCCCACGGCCGCGGGGGCCGCGTCCCGGGCGAACGCCTCCTTGTACGACCAGCCCCGGGTCCGGTGGTCGTCGTACATCTGGAAACCGACCATGGCGCCGGTCAGTCCGGTGCTCACCGCACCGAACTTGCCCATCGGGCCGGCTCCCCGCACGCGGTAGTTCTCCGCGATCTCGCCGATCGTGACGCGCGCCGCGCCGCTGCCCTTGACCTTGCTCTGCCAGCCTTCGACGGAGGCGGTCCGGAGGCGCTGGTCGCTGAGCGCGGCCCTGGCGGCCCGTCGCTGCTGCAGTTTCTCGTTCCACTCGGCGCCGCCCTTGGGCAGCTTCCGCGCCTCGCGCTTCAGGTCCTTGGCGTTCTGCTTGAGCGCCTCCAGCTTCTTCGTGCTCTCCTGGGTCAGCGCGGCCGGCGTCGTGTACAGCCCCCGCAGGACCTCCGACAGCGTGCAGTAGTCGGCGCCGTTGTACTGGTTCGGGTTGCCCTTGCCGAGCATCTGGTCGAGTACGGAGTTCAGGCTCCCCGTCGCCAGCTGACGTGCGTCCTGCGCCCGCTTCAGCGCCGCGTCCCGTCCCTTCTGGTACGCGTCCAGTTCCGCCTTCTGGTCCGCCTTGCCCGTGGCGCCGCCCTGGCTGTCGAGGGTCAGGCCGGCCGCGCGGGCCGTGTCCTGGACGTCGCCCAGGTCGCTCTTCGCCTTCGCCAGCTCCTCGGAGAGGACGGTGACCACGTCCGACACCTGCGACATGGCCTCGGCCAGCGCCGCGCCGATGGTGCTGTCGTGGCCCCACACCGTCTGGAAGGCGTCCGCGCCGTCGCCGGTCCAGCCGGCCTCGTGGACGACGCTGCTGACCTTCTTGTCGAGGACCTTGGAGGTGGTGTCGTACTTCTCGGTGGCCGACGTGTAGTCCGTGGCGACCTTCTTGAGGCCGGCGAGGTCGTCGTCGATCACTTCGACACCTTGCCCATCAGGTCGTTGAGGATCTTCCCGGTGTCGATGTCCTGGTTCTGGTAATCGCTCGCGGCGGACTGCAGGTTGCCGCCGTGCTTGGTCACCAGGTTCGTCAGCAGCTCGTGGCCGATGCCGAACGCCTCACTGAGCTGCAGCAGGGCCGAACTCAGGGCGGCGTCGCCGACGCCCGGAGTCGGCGGGGAGGCGAGGTGCTTGAACTCGCCGAGGTGCAGGGCCTCCCGATGGAACCCCCTGCCCGCGTCGTCGATGTGCTCGACCGTGGCCTTGAGCCGGTCAGCCATGGAGGGCCTCCCGCTCGTCCCGGGGGGACAGTCCCGCCGAGGCGGGGGCGGTCGGCGGATCCACGATCACGCGGGGTACGCCCGCCTCGCCGCACAGGAGGCGTAGCGCGCCGAGCGGCAGGGCCACCCACGGCTGGTCGGGGCCGAGGCAGGAGACGAGCCGTTCGGCGGAGGTGAACGCCATCCCGCAGTCGGTCCCGTCGGCGGCGCGCCGCGTCTCGAACTCGACCTTGTCCTCGGTCTGCTGCCGGCCGTCCGCCGGGCGGGGGCGCGCCGGCGCGAGGACTATGTCGTCATCGGCGGGCGTGGGCGTACTCACGGTGTAACTCTCCTGCCGGGAGGGTGAATTGAGGCAGAAGATCAGCCTAGGAAGGCGAGTGGCGCAGGTCTATCAAGGGCGCGTCATCGAGGCGTCAGGGAATCGTCAAGATTGGTGTATTACCCACGCACCTGTTACCCACGTACCTATTACCCGAGCAACCTGGTACCTCCGCGACCTATGACCCGCGCAACCCGTGCAGCACCAGGCCGCAGACCGTGTCGAAGGCGGTGTCGATGTCCGGGTCGGACCATTCGGGTGCGTAGGCGGGGTCGTGGAAGCGGTTGGTGGCGTCCCAGACGGCGCGGGCGGTGCGGTCGGGGTCGGGGAGGGTGAACTCGCCGCGCTCCGTGCCGTCGCGGAGGATGCCGGCGAGCTGGCCGACCATCGTCGCGACGTGCCGTTCGACCGTGGTGCTGTTCTCGCCGACCAGGACCATGTAGGTGGCGAACAGCTCGGGGTCGTCGCCCGCCTTGCGGCGCTTGGCGGTGAAGAGGGCGGTCAGCCAGTCGCGCAGGCGGCGCTCGGCGGGGGTGTCGGCGGAGGCGATCGCGGACAGGGCCGCGTGGGACTGGTCGAGCCAGCGCTCCGTGACGGCCTCGCGGAGGGCGGCCTTGCTGCCGAAGTGCCGGTAGACGCTGCCGTGACTGACGCCGAGCGCGCGGGCGACGTCGACGACGGTGGCCTTGGCCGGGCCGAAGCGGCGCAGGACCTCCTCGGTGGCTTCGAGGATGCGGTCTTGGGTCAGGGGCTCGGGCGGCATGTCGGTACGGGTCCTTTCCTCAGGCGCCGGCGCGCCTGGGACGACCGTACCCGGCCGGGGACGCGTCCGGGACGTGCGGGGCGCAGTCCCGGGAGGCGGCACCGGGCCGCCGGTCCCCGGTGCCGGGCGGCCCCCCGCCCCCGGCTCACCGCTCGCTGTCCAAGTGCGCCATCTGGTCCGCCGGGTAGCGCTCGCCCGCCGCCGCGTCGGCGGGGACGGCCGCCTCGATGGCGGCGAGGTCATCGGCGCCCAGGGTGACGTCCAGCGCGCCGAGCGCCTCGGTGAGCCGCTCCCTGGTGCGGGCGCCGACCAGGGGGACGATGTCGGCGCCCTGGGCCAGGACCCAGGCGATGGCCGTCTGGGCGACGGTGGCGCCCCGCTGCTCGGCGACCTTGCGGAGGGCGTCGACCAGGTCCAGGTTGCGCTGGAGGTTCTCGCCCTGGAAGCGCGGGCTCACGCCGCGGAAGTCATTGGCGGCGAGCTTGCGGTCGCGGCCGAAGTGGCCGCTGATCAGGCCGCGGGAGAGGACGCCGTAGGCGGTCACGCCGATGCCCAGCTCGCGGGCGGTCGGGAGGATGAGGTCCTCGATGCCGCGCGAGATCAGCGAGTACTCGATCTGGAGGTCGGAGATCGGGGCGACGGCGGCGGCCCGGCGCAGGGTGTCCGCGTTCACCTCGGACAGGCCGATGTGGCGGACGTGGCCGGCCTCGACGAGCTCGGCGATGGCGCCGACGGTCTCCTCGATCGGCACGTCGGGGTCGACGCGGGCGATCCGGTAGATGTCGATGTGGTCGACGCCCAGGCGCTGGAGGGAGTACGCGGCGAAGTTCCTCACCGCCGCCGGGCGGCCGTCGTAGCCGGACCAGCCGCCGTCCGGGTCGCGCAGGGCGCCGAACTTGACGCTGGTGAGCGCCCGTTCGCGGTGGGCGGCGGGGGCGGTGCGCAGCGCCTCGCCGATCAGCAGCTCGTTGTGGCCCATGGCGTAGAAGTCGCCGGTGTCGAGCAGGGTGACGCCCGCGTCCAGGGCGGCGTGGATGGTGGCGATCGACTCGGTCCGGTCGGCCTCGCCGTAGAGGGCGGACATGCCCATGCAGCCGAGGCCGAGGGCGGAGACCTGGGGGCCGGCGGTGCCGAGGGTGCGGTGCAGCACGGGGACTCCTTCACGAGGGAGAGGGGCGGGAGGAGGACACCATCAGAGTGGCACATCGAATGACAGATTTCAATATCTGTCATTCGATGCGTGTCATCCTGCCTCCCGTGACGGCGTGCGCGCCGCCACCCCGCCCCCTCAGCGCATCGTCCTCGGCAGCCGCGTACTCAGCACCACGGTCGCCGCCACCGCCACCAGCTGCACCCCGAACGTCGTCACCACCGCGTCCCGCACGCCCATCGACGTCGACAGCGAGAGGAACAGCGAGCCGAGCGTCGCCACGCCCAGCGCCATGAACGACTGCTGCGTGGTGACCATGACCCCGCTGCCCACCCCCGCCTGCGCGGCCGGCACCTCGCTCAGCACCGCCCGCAGCGTGGGCGGCAGCAGCAGGCCCTGGCCCAGTCCCTGCACCGCGAGGGCCGGCATCGGGCCCCAGACGCCGAGGCCGTCCCAGCCCCAGGAGAAGGTCAGGGCCATCCCCAGCAGGCCCGCCCCCTGCACCAGCGTTCCGGCGGTCACCGCGGCGCGTCCGTACCGGGCCCCCAGCCGGGGGCCCAGCAGCGAGCCCACGAAGAAGGCCACGCACATCGGCGCCAGGGCGATCCCCGCCTCGGTGGGGTTCAGCCGCAGCCCCTCCTGGAACACCACGGCCAGCACGAACATGTAGCCGCCCCAGCCCAGCGAGAAGGGCACCAGGACCGCCAGGCCGCTGCGGACCGAGCGGACCCGCAGCAGCGACGGCGGCACCAGCGGGGTCCGTCCGGCGGCCTCCAGCCGCCGTTCCACCGTCCAGAACGCCGCCGCGGCGAACGGGAACAGGCCCAGCAGCACCCAGGACCACACCGGCCACCCGGTCGAGCGCCCCTCCGTGAGCGGCAGCAGCAGCGAGGCCAGGGCCACCGACAGCAGGACGGTGCCCGCGCCGTCCACCCGGGTCGGCCGGTCCGACCGGGTCTCGGGGATCAGCCGCGCCGCCATCAGCAGCGCCAGCACCGAGAGCGGGGCGTTGACCAGGAAGATCGGGCGCCAGCCGGAACCGGCGATGTCGGCCGAGACCAGGAAGCCGCCGAGCATCTGGCCGATCACGCTCGACACGCCGGCGGTGGCGCTGTAGAGGCTCATCGCGCGGGTGCGCCGCTCGCCGTGCGTCGCCGCCTGGATCGTGGCCAGGGCCTGCGGCAGCAGCAGCGCCGAAGCGGCGCCCTGGGCGACGCGGGCGGCCACCAGGCTCCAGGCGTCCGGCGCCAGACCGCACGCCACGGAGGTCACGCCGAACGCGGCCGTTCCCCAGAGGAACATCCGCCGCCGGCCCACCATGTCACCCAGCCGTCCGCCGAGCACCAGCAGCACGGCGTACGCGATGCCGTACCCGCCGACGACCATCTCCAGGACGGCCGGGCCGGCGTGCAGATCGCGGTCGATGGCGGGCAGGGCGACGTTGACGATGAAGAAGTCCACCAGCGGTAGGGCGGCGCCGAGGAGCACCGTGACGAGGCCGCCGGTGCCGAGCGCCGCGGCGCCCGTGGCGGAGGGAGCGGAAGAGGTCGAGGGGGAGGCAGAGGGTGTCGGAGTCGGGGCGGGTATCTCATCGGCTGCGCGTGCTTCGTTCACACGACGACGATGGCGCAATCCGCACCCTGGTACCAGAGAGCTTTTATCCTGGTACAAGGACTACCCGGTGACGGGCCTGACAGCGGTCCGCCCGTACCGCAGGCTGGAGGCATGACCACGATGGTGCCGGAGTCGCCGGCCGCCGCCCTCGACGACGGACCCCGCGGCATCGACGACGCGGCCCGCCGCGCCGAGCTCGCGGCCTTCCTCCGCAGCCGCCGCGAGCGCATCACCCCCGAACAGGTCGGCCTGCCGCGCGGCCGCCGCCGGCGGACGCCCGGGCTCCGTAGGGAGGAGGTCGCCCTGCGCGCCGCCGTGGGCGTCACCTGGTACACCTGGCTCGAACAGGGCCGGGACATCCAGGTCTCCGCCCAGGTCCTCGACGCCGTCGCCCGCGCGCTGCTGCTCGACCGCGCCGAGCGCGCGCACCTCTTCGCCCTCGGCAACGTCTCGGACCCGGCCCCCAACGCCGAGCCCACCGGCGTCCCGCCCGGGCTGCGCCTGATGCTGGAGCGGCTGGAGCCGTTCCCCGCCTGCGTGCAGAACGCGCGCTACGACATCCTGGCGTACAACCGCACGTACCGGCAGCTCATCTGCGACCTCGACGCCCTGCCGCCCGAGGACCGCAACTGCCTCTGGCTGCACTTCACCAACGAGACCTGGTACGCCGACGCGCTCGACCGGGACGACGCGAAGCGGGCCATGGCGGCGAAGTTCCGCGCCGCGATGGCCGACCACCTCGCGGAACCGGCCTGGAAGTGCCTGCTCAAGCGGCTGCGGGACGCGTCGCCCGAGTTCCGGGAGCTGTGGGAGCGGCATGAGGTGATCCCGCCCACCGCCAACCGGAAGCGCACCTTCCGGCAGGCCAGGGTGGGGCTGCTCAACCTCGACCACACCAACCTGTGGACCGGGCCGCACCCCGGCACCCGGGTGCTCGTCTTCACCCCGGCCGACGAGGAGACGCACGAGCGGCTGGGGCGGCTGCTGGAGCTGGTGCGGGCCGACGAGGAGGGGTGAGGCGCGCGATCAGCGGGCCGCGGGCCGGAGTGACCGGAGCCACGGGATCCGGTCCGCCGGATGAGGGACAATGGACGGTCGCCCCACCGGCCCGGTACGCCCGTGAGGCGGCCGGACGACGCCCATCCCGCACGAACGAGGACGCCCCTCCATGACGCAGCTCCAGATCGGTCCGCACACCGTGCAGCCGCCGGTGGTCCTGGCCCCGATGGCCGGGATCACGAACGCGCCCTTCCGCACGCTGTGCCGCGAGTTCTCGGGCGGCAAGGGGCTGTTCGTCAGCGAGATGATCACCACCCGGGCGCTGGTCGAGCGGGACGCCAAGACCATGCGGCTGATCCACTTCGACGGCACCGAGAAGCCGCGCTCGATCCAGCTCTACGGCGTGGACCCGTTCTACGTCGGCCGCGCCGTCCGCATGATCGTGGACGAGGACCTGGCCGACCACATCGACCTCAACTTCGGCTGCCCCGTCCCCAAGGTCACCCGCAAGGGCGGCGGCTCCGCCCTCCCCTACAAGCGGAACCTGCTGCGCGCCATCCTCCGCGAGGCCGTCGGCAACGCCGGGTCGCTGCCCGTCACCATGAAGATGCGCAAGGGCATCGACGACGACCACATCACCTTCCTCGACGCCGGCCGGATCGCCGTCGAGGAGGGCGTCACCGCCATCGCCCTGCACGGCCGCACCGCCGCCCAGCACTACGGCGGCACCGCCGACTGGGAGTCCATCGCCCGGCTGAAGGAGGCCGTCCCGGAGATCCCCGTGCTCGGGAACGGCGACATCTGGTCGGCCGATGACGCCGTGCGGATGATGCGCGAGACCGGGTGCGACGGCGTCGTGGTCGGGCGCGGCTGCCTCGGGCGGCCCTGGCTCTTCGGCGACCTGGTCGCCGCCTTCGACCCCGACGGGCCGCGCGAGCCCGCCGCGCCCACGCTGCGGGAGGTGGCGCGGGTGATGCTGCGCCACGCGGAGCTGCTGGGGGAGTGGCTGGAGAGCGAGGAGCGCGGCGTCATCGACTTCCGCAAGCACGTCGCCTGGTACACGAAGGGGTTCTCGATCGGGTCCGAGCTGCGGCGGCAGCTCGCCGTGACGTCGTCGCTGGCCGAGCTGGACGCTCTTCTGAGCGGGCTCGACCTGGATCAGGCGTGGCCCGCGGGGGCGGACGGGCCTCGGGGGCGGACGTCGGGGCGGAGCCGGGTCGTGCTGCCTGAGGGGTGGCTGGATGATCCGTATGACTGTGCGGTCGTTGGGGCGGACGCGGAGCTCGACACTTCGGGTGGGTGAGGGCGCCTCGCCCCGGCGGGGGGCGCCTGCGGCGGGCTGTGCCCCGGTCCCGCCCTTTCACCGTTTCGTGCGGGGGCTCCGCCCCCGCACCCCCGAAACCGCGCGTCGCGCGGTTGTCCTCAAACGCCGGACGGGCTAGTACTACGGCGTGATTCTCGCCACCTCTGATAGGGGGTGCGCTCACATGAGCGCGAAATCAGGGCGTGCATCTTCCTAAGGGTGGCACTCAGTGCCACCCACTCTGGCTTCAGGAAGTGACGGCCGAATGGCCGAAATCTCGACACAGCGTGTCGTCTCGTCACTCCACCATGACATCGCGTTCAAGATGTGAAGGGATCATCCGTAAACCCCGGCCGGGCAGGCGACTTTCGATCTGCTGGCAGACGGGCGGTTACGGCCTCATGTCGTTGGAGTAGACCTCCTCAGACGCCTTCGATCTGGGTACGCTCCCCGCCGTCAGGGCAACCCTCCCCACTGCGGCAGCGCTTTTCCCCGGGAGGTCCAGTGAAGGAGTCGAGTTCCGTGCCGGTATCCGAAGATCAGCAGAAGTTCGTCTACGACTTCACCGAGGGCAACAAGGACCTCAAGGACCTGCTCGGCGGCAAGGGTGCCAACCTCGCCGAGATGACCAACCTCGGTCTTCCGGTGCCGCCCGGGTTCACGATCACCACCGAGGCGTGCAAGGTCTACCTGGCCGAGGGGCAGGAGCCGCCGGCGATGCGGGACGAGGTCACGGCGCACCTGGACGCGCTGGAGGCCCGGATGGGCAAGAAGCTCGGGCAGGCCGACGACCCGCTGCTGGTCTCCGTCCGCTCCGGCGCCAAGTTCTCGATGCCCGGCATGATGGACACCGTCCTCAACATCGGGCTCTCCGACGCGTCCGTGACGGGCCTCGCCGCCCAGGCCGGGGACGAGCGGTTCGCGTGGGACTCGTACCGCCGCCTCATCCAGATGTTCGGCAAGACGGTGCTGGGCGTCGACGGCGACCTCTTCGAGGAGGCGCTGGAGGAGGCCAAGGAGGCCAAGGGCGTCTCGACCGACGTCGAGCTGGACGCCGACGACCTCCGGGCGCTCGTCGAGCAGTTCAAGGGGATCGTCGCCGAGCGGACCGGGCGGGAGTTCCCGCAGGACCCGCGCGAGCAGATGGACCTGGCCATAAGGGCCGTCTTCGACTCCTGGAACGGCGACCGCGCCAAGCTCTACCGCCGCCAGGAGCGCATCCCCGGCGACCTGGGCACCGCCGTCAACGTCTGCTCCATGGTCTTCGGCAACCTCGGCCCCGACTCCGGCACCGGCGTCGCCTTCACCCGCGACCCCGCCAGCGGCCACCAGGGCGTCTACGGCGACTACCTGCAGAACGCGCAGGGCGAGGACGTCGTCGCCGGCATCCGCAACACCATGCAGCTCGCCGAGCTGGAGCAGCTGGACAAGGCGTCGTACGACCAGCTGATGCAGATCATGGAGACGCTGGAGACGCACTACCGCGACCTGTGCGACATCGAGTTCACGATCGAGCGCGGCAAGCTGTGGATGCTCCAGACCCGCGTCGGCAAGCGCACCGCCGGTGCCGCCTTCCGCATCGCCACGCAGCTGGTCGACCAGGGCCTGATCAGCGAGGCCGAGGCGCTCCAGCGGGTGACGGGCAGCCAGCTCGCGCAGCTGATGTTCCCGCGCTTCGACGAGAAGGCGAAGACCGAGTTCCTCGGCCGGGGCATCGCCGCCTCGCCGGGTGCCGCGGTCGGCAAGGCGGTCTTCGACTCGTACACCGCCGTCAAGTGGTCGCGCTCGGGTGAGAAGGTCATCCTCATCCGCCGCGAGACCAACCCCGACGACCTCGACGGCATGATCGCCGCCGAGGGCATCCTGACCTCGCGCGGCGGCAAGACCTCGCACGCGGCCGTCGTCGCCCGCGGTATGGGCAAGACCTGCGTCTGCGGCGCGGAGGAGCTCGAAGTCGACACCAAGCGGCGGCGGATGACCGCTCCGGGCGGTGTGGTGATCGAGGAGGGCGACGTCGTCTCCATCGACGGCTCGTCCGGCAAGGTCTACCTCGGCGAGGTCCCCGTCGTCCCGTCTCCGGTCGTCGAGTACTTCGAGGGCCGGATGCACGCGGGCGCCGACGACGCCGACGGGCTCGTCCAGGCCGTGCACCGGATGATGGCCTACGCGGACCGGATGCGCCGGCTGAGCGTCCGCGCCAACGCCGACAACGCCGAGGACGCCCTGCGCGCCCGCCGGTTCGGCGCCCAGGGCATCGGCCTCTGCCGCACCGAGCACATGTTCCTCGGCGAGCGGCGAGAGCTGGTCGAGCGGCTGATCCTGGCCGACACCGAGACCGAGCGCGAGGAGGCCCTCGGCGCCCTGCTGCCGCTCCAGAAGGCCGACTTCGTCGAGCTGTTCGAGGCCATGGACGGTCTCCCGGTCACCGTCCGCCTCCTCGACCCGCCGCTGCACGAGTTCCTCCCGGACATCACCGAGCTCTCCGTGCGCGTCGCGCTCGCCGAGGCCCGCCAGGAGGCGCACGAGAACGAACTGCGCCTGCTCCAGGCCGTGCACAAGCTGCACGAGCAGAACCCGATGCTCGGTCTGCGCGGCGTCCGCCTCGGGCTCGTCATCCCCGGCCTGTTCGCCATGCAGGTCCGGGCCATCGCCGAGGCCGCGGCCGCGCGGCGGAACGCCAAGGGCGACCCGCGCGCCGAGATCATGATCCCGCTCGTGGGCACCGTCCAGGAGCTGGAGATCGTCCGCGAGGAGGCCGAGCGCGTCATCGCCGAGGTCGAGGCCGCCACCGGCACCAGCCTCAAGCTCACCCTGGGCACCATGATCGAGCTGCCCCGCGCCGCCCTGACGGCCGGTCAGATCGCCGAGGCCGCCGAGTTCTTCTCCTTCGGCACCAACGACCTGACGCAGACGGTCTGGGGCTTCTCCCGGGACGACGTGGAGGCCAGCTTCTTCACCGCGTACCTGGAGAAGGGCATCTTCGGCGTCAGCCCGTTCGAGACGATCGACAAGGACGGCGTCGGCTCCCTGGTGCGGGCCGCGGCCGAGGCCGGCCGGGCCACCCGGCCCGACCTCAAGCTCGGCGTCTGCGGCGAGCACGGCGGCGACCCGGAGTCGGTGCACTTCTTCCACGAGGTGGGCCTGGACTACGTCTCCTGCTCCCCGTTCCGCATCCCCGTCGCCCGCCTGGAGGCCGGCCGCGCCGCGGCCCTCACCGGGGCGGTGAGCGACAGCCGGTGACACGGGCCGGATGAACTCCGGAGCCGCTGATGGGATGACCTCGACCCTCAGACCTGCCGCGGCTCCGGTACCGGGAAGGGGCGGTCTCGCGCACGGGGCCGCCCCTTCCGCTTGCCGTGAACGGATCGACGAGCGGTGCGGCGTGTCCGGTACGTGGTTAACCCGGGCGTAACGCGGCGTCCACCGGAAGATCATCGCAGCGGAACCGGCATGTGACAGCGCGTGTCCCGCGGGCCCGCCCGGGAGCCCGGAGCACGGCGGAGGGGCGGCGCTCGTGCGGGAGCGCCGCCCCTCGTTTACTCCCCCACCGGGAGTTGTTGCCGCCCGCATCGGCTCGGGCGGCAACTCGCATACTCAGCGACCGCTTTTTCGCTCGCCACCCCCCACGGGAACGAGCTGGGGCGGCCCTGAGTGCGTGAATAGGATTTCGCTCCGGGGGTGTTCGCCGCGAGTCCTTTCAACTGTGGCCAAAAGGGCGTGGTAACAGCACGTATCGGTGTGCATACTCAGTGGGCGGGGGGTGACGGCGGATGTCTCATGTGGGGGTTTGGTGCTGCGTGTCCATTTCACTGGACTCGATCTGGCCCGGTTGCGCCTGGCCGGCGACCCGGACGTGCTCTGGGAAACCGTATTGAGCTTGCACCGGCTGCGGGACAAACAAGGCGAGTCGATCTACGGCGATTGGCGCACCGAAACCCGTGCTCGGTTGAATAGTGAAACTCGGCTGCTGGCCCCGCTGGTTCCGCCCCGGGGCTATTTCCCGGACTTCCTGACACCGGCCGAAGGCGTACTCGGACTGGAGACCGGCGTGGAGGCGCTGCGCGCGACTCCGGCCGAGCGGATCCACGACGAGCTGGGCCGGCTGTCCACCGTCCGCACCCTGCCCGCTTGGATACGATCGCTGGCCGAGGGCGACGCCCGGGCGTTCGGCAAACTGATCAGCGCCCTGCACGACTACCACGAGGCGGCCATCGCACCGTACTGGGCGCACATCCAGGCGCGGATCGAGGCCGACCGCGCCGTACGCGGCCGGGCCCTCCTCGACGGCGGGGCGGACGCCCTGCTGTCCTCGCTGCCGCCCACGATGCGCTGGCACGCGCCCGTGCTGGAGTGCGACTACCCGGTCGACCGTGAGCTGCACCTCGACGGGCGCGGCCTGCTGCTGGTGCCGTCCTTCTTCTGCCGCGGCAACCCCGTCACCCTGCGGAACCCGGACCTGGCGCCCGTCCTCGTCTACCCGGCCCGGCACTGCGCGGAGTCCGCGCCGCCGGTGCAGGACGCGCCGCGCTCGCTGGGCAAGCTGGTGGGGCAGACCCGGTCGGCGGTGCTCGGCTCCATCGGCGGCGGCTGCACCACCAGCGAACTCGCCCGCCGCGTCGGGGTGTCGGCCGCCTCGGCCAGCCAGCACGCGGGCGTCCTGCGCGAGGCCGGCCTGGTGCTCACACTGCGGCACGGCAGCGCCGTCCTGCACACCCTCACGCCGCTCGGCGCGGCCCTGCTGCGCGGCGGCCACCGGCCGCAGCCGCGCCGGGACCGGCCGGCGTTCCAGGAGCGGTCGCCCTGGGCCGTGTAGCCCGGTGCCGGCCGGGGCCCGGCTGCCCACGCGGTGGGCGCTTCTCGCTTCCGTGGCCGCCTTGAGCGTGGCCGTCTTGAGCGTGGCCGTCTTGAGCGTGTCCGGTGAACCGACGCTCCCGGCACGCCGCCGGACACGCTCCGCGGTGCGACGCGCACGGTCACTGGAACGTGAGCGTGCTGACCCCCTCCACGCTGGGCACGCCCGGTCCCGCGCAGGCCAGGGGGTTCGGGTTGAGCAGGGTGATCGTCTCGGTGGCCGTGTCGTTCCGGCCGTACCCGTCGGTGACCGCTCCCGTCTTGACCACCTCGCTGGTGCTCGTCAGTCTCGTCACCACGACACTGGTCCAGTGCACGGTGGACTTCCGGCCGTTGTTCCACCTGTACTCCACGGTGGACGGCGGTCCGAAGCCGAGGGACTGGCACGACGAGGGGACGGTCACCCGGAGGGAGCCGTGGCCGGACGTGATGCCGGCCGGGTCCGCGCAGGTGGTCCACGTTTCGCGGATTGTCACGTCGGTGGTCGTGGTGGCGTTGGTCAGCGGCGGATCGAAGGTGGTCCTCTGCGTCCCCTGGCAGACCAGGTCTCCGACAGCGGCACGGGCTGTCGAGGGGACGAGGAGACCGCTGCTCGCGAGTGTGAGCGCGAGGGCGGTGCCGCATATCCGGGCGCGTGCGTCAGCGAACACGATGCCTCCAGTGACAGTTCGGAACCGTTGTTCACGGTGGAGCCATTAGGGCAGAGCAACCGGCCACTTGGCCAGATTCATGCGTCGCCTGGCCGCGGAGCACTGGCGCGCGAGCAGACCCTGCCGCACCTCCGCACACCCCCCGTCACCCCAATGGGCCGGGGCGGTGCTCAAGCGTGACGGAACCGGCAGCAGACCCGTCGGGGACGGCCCAGTCGCCTCAGTCGTCGATCCCCGAACGCTCGACGCCCGCCACGATGTACCGCTGGAGGAACAGGAACACCACCAGCAGCGGAACGATCGAGACGGCCGCCGCGACGAACAGCTCGTGCAGGTTGACCGTCTGCGCGGTGCTGAACGCCGACAGCGCCACCTGGACCGTCCACGCGTCCCGGTCCTGGCCGATGACCAGGGGCCACAGGAAGGCGTTCCAGGCGCCGATGAAGACGATCGTGCCGACGGCGGCGAAGACCGGCAGCGAGTTGGGGACGACGACGCGCCAGTACGTCCGCCAGTACCCCAGCCCGTCCACCTGCGCCGCGTCCTCCAACTCCCTTGGAAACCCCAGGAAGTACTGCCGGAAGACGAAGCACGCGAAGGCGCTGAACAGGGTGGGCACGATCAGGCCGCGCAGCGTGGAGACCCAGCCCAGCGACGACACCAGCACGAACGAGGGCACGAAGGTGACGGCCGCGGGGACCATCAGGGTGCCCAGGATCGCGTAGAAGACGGCGTTCGCGTGCCGGTACGGGATGCGGGCCAGGCCGTAGCCGGCGAGTGAGGCGAGGACGAGGGTGCCGGCGGTCGTGGCGACGGCGATCAGCGTGGAGTTGAGGAGCGCGTGCGCCATCGGCACGTCCGGGTCGTCGAACAGCTCGCGGACGTTCGACCAGTGCAGCTCGCGGGGGAAGAAGGTCCAGTCGGCGGCGGTGATGTCGCTCTCGGCGGCGAGCCCGTTGCGCAGCAGCAGGTAGAAGGGGATCAGGAACAGCGCGGCCAGCGCGATGAGCAGGACCAGCCGGAGGGCGCGGCCGGCGCGGGCGAGCGCGTCGTGCGCGGGGTTTTCAGTGGACCTCTTCCGGGACGGGGTCACGGTGTCACTCCTCCTTCCGGCCGAGGCCGGACCAGCGTGCCTGGACGACCGTCACCACCGCGATCACCAGCGCCAGCACGACCGCCCCCGCGCTGCCCAGGCCCAGGTCCTGCCCCTGGCCGAGCGCGGTGTAGTACAGGTAGACCAGCGGCGGCCGGGCGTACGGCGGGTAGCCGCGCGCGTCCGACAGCAGGTTGAAGAACTCGTCGAACGCCTGGAAGGCGTTGATGACGAGCAGCAGCGCCACCGCCACCGAGGTGGCGCGCAGCGCGGGGAACGTGATGTGGCGGAAGGTCTGCCAGCCGGGGCGGGCCCCGTCGAGCGCCGCCGCCTCGTACAGCCGGACGGGGATGCGCTGCAGCCCGGCCAGGAACAGGATCATGTAGAAGCCGGTCTGGAGCCAGAGCCGTACCGTGCCGATGACCAGCCAGTACCAGGGTGGCTGGGTGGTCGCCAACCAGGCGACGGGCTCGGCGCCGAACCAGCCGAGGACGGTGTTGGCCAGCCCGAAGCGCACCCCGTTGAAGATCGACATCTTCCAGACGAGGGCGGCGACCACGTAGGAGCAGGCGGTCGGCAGGAAGAAGACCGAGCGGAAGAACGCCTGTGCCCACCGCAGCCGGTTGACCGCCAGCGCCAGCGCGAGGGAGAGCGCGAAGGTGGCGGGGACGATGATCGCGGTGAAGACCGCGAAGGTGGTGAGGGAGGAGCGGAACTCCGGGTCGGACAGGATCCGGCGGTAGTTGCCGAAGCCGGTGAAGTCGGTGGGCGTGACCGTGTTGTGCGCGTCGAAGAAGCTGAGGAAGACGCTCCAGCCGAGCGGGACGTAGGTGAACAGGGCCAGGCCGACGGCGAAGGGGCCGACGAAGACCCAGAACCAGAGGGTACGGTTCCGCTGCCGGCGGGTGGTATTCGAGGTGAGGGGACGGAGCGCGGCCGGCGGCATTCAGGACCTCTTCCGGACGCGCGCGAGCTCCGCCTCCGTCGTCCGCACCACCGCCTTCAGCTGCCCCTCCGGATCGGCGCCGTCCTTGATGATCCGGCTCAGCGCGTCCTGGTAGGCGACCTTGCTCGCGACCGTCCACAGCAGCGGGTCGGCGTGGCCGTGCTCGGCCGCGAACCGGGACGCCTCGGCGGCGGGCCCCTGCCGGAGCCGGTCCGCCTTCCGGGCGAGGGAGGTGCGGGCCGGGAGATGCAGGCCGTAGGAGAGCGCGAAGTCCTCCTGATAGCCGGTCTGTTCGACCCACAGCCAGCGGACGTACGCCTTGGCCTCCGCCTTCCGGTCGCTCCGCGCGCTGACCGCCGCCGCGTACGCGCCGACCGGGACCGCGGGCTTCCCCGCCGGGCCGTCGGCGGGGAACGGCAGCACCCCCACGTCGTCGCCGAGCGCCTTGGTGATCTGCGGCAGCGCCCAGAGCCCGGACCACTGCATGGCGGTGAGGCCCTGGACGAAGGCGGACGGGTCGGACCAGTCGGCGGGCGCGCCCAGCAGCAGCGCCTTGTCCTCGTACAGCTTGCGGATCTTGGCGAGGGTACGGGCGGCGGCCGGGTCGTCGAAGCCGACCTTGCCGTCGGCGGTGACGGGGGAGAGGCCGGCGGCGTGCAGCGGGGTCGCGCCGAGGACGCCCGCGCCACCGTCGTTGCCGAGGAAGAGGCCCTTGGTCCGGCGGTCGGTGAGCCGGCGGGCGGCGTCGACGAGCTCGTCGAGCGTGCGCGGGGGGCGCACGCCCGCCTTGTCGAGGAGGCTCTTGCGGTAGTAGAGGAGCTGGGTGTCGACGGTCTGGGGGATGCCCCAGATCCGGCCGTCGTGGGTCTTGGGCGCCAGGACGGCCTGCTGGAAGTCGTCCTTGACGTCCTTGAGGAGGTCGGTGAGGTCGACGACCTGCCCGCCGAGGATCTGGTCGAGGGTCGGGCCGTTGACCTCGAACACGTCCGGGCCGGAGCCGGAGAGCAGGGCGGCGGCGGTCTGCTGGTCGAAGTTGCCGCCCGGGCGCCACTGGACGGAGATCCGGGTCTTCTTGTACGCGGCGGCGTAGCGCCGGACGGCCTGCTCGGTACCCGGCTCCCCGTACTGGTGGTACCAGTGCGACAGGCTGCCGCCGGAACCGCCGCCTCCGCGCCCGGTGTTGGAGCCGCAGGCGGCGGCGGTCGCGCCGGCGAGCGCGAGGCCGCCGCCGGCGGTGAGGAGTCGTCTGCGGGTGATCGGCATGGTGCTGTCCCCCTTGGGTGCGTCGGCTGTGCTGTGGCGTGCTTCGACGTGCTTCGACGTGCTGCGACGTGCTGCGACGTGCTGCGACGTGCTGCGACGTGCTGCGACGTGCTGCGACGTGCTGCGACGTGCTGCGACGTGCTGCGACGTGCTGCGACGTACTGGTGCGCGCGGTCTTCCGTGGTCCTCCGTGGTCCTCCGTGGTCCTCCGTGGTCCTCCGTGGTCCTCCGTGGTCCTCCGTGGTCCTCCGTGGTCCTCCGTGGTCCTCCGTGGTCCTCCGTGGTCCTCCGTGGTCCTCCGGGTGGTCAACGAGCGGGCTCGCGGGCCGGTGGTCGTCGCCGGAGGCGCCGGATTCCCGGTGGGCGGGGCCGGGTGGCGGCCCGACAGGTCAACGATCAACGATGCGGCGCGATCACGACAGGGGTGTTGCACCGGCATGTCGATCGTTCCGGCCACGGAAGCGGCCCTGCCGCAAGGCGGCGGCGGTCGATTTTCGGACAGTCGTTCGGGATATCACCCTCGTATACCCTGAAATGGCCCGCGCCGGGGACCCGGCCGGCACCGACCAGCCCACCCCCGGCCGGGAGCCACGCCCCGACCGCAGGAACGGAGCGCGCACCCATGCCCGGCCCGGACGTCACGGTCATCATCGCCTCGTACAACGCCATGCCGTACGTGACCCGCAGTGTCACGTCCGTGCTCGACCAGACCCTCGGGGCCGACCGGATCGAGCTGATCGTCGTGAACGACGGCTCCACCGACGGCACCGCCGCCGAGCTGGACCGGCTCGCGGCCGGGGCGCCCTGCATGCGCGTGATCCACCAGGAGAACTCGGGCGGCCCCGCCGGCCCGCGCAACCTCGGCCTGGACCGGGCCACCGGCCGGCACGTCTTCTTCCTGGACGCCGACGACCACCTCGGGCCCGAGGCCCTGGAGCGCATGGTCGCCGCCGCCGACAAGAACGGCTCCGACGTCGTCCTCGGCCGGATCGTCGGCGAGGGCGGGCGCCGGGCGCCCTCGTCCATGTTCGGCCGGAACCAGCCGAAGACCGACGTGTTCTCGTCCCGCGTCTACTGGACGCTCAACCCGATGAAGCTGTTCCGGCGCGCGCTCATCGACCGGCTCGGGCTGCGGTTCGAGACCGGCCTGTCGATCGGCGAGGACCAGCCGTTCACCGCGACCGCCTACCTGGAGGCCGCCGCGATCTCCGTCGTCGCCGACTACGACTGCCTGTACTGGGTGGCCCGCGAGGACGGCAACAACATCACCGCGCAGCCGCACGGCACCCGGATGCGCATGGACCTGTTCCGGATGATGACCGAACTGGTCGCCCGGCACACCGAACCGGGCGACCAGCGTGACGTCCTGATGCACCGTCACTTCGCGGTAGAGCTGCGCGACGCCGTCCTCCAGCTGTGCCGCGAGCCCTACCGCGACACCCAGGACAAGCTCCTCAAGGAACTGGGCGAGCTCATCGAGCCGTACTACCACGAGGGCCTGGCCGCCCGGCTGCCCGCCATGGTCCGGCTGCGCTGCCACCTCATCCGGGAGGGGCTGCTCGACGAGCTCCTCACCGTGGTCCGCTGGGAGCTGGACCGGGGCGCCGCCAGCTACGGCATCACCACCCTGGCCGCCTCCGCCGCCCAGGGGCCCGACATCGTCACCGAGGACGGGCGCGCGTACGCGGAGTACCCCTACTTCCGCGACTCCACGCTCAACATCCCCGACGACTGCTACGACATCACGTCCGAGCTGCGCGTCCGCCACTTCCTGGAGACCGCCGAGCTGGACGGCGGTTCGCTGCGGCTGGCCGGGCACGCGTACGTGCACCGAATATCCGGCGAGGCGGACGTCGAGCTGCTGCTGCGCAAGCGGGGCGGTTCCGTCGAGCACCGGCTTCCCGTGCGGCGCGTTCCCACGCCGGACTTGGGCGCGGACGAGGACGGCGGGCAGTTCCGCTACCCGGATGCGGGCTTCGACGTGACCGTGGACCTCGCCACGGCGGCCGGCGGGGCGCCGCTGGGCCCGGGCCTGTGGGACTTCACCCTCGCGGTCGACGCCCGGGGCGTCACCAAGGAGGCGCGGCTCGGGAGCCGCCGCGCGTCGTCCGTGACCGACGAGACGGTGACGGTGGTGACGGGGGAGGGGACGGCGGCCGCTCTGTTCACCACGAAGCCGTACCGGAACCTCTCGCTTGATGTGGGGGAGACGCGGCATCGTGTGCTGCCGCACTTGGGTGTGGAGGGGGCGGACTGGGCCTCGGAGGGCCCGGCCACCCTGTCCGTGACCGGCCGTTGCACTCTTTCCGGCTGGCCTTCCGGCGCTTTGGTGTTGCGGGCCACCGAGGTGTCGACCGGCGCCGTGCGCTCGGCGCCTGTCGTGCCGGAATCGGACGGCGCTTTCTCCGTGCGGTACGACTGCGCCGCCGCGCCGGGGGAGTGGCGCTTCGAGCTGCGGCTCTCGGCCGGGGCCGGGGAGTGGACCGTTCCTGTGCCGCCGCGGGCGCGGCTTGCTGCCGCGAAGTGGCAGCGGTTCGGGTTGCCTTGGTACGCGAAGGTGGTTGAGGGGCGGGATGTGCTGGTGATTCGGACTGGGCGGGTGGAGTTGCTGAAGGGGGTGCGGGGGCGGTTGAAGCGGCGGTAGCCGCTTCGGGTGGGGTGCCCCAGTCCCTCCCCTTCGCCGATTCCTGGGGCTGCGCCCCAGACCCCGCTTATCGCGGCTTCGCCGCTCGTCCTCAAGCGCCGGACGGGCTGAATTGCCCGGCCGGGGGGGCGGGGGCTTGCCCCCGCAAGAAACGGTGAAATGGGGGTGCCCCCTCTGGGGCAGGGACCGGGGCACCCTCACTCCAGCCCCGACGCCCGCAGGACCTCCCGCGCCCCCTCCCCGTCGATCCGGCTCGCCAGAGCCGCAAGCACGGGAGCGCCCTCCCGAAGCAACCCCCGCTCCAAGGCCCTCCGGGCCCCCCGCTCCACCTCGTGCCACAGCAGCGGATTCGCCCGCAGTACGCGCGGGTCGAGCTCCACCCGCCCCCCGCCCACGTCCCGGAGGACGAGCCGGGGTGCGACGCCGTCCAACTGCCGGACGCGGGTGAGGAGATCGGTCCGTACGCGCCGTTCGCGGAGCAGGCCGCGGGAGGCGAGCCAGCCGTCGCCGGCGGTGACGCGGGGCGGTCGCAGGACCGCGACGAGAGTCGAGCCGAGCGCGATCCAGCAGCAGGTCCGTACCGCGTCGAGTTCGCCGCGCAACAGGTCGACGAGGGTGAGGAGGGCGCCGAGCGCCGTTCCCCAGCACCACGCCTCGCGGGCCTCGCGCCGCCAGCCGCGGTCCCGGGCGAGTACGCCGTCGGTGGCCGTGGTGGCGGGGGGCCCGGAGCGGGGCCCGTGTCTGCGCGTCCTTACGGTCGGTCGCCGTCCCATGGCGCGAGGTTAGGGCCGTCCGCGCGGTGATCCCGCGCCCGTTGACGCCAAGCTGACGGAAACGTGTCCGAACCTGACGGTCCCCTGACGCCCTCTTGACATCCCTTCGGTCAACATCCGTTAAAGAAGCGCCAAGATGGCAACGGGAGGCGACAAGAGGCCGCCAAGAAGCAGCGCCTTCCGGTCGCCTCCGGCGCAGGCTGAGCCTCCCACGTCACGGAGGTACGAACAGAGATGTCCACGCCGGCCCACACGGAAGAACGGCTCGACGGGACCGGCGAGGAACCGCCGGATACCGTGCCCGAGCCGGCGGGAGAGGAACGGCACCGGCTCACGGCCGTCCAGGGCCTGGCCGCGCTGTCGCTCGACGCGATGGCCTCCGTCGCGTACGGCCCCGAGTCGATCGTCCTCGTGCTGGCCGCGGCCGGCGCCCACGGTCTCGGCTGCACCCTGCCCGTCACCCTCGCCATCGCGGCCCTGCTCGCCGTGCTCGTCGCCTCCTACCGGCAGGTCATCGCCGCCTTCCCGGACGGCGGCGGCTCCTACGCGGTGGCCAAGCGCCACCTCGGCCGTCGCACCTCCCTCGTCACGGCCGCCTCACTGGTCCTGGACTACGTCCTGAACGTGGCGGTCTCCGTCACCGCCGGCGTCGCCGCCCTCACTTCCGCCTTCCCCGCCCTCCACGCCGACCGGCTGTGGATCTGCCTCGGCGTGCTGGCGCTGGTCACCGGGGTGAACCTGCGGGGCATCGCCGAGTCGGCGAAGGCGTTCGTCGTCCCGACCGCCGTGTTCGTCGGCTCGATCCTCACCATGATCGTCGTCGGACTGTTCCGGGACGCGCCCGCGAGCACCGAGGCCGCCGCCGGGCACGCGTCCGCGCTGAGCTCCGACGCGACCTCGGTCGGCGCCCTGCTGCTGCTCAAGGCGTTCGCCGCCGGCTGCTCCGCCCTCACCGGCGTCGAGGCCGTGGCCAACGCCGTCCCCGCCTTCCGCGCCCCGCGCGCCCGCCGCGCCCAGCGCACGGAGGTGGCCCTCGGCGCGCTGCTGGGCGCCATGCTCATCGGCCTCTCCGTGCTCATCGGCCGCTTCCACCTCCAGCCGGTGGAGGGCGTCACCGTCCTGGCACAGCTGGCGGACGCCTCGCTCGGCCACAACTGGGCCTTCTACGTCGTGCAGTTCGCGACCGTCGTGCTGCTGGCGCTGGCCGCCAACACCTCCTTCGGCGGGCTTCCCGTCCTGATGAGCCTGCTCGCCCGGGACAACTACCTCCCCCACGTCTTCGCCCTCAAGGCCGACCGCCAGGTGCACCGGCACGGCGTCCTCGCGCTGGCCGCCGTCTCGGCACTGCTGCTCGTCTGCTCCGGCGGTGACGTCAACACGCTGGTGCCGCTCTTCGCGATCGGGGTGTTCGTCGGGTTCACCATCTGCCAGGTCGGGATGGTGCGGCACTGGTGTCGGGAGGGCGCGTCCGGGTGGCGGGGCAAGGCGCTGCTGAACGGCTTCGGTGCGCTGCTCACCGGAGTGTCGGCGGTGGTCGTCACGGCGACGAAGTTCGCGGAGGGTGCCTGGCTCATCGTCCTCGCTCTTCCGCTGATGGTGCTGGCCTTCGAGGCCGTTCATCGTGCTTACAGCCGGATCGGCGGCCGGCTGGAGCTCGGGCGGGTGCCGGAGCCGCCCCGCCGCTGCCACTCCGTGGTCGTCGTGCCGGTCTCCTCTCTGTCCCGGCTGACCAGCAAGGCGCTGACCGCCGCCGTCTCCCTCGGCGACGAGGTCGTCGCCGTCACCGTCGCCCAGCCCGACGCGGAGGGGCGGCGGGCGGCGGAGTCGTTGCGGCGGGACTGGGAGCTCTGGAATCCGGGGGTCGATCTCGTCGAACTTCCGGCTCCTGCACGGACGTTGGGGCGTCCCATCGTCGACTACGTCCAGGAGATCAGTGGTCGCCATCCCGAGAACCGGGTCACCGTTCTCATTCCGGAGGTCGAGCCTGCTCGGCTGTGGCAGCGGTTGCTGCAGAATCAGCGGGGGGCGGTGGTGGCGCATGCGGTGCGGCGGGATACGGATGCGGTGATCTGTCGATTGCGGTTCCGGGTGGGCTGAGGTCGCGCCTGCGGCGGGCTGTGCCCCGGTCCCGCCCCTTCGCCGATTCCTGGGGCTGCGCCCCAGACCCCGCTTGTCGCGGCTTCGCCGCTCGTCCTCAAACGCCGGACGGGCTGGATGGGGCCTGGGCGCGCACTTCAGCCCGTCCGGCGTTTGAGGACAACCGCGCGGAGCGCGGTTTCGGGGGGTCTGGGGGCTCGCCCCCAGGAATCGGCGAAGGGGCGGGACCGGGGCTCAAACCCCCGCCGGCCACCCCCACCGCACCCCCGTCAGCCGCTCCGACATCCGCCACAACCCCTCCGCCGCCCGATCGTCCCGGGCCCAGGGAGCACGCGGCGACCGCGCGGGAGCGCCCCGCATCAGCGGTCCGCCAGGCCCGATGAAGTCGTCCTGGCGGACGTCGGGAGCAGTCGCGGCGTAAAGAGTCGGGAGAGCACCCGCCTCCGCGCTCGTCGCGATCAGGCGGGTGGCCGCCGCGACGACGCGCTCGGCGCGCCGCCGGCCCTCCATCCGGACGCCGGCGGTCTGGAGGCCGGTGGCAGCGAAGCCGGGGTGGGCCGCCGCGGCGACCAGGGGGGAGCCGTCGGCGGCGAGGCGGCGGGCGAGTTCGTGGACGAAGAGGAGGTTGGCGCTCTTGGAGCGGGCGTAGGCGGTCCACCGGCGGTAGCCGCGGTCCATCTGCGGGTCGCGCGGGTCGACCGTGCCCGCGAAGTGCATCCCGCTGGACACGGTGACCACCCGAGCCCCGTACCCCGCGTCCCGCATCCGCGGCAGCAGCAGCCCGGTCAGGGCGAAGTGCCCCAGGTGGTTGGTGCCGAACTGGGCCTCGAAGCCGTCGGCCGTGCGCCGTCGCGGCAGGGCCATCACCCCGGCGTTGTTCACCAGCAGGTCCAGCCGCTCCTCGGGCAGTTCCGCGGCGAAGGACCGTATGGACTCCAGGTCGGCCAGGTCGAGCCGGGCCAGGCGGACGTCCGCGCCGGGCACCTGCCGTCGCAGCAGGTCCTCGGCGGCCCTGCCGCGCGTCGCGTCCCGGCAGGCCAGCACCACCCGCGCGCCGCGCCGGGCCAGTTCCCGCGAGGTGACGTAGCCGATGCCGCTGTTGGCACCGGTCACCACCGCCGTCCGGCCCTTCTGTTCGGGCATGTCGTCCAGCGTCCAGCCGTTCGTCACGTGCTCCTCCGCCCTGCCTCACCAGGCACATCAGGGGTCACCGGCACCTGCCGCGGACAGCCTAGCCGGGGCGGGGTGCGCGGCAGGAAGCCGCCGGTGAAACGGAGTTGGGGCGTCCCCTGCCCCGTACGATCCCGAGGTGACCCACGACATATCCCTGACCACACTGCTTCTGCTCTGTCTCGCCGCGGCCGCCGCCGGCTGGATCGACGCCGTCGTGGGCGGCGGCGGCCTCCTCCAACTCCCCGCCCTGCTGGTCGGCCTGCCGCACGCCGCCCCCGCGCACGTGCTCGGCACCAACAAGGCCGTGGCCATCTGGGGCACCGCCGCCGCCGCGGTCTCCTACGCCCGTCGGGCCCCCCTCGACCTGCGCACCGCCTTCCGGACCGGTCTCGCCGCGCTCGGCGGCTCGCTGGCCGGGGCGGTTTTCGCCGCCGGCATCGACAGCGCGGTCCTCCGGCCGCTGATCATGGTGATCCTGGTCGTGGTGCTCGCCTTCGTCCTGCTCCGCCCGGGCTTCGGCGCCGCCACCGCGGCCTCCGGCCCGGTGAGCCGGCGGCGGGTGTGGACGGCGATCCTCGTCGCCGGTCTGGGCATCGGCTTCTACGACGGCCTGATCGGCCCCGGGACCGGCACCTTCCTCGTCCTCGCGCTGGCCGGGATCCTCCACATGGACCTGGTGGCCGCCTCCGGCACCGCCAAGATCGTGAACGTCTGCACCAACGTCGGTGCCCTGGTCACCTTCTCGCTCCAGGGCGCGGTGCTCTGGTGGCTGGCCCTGCCCATGGCCGTCTTCAACCTGGCGGGCGGGACGCTGGGCGCCCGGATGGCGCTCAAGCGGGGGAGCGGTTTCGTCCGCGGGGTGCTGGTCGTGGTGGTGCTGGGGCTGCTCTGCAAGCTCGGCTACGACCAGTGGGCCGCGTAGGCCGCGTAGGCCGCGTAGGCCGCGTAGGCCGCGTAGGCCGCGTAGGACGGGTACGGCCGGTGTGCCGCGTAGGACGGGTACGACCGATGGGGCACGCAGGGCGGACGCCGTTCGTGTGATCGGGGCAGGCGGGACGAGACTTCCCGTACCGGATGTGGTGGATGGTTGACGATCATTCGTACGCTGGTCATACACCGGATCGTCGGTCGTCCGACGGTACGGAAAACCGTCCGGTGCGCCGCCCGTGCCGGACGATGCGGTTAGCCTGTGAACGACCTTCCGAACGTGGTGGGGGTGCCTGTGCGTTTTCCCCGGTGGAGCCGGGCCCGATGGGGCCGGGCCACGCTGGCGGGGCTCTATGTCGTCGTCCTGGCGGCGGCCGTCCCGCAGGCCGGCGGCCACGGGAAGGACCGCAGCTGGACCAGCGAGCAGGCGAAGCGGTTCTGGAGCTCCGACCTGACCGCGCCCTCCGCCGCCGCGGTCACGGACGACGCGGGGGACGGCGACGCCCGCGGCGAGGCGCAGCGCATCACGGGCAACGCGCGGCACTTCGGCGGCGTGCCCTCGGTAGGCGTCCTCTTCTACACCGGCGAGGACATGAAGAGCCATCACTGCACGGCCAGCGTCGTGCACAGCCCCAAGGGGAACCTGCTGGTGACGGCCGGGCACTGTTCGATCGGCGAGGACGCCGCGTTCGTGCCGGACTATCAGGCCGGCGCCAAGGAGCAGCCGTACGGCGTGTGGAGAGTGGACCGCACCTTCACCGACCCCAGACGCACCGACACCGGCGAGGGATCCGACTACGACTTCGCCTTCGCCACCGTCCGGCCCGACGCGAAAGGCCGTCAGATCGAGCAGGTCACCGGCGCCAACCGGCTGGCCCGCACCCCCGGCTACGTCAACCGGGTGACCGTCATCGGCTACCCCAGCGCCGACGACGACCCCGCCGACGAGGCCATCCGCTGCACCGCCCTCACCGGCAAGCTGGAGCACCACAACCAGCTGAAGATGCGCTGCGAGGGCTTCTTCTCCGGCACTTCGGGCAGCCCCTGGCTGGTGCACTTCAACGAGCGGACGCGCACCGGCGACCTGGTGGGCGTCCTGGGCGGGCTCAACGGCGGCGGCCCGGACGGCGACCGCTCGTCGCAGGTGTCGTACAGCCCCCTGAACGACGACGAGATCTTCCGGCTGTACGTCGACGCCATAAACAACCGCGAGCCCAAGCGGTAGCTCAAAGGGGTTCAGCGCTCCGCGGCCGCCAGCGCCCGGTCCACCCCCGGCTCGCGCGGGCCCAGGAACCTCGGCCCGGGCCGCACGGCGGCCTCCACCGCCGCCTTCCCGGCCGCCACGATCTCCCGGGCGCCCGCCGCGTACCAGGTGCGGTCGCGCTTCGCCTCCACCGGCACGCCGTACGCGTCGATCCCGGCCGCGTCGCACAGCGCCACCGCCCGGCGGATGTGGAAGTCCTGGGTGACCAGCACCGCCTTGCGCACCCCGAAGACGCGGCGGGCGCGGGTGCAGGAGTCCCAGGTGTCGAAGCCGGCGTAGTCGGCGACGACCCGGTCGTCCGGGACGCCGTGCGCGTGGAGGTAGGCGCGCATGGCGTCCGGCTCGTTGTACTGCCGGCGGCCGTTGTCGCCGGTGACCAGCACGACGCGGACCTTGCCCGCCCGGTAGAGGTCGACCGCGGTGTCGAGCCGGTGCGCCAGGTAGGGGGAGGGCTCGCCCTGCCACAGGCCGGCGCCGAAGACGATGGCCACCGGCGCCGGCGGCACGTCCGCGACCTGCCGCAGCCGGGCCTCGGCGGCGGCGTGCACCCAGGTCACGGGCAGCAGCGCCAGCACGCAGGCCGCCATCACCGCCTGGACGGTCCGGCGCCGGCCCTTGCGGGTGGCGGGCAGCCAACGGAGCGGCCGGATGTTCAGCGGCCGGATTTTCAGACGCATGTTCGCCTCCCCCTTTCCGGACGGAAAGAACGCGGGGCGGGGCCGCGCGGTTCCCCGCGATCGCCGGGAAACCGCCGGGGCCGGGCCGGCCGGACCGACGCGAACGGGCCGAGGGACCCCATGCCCTTGTCCGACCCGGGGACTACCGTCGGGGGTATGAACGGCTCAGCAGCGACCACCCGCGGGGAAGCGCCCGCCCTCGACGGATACGACGCCCCGGACCTGGAGCGCTGGGCCCCCGAGCCCGACAAGCGGCCCGGCCGCACCGCCTTCCAGCGCGACCGCGCCCGCGTCCTGCACTCCGCCGCGCTGCGCCGGCTCGCCGGGAAGACACAGGTCGTCACCCCCGGTGCCAGCGGCCAGGTGTGGGACGCCAGCCCGCGCACCCGGCTCACCCACTCCCTGGAGTGCGCCCAGGTCGGCCGGGAGCTCGGCGCCGCCCTCGGCTGCGACCCCGACCTCGTCGAGACCGCCTGCCTCGCGCACGACCTCGGCCACCCGCCGTTCGGGCACAACGGCGAACAGGCGCTCGACGAAGTCGCCGCGTCCTGCGGCGGTTTCGAGGGCAACGCCCAGTCCCTGCGGCTGCTGACCCGGCTGGAGCCCAAGCGCTTCGTCACCGACCCCGAGACCGGCGAGCCCGCCAGCGTCGGCCTCAACCTCACCCGCGCCGCGCTCGACGCCGCCACCAAGTACCCCTGGCCGCGCGCCGGCCACCCCACCGACCCGGACTCGGCCAAGTTCGGCGTCTACCCCGACGACCTGCCGGTCTTCCACTGGCTGCGGCAGGGCGCGCCCCCGCACCGCAGGAGCTTCGAGGCCCAGGTCATGGACTGGGCCGACGACGTCGCCTACTCCGTCCACGACGTCGAGGACGGCCTGCACGCCGGCCACCTCGACCCCAACGTCCTCGCCGCCGAACCCGAACGGCGCGAGATCTTCGCCGTCGCCGCCCGCCGCTACGCCCCCGGCGCGGACCCCGAGGAGCTGGCCGAGGCCCTCGACCGGCTGCTCGACCAGGAGTGGTGGCCGCACGGCTACGACGGCTCGGCCGTCTCCCAGGCCCGCCTGAAGGACGCCACCAGCCAGCTCATCGGCCGGTTCTGCCTCGCCGCCGAGACCGCCACCCGGGAGGCGTGGGGCCCCGGCCGGCTCACCCGGCACCGCGCCGGCCTCGTCGTCCCGCACGGCACCCGGCTGGAGTGCGCCGTCCTCAAGGCCGTCGCCGACCGGTACGTCATCCAGCGCGAGGACCAGGAGAAGCTCCGCGCCGACCAGCGCGTCGTCCTCGCCGAGCTGGCCGAGGCGCTCGTCGCCCGCGCGCCCGACGGCCTCGACCCGCAGTTCCGGACCCTGTACACCGCCGCGGCCGACGACTCGGGCCGGCTGCGCGCCGTCGTCGACCAGATCGCCGCCCTCACCGACGCCTCCGCGCGCACCCTGCACGCCCGGCTCACCGGAGGCCGCCCGCCGTCCGTCGGCTGATCGGAAGAGGGAAGCGAAGGGCCCGGGCCGCGGACGGTCCCCGGCGCGGCCCTCTTCCGGCGGCCCGCCGCGTGCGGGACGCTCGCACTGGCCGTTCCGGCGAACGCACCGGGGACTCGAAGCACATCGAGCGAGGAGGCAGCAAGTGGTGGACGCGAACCAGACGTTCGTCATCGTCGGAGGGGGACTCGCCGGCGCCAAGGCGGCCGAGACCCTCCGCACGGAGGGATTCACCGGGCGGGTGATCCTCATCAGCGACGAACGCGACCACCCCTACGAGCGCCCGCCGCTCTCCAAGGGGTACCTCATGGGCAAGGACGAGCGGGACAGCGTCTTCGTCCACGAGCCCGCCTGGTACGCCCAGGCCGACGTCGAGCTCCACCTCGGCCTGCCCGCCGTCCACCTCGACCGCGCCGCCCGCACGGTCCGGCTGGGCGACGGCACGTGCGTCCACTACGACCGGCTGCTGCTCGCCACCGGCGCCGAACCGCGCCGCCTCGACATCCCCGGCACCGGCCTGGCCGGCGTCCACCACCTGCGCCGCCTCGCCCACGCCGAGCGGCTGCGCGGCGTCCTGGCCTCCCTCGGCCGGGACAACGGCCACCTCGTCATCGCCGGCGCCGGCTGGATCGGCCTGGAGGTGGCCGCCGCCGCCCGCGGCTACGGCGCCGAGGTGACCGTCGTCGAGCCCGACCCCACCCCGCTGCACCGGGTCCTCGGCCCCGAGCTCGGGCAGGTCTTCACCGACCTGCACGCCGAGCACGGCGTCCGCTTCCACTTCGGCGCCCGCCTCACCGAGATCACCGGCCAGGACGGCATGGTGCTCGCCGTGCGCACCGACGACGGCGAGGAGCACCCCGCGCACAGCGTCCTCGCCGCCATCGGCGCGGCCCCGCGCACCGCCCTCGCCGAGGCCGCCGGGCTCGCCCTCGTCGACCGCGAGGACGGCGGCGGTGTCGCCGTCGACGCGTCCCTGCGCACCTCCGACCCGGACGTCTTCGCCGCCGGCGACGTCGCCGCGGTCGAGCGGCCGGACGCCGCCGGCCGGCTCCGCGTCGAGCACTGGGCCAACGCCCTGCACAGCGGCCCGGCGGCGGCCCGCGCCATGCTGGGCAAGGAGGTCGTCTACGACCGGGTCCCCTACTTCTTCTCCGACCAGTACGACGTCGGCATGGAGTACTCCGGCTACGCGCCGCCCGGCTCCTACGACCAGGTGGTGTGCCGGGGGGACGTCGGGAAGCGCGAGTTCATCGCCTTCTGGCTGCGGGAGGGCCGGGTGCTGGCGGGGATGAACGTCAACGTGTGGGACGTCACGGAGTCCGTCCAGCGGCTCATCCGGGCCGGCGCGCGCCCGGATCCCGAGGCGCTGGCCGACCCAGGGGTCCCGCTGGACGGGCTGCTCCCCTGAGATTCCCCTGATCCTCCGGACCGCGGGCCGGCGTGTCGGCGGCCGCCAGTAGACTTCACGCGTGGCAGGCAGGATCAACGATGACGATGTGAAGGCGGTCCGGGACGCCGTCCCGATCGACGCCGTCGTGTCCGAATACCTCCAGCTGCGCAACGCCGGCGGCGGCAACCTCAAGGGCCTCTGCCCGTTCCACGACGAGAAGTCCCCGTCCTTCCACGTCAGCCCGGCCAAGGGGCTGTACCACTGCTTCGGCTGCCAGGAGGGCGGGGACACGGTCGACTTCGTGATGAAGATCGACCACCTGTCGTTCACCGAGACCATCGAGCGGCTCGCCGCCCAGGCCGGCATCACCCTGCGCTACGAGGAGGGCGGCTACACGCCCGGCCGCCAGCAGGGCGAGCGCACCCGGCTGGTCGAGGCGCACAAGGTCGCGGCGCAGTTCTACGCCGAGCAGCTGGACGGCGCCGAGGCCGAGATCGGCCGGGCCTTCCTGGCCGGCCGCGGCTTCGACCAGGCCGCCGCCCGGCACTTCGGCGTCGGCTACAGCCCGGCCGGCTGGGACCACCTCACCCGGTTCCTGCGCGGCCGCGGCTTCACCGACAAGGAGCTGATCCTCTCCGGCCTCTCCCAGGACGGCCGGCGCGGGCCCATCGACCGCTTCCGCGGCCGCCTGATGTGGCCCATCCGGGACATCACCGGCGACGTCGTCGGCTTCGGCGCGCGCAAGCTCCGCGACGACGACAACGGCCCCAAGTACCTCAACACCCCCGAGACGCCGATCTACCGCAAGTCCCACGTCCTCTACGGCATCGACCTCGCCAAGAAGGACATCGCCAAGGGCAACCGCGCGGTCGTCGTCGAGGGCTACACCGACGTGATGGCCTGCCACCTGGCCGGCGTCACCACCGCCATCGCCACCTGCGGCACCGCCTTCGCCGGCGAGCACGTCAAGATCCTCCGCCGGCTGCTGATGGACAACTCGCGGGCCAAGGTGATCTTCACTTTCGACGGCGACGCGGCCGGGCAGCGGGCCGCCCTGCGCGCCTTCGAGGACGACCAGAAGTTCGCCGCCCACACCAACATCGCGGTCACCCCCGGCGGGATGGACCCCTGCGAGCTCCGGCTCGACAAGGGCGACGACGCGGTGCGGCAGCTGATCGAGGAGAGCACGCCGCTCTTCGAGTTCGCCCTCCGCTCCGTCGTCGCCCGGCACGACGTGGACGCCCCCGAGGGGCAGGCGGCGGCCCTGGAGGAAGCCGCCCCCATCGTCGCGGGGATCAAGGACAGCTCCATCCGCCACCAGTACGCCGTGCGGCTGGCCGGGCTGCTGGGGATTCTCGACACGCAGTTCGTCGTGCTGAGGGTGGGGCAGCTCGCGCGGTGGGCTCGTGAGCGGGAGGCGCGCGGCGACGGGCGCTCCCGCCCTGCCGCTCGCGCGGCGGCCCCGGCTCCCGCCGCCGGGCCGGCCGCGCCCCCGGCATCCCGCGGGCCCGCCCTCAACCTCCGCAGCCCCGCCCACCGCACGGAGCGCGAGCTCCTCAAGCTCGCCCTCCAGCGGCCGGACCTGGTCGCCCCCGCCTTCGACGCCTACGGCGAGGACGAGTTCACCGCTCCGCCGTACGCGGTGGTCCGCCGGGCGATCGAGACGGCCGGGGGCGTCGCTCTGGCCGACGGCGACTACCTCACTCGTGTGCGGGACGCCGCTCCCGACGACACCGTCCGCTCCATGATCACCGAGCTCGCCGTCGAGTCGATCCACGCCAAGACGGTGGACGAGATCTATGCCGGGCAGCAGCTGGTGCAGGTGCGGCTGCGGGCCGTGGAGCGGCGGGTGCGGGAGGTTCAGGGGAGTCTGGTGCGGCTCGGCGCGCAGTCGGCGCCGGATCATCTCGCCGCGGTGCAGAACGAGTTGTGGGTGCTCCAGCAGTACGGGAAGGCGCTGCAGGAGCGGGGGGCTGCGGCGCTTTAGCCCTGACGGGCGGGGTTTCGCCCCGGTCCCGCCCTTTCACCGTTTCTTGCGGGGGCAAGCCCCCGCGCCCCCAAAGCGCCCATCGGGCGCTGTCCTCAATCGCCGGACGGGCTGATTCAGCCCGTCCGGCGATTGAGGACAACCGCGCGGAGCGCGGTTTCGGGGGGCTGGGGGCTTGCCCCCAGGAATCGGCGAAGGGGCGGGACCGGGGCACAGCCCCCGCAGGGTCACCCTCCGACCACAGAAAGTGGCCGCACGACCCTCGTGGCGGAGCCACGTCGTGCCCCACACTGGTGGGCGGTGCCGCCGCCGCGCCGAGCCTCTGCCCAGAGCAGCGATCACCCTGGAGGTCGCCCCCGTGCAGACCCGGACCCCTACCCTCCCCGAGGCCCTGGCCGACCCCGTAGGGGCCGTTCCGCGGCAGCCCGGACCACCACCACCCGAGAGCCTGGCCGACGAGCCGGGGCCGGGCCCCGAGCCGGTGCCGGACCGCGACCGCGACCGCGACCGGCGCGCAGCCGAGTCGGGCGGCCCCTCCTCGGACCTCTTCCGCCAGTACCTCCGCGAGATCGGCCGCATCCCGCTGCTCACCGCGGCCGAGGAGGTGGAGCTGGCCCGCCGGGTGGAGGCCGGGCTGTTCGCCGAGGAGAAGCTGTCGAACGACCCCGACCTGGACACCTGCCTGGCGCTCGACCTCGACCGGCTCGTGGTCCTGGGCCGGATGGCCAAGCGCCGCCTCATCGAGGCCAACCTGCGCCTGGTCGTCTCCGTCGCCAAGCGCTACATCGGACGCGGCCTGACCATGCTCGACCTCGTCCAGGAGGGCAACCTCGGCCTCATCAGGGCGGTCGAGAAGTTCGACTACGCGCGGGGCTACAAGTTCTCGACGTACGCGACGTGGTGGATCCGCCAGGCCATGTCCCGGGCCCTGGCCGACCAGGCGCGGACGATCCGCGTCCCGGTGCACGTCGTCGAGCTGATCAACCGCGTCGTCCGGGTGCAGCGCCGCATGCTCCAGGAGCGCGGCAGCGAGCCGACGGCCGAGGAGGTCGCCGTCTACCTCGACCTCTCCGAGGAGCGGGTCAGCGAGGTGCTGCGGCTGGCCCAGGAGCCGGTGTCCCTGCACGCGCCGGTCGGCGAGGAGGACGACGTCGCGCTCGGCGACCTCATCGAGGACGGGGACGCCGCCTCGCCCGTCGAGTCCGCGGCCTTCCTCCTGCTGCGCGAGCACCTGGAGGCGGTCCTGTCCACGCTGGGCGAGCGCGAGCGCAAGGTGGTGCAGCTGCGCTACGGGCTGGTGGACGGCAGGCCGCGGACGCTGGAGGAGATCGGCCGGATATTCGGCGTCACCCGGGAGCGGATCCGGCAGATCGAGTCCAAGACCCTCAACAAGCTCCGGGACCACGCCTTCGCCGACCAGCTGCGCGGCTACCTGGACTGATACCGCGCGCTACTGTCCGAACGCCCCCGGATGCGTCTGCTCGCGCACCGTCGCGTACTGCTGCCGCACCGCCTGGCCCGACGGCAGGTCCTCACCCGGATCGAACGCCTGCCCGGCCCCCTGCGGCCAGCGCGGCGGCTCCTGCGGGGACAGCACGCCGTTCCGCACCCCCAGCGCCCAGGCGGCCTGCCGGGCCGCGCCCAGCGCCGCGTAGTCGGCCGGCTGGGGCACGACGACCTGCGCCCCGAACAGGGCGGGCGCCAGCGCCTGCACGGCCGGCAGCTCCGCCGCCGCGCCCAGCAGGAACACCCGGCGCACCACGACACCGCGCCCGCGCAGCACGTCCAGCGCGTCCGCGAGCCCGCACAGCATCCCCTCGAAGGCGGCCCGTGCCAGGTGCTCGGGCTTCATGCTCTCGCGCCGCAGCCCGGCCAGCGTCCCGGCGGTGTGCGGCAGGTGCGGGGTGCGTTCGCCCTCCAGGTACGGCAGCAGCACCAGCCCGTACGAGCCCCAGGACGAGAGCAGTGCCCGCTCCGAGAGCCCGGCCAGGTCGGTGCCCAGCAGCTCGGCCGTGCCGCGCAGCACCCGGACGGCGTTGAGGGTGTGGACGACGGGCAGGTGCATGCCGGTGGCGTCGGCGAACGAGGTGATGGTGCCGGAGGGGTCGCTCAGCGCCTGGTGGTGGACGGCGAAGACGGAGCCGGAGGCGCCCAGCGAGATCACCGCGTCGCCCGGGCCCACGCCGAGGCCGAAGGCGGCGGCCATGGTCTCGCCGGTGCCGGCGGAGATCAGCAGGCCCTCGGGGGTGTGCCCGGCCGGTTCGGCGGGCGCGAGGACGTCGGGGAGCGCCGCCTGGTGGCCCAGCGCCAGTTCGACCAGGTCGGGGCGCCACTGGCCGGTGGCGGCGGACCAGTAGCCGGTGGCCGAGGCGGCCCCCCGGTCGGTGGTCCGGCGCGCCGGCCGGCCCAGCAGCTGCCACACCAGCCACTCGTGCGGCTGGAGCAGCATGGCGGTGCGGGTGGCCGACTCGGGCTCGTTCCTGGCCAGCCAGCGGAGCTTGGCGACGGACATGGCGGACTGCGGCACCGTTCCGACGGCCTCCGCCCAGGCGGCCCGGCCGCCCAGCGCGTCGGTCAGGTCGGCGGCGGCCGGCTGCGCCCGCTTGTCGTTGCCCAGCAGCGCCGGGCGGACGAGGACGCCGCCGGCGTCCAGCGTGAGCAGCCCGTGCTGCTGCGCCGAGACGCCGATGGCCTGGACGCCCTCCAGCAGCCCGCCGGCGGCGGCCTCGCCGAGTGAGATCAGCCACGCCTGGGGATCGCCCTCGGCGGCGGACGGGGGATGCGGCGCGTACCCCTGCCGGAGCACGGCCCCCGTGTCCGCGTCGCAGACGACGATCCGTGTGCTCTCGGTGGAACTGTCCAGCCCCGCGACTATGCCCATGCCGAGGATGATGCCAAACCGCCGCCGCCGGCCCGCATCCGGTCAGGTGTTGCTGGTGCCCCACTCGTCCTCGTCGGGACTCCGCTGCTCGCGCAGCGAGCGGACCCGCTCCTTCACCGAGCCGGGGACCCGGTCGCCCACCTTGCCCAGCGCACGGCCGGCCAGGGACCTGCCGTTCACCGCCGCCGTCTCCGCGGTGTTGCGCACGGCCGGATTCTGCGCGATCCGCCGCACCCCCTTGCGCAGCTCCTCGTACCGCTCGCGGCCCGCCCGCGCGCCGAGCACGTAGCCCGTGGCGGCGCCGGCGAGGAACGTCAGCCGGTAGCGCATCGCACCCCATCCTTCCCTCGGATCCCGTGGAACCCGCGGCCTCGCGGGCCCCTGCCGGGCTGTGTCCGCCGCCTACCCTGCGTACCCGGAGGTCACTCCGGGAGTACCGATTGGCGGAGCACCCCCCTGCTTGCGCTAATGTATGTCTCGCAGCGAGCGCACGCCGCCCGGGAGACCGGACGAAGACGCATTCGAGGCACGCCACAGTCCCCTGTAGCTCAATTGGCAGAGCAGCCGGCTGTTAACCGGCAGGTTACTGGTTCGAGTCCAGTCGGGGGAGCTCGATCCTCTGTAGCTCAATTGGCAGAGCAGCCGGCTGTTAACCGGCAGGTTACTGGTTCGAGTCCAGTCGGGGGAGCTCGATCCTCTGTAGCTCAATTGGCAGAGCAGCCGGCTGTTAACCGGCAGGTTACTGGTTCGAGTCCAGTCGGGGGAGCTCGATCCTCTGTAGCTCAATTGGCAGAGCAGCCGGCTGTTAACCGGCAGGTTACTGGTTCGAGTCCAGTCGGGGGAGCTCGATCCTCTGTAGCTCAATTGGCAGAGCAGCCGGCTGTTAACCGGCAGGTTACTGGTTCGAGTCCAGTCGGAGGAGCCATCGGGAAGAGGACCCCTGCGGGGGTCCTTTTTTCATGCCGGGATTTCCCGCCGGACGGGAACCATCGCGCCCCGCCCGAAGTCCTCAAGGTCAGGCTGGTCACACGATGTGCCCCCACCGGGGCAACAGATCGTATGAGCGGCTATGCTGCGGCAGACGGCGCGCACAGATGTGCGCGACGCGCCGTGAACGGGGCGGTAGCTCAGCCGGTTAGAGCAGCGGACTCATAATCCGTCGGTCGTGGGTTCGAGTCCCACCCGCCCCACTTCGCGGTAGGAGTGAACAAACGTTCTGGCCTGCGATTTCACGCTCTGAAGGGTCGCCACCTCGTCGGTGGCGGCCCTTTGTCGTCCCCGGGGACGGGGCGGGGACGGGGCGGGGACGGAACGCCGTCCGAGTCGCCCGTATGTGCATGCACAAGATCTAGTTGATCGATCTGGGGCGCATGTAGTGGTTTGTGTGGCTGAATTGCGATCTCAGGATGTGGCCGGTGCGGATTGTTCGGCCGGAGCGGCATGTTGGCGATGTATCTTGGATGCATACATAGAGTTGGTTGCTGAGTGAGGTGGTCAGCATGTCCGTAACCCAGATCGACCTCGACGACGAAGCCCTGGCCGAAGCCATGCGGCTGATGGGCGCATCCACCAAGAAGGAGACCGTCAACGCGGCCCTGCGCGACTACGTGGCCCGCGTCAAGAGGCTCGACGCCGCCGAAAAGCTGGCCGCACGGGGTGAGCAAGGCGAGTTCGAGGCGGCAGTAGCTGCGCACGCGGCAGCCAAGCGGGCTCGGCAGGCGGCTTTCGAGTGATCACCTATCTCCTCGACACCTCCGCCCTCTGGCACCTCTTCCGCACCCCGGGAGCGTTGCGCCCCTGGGAAGGGCACATCGCCGCCGGGGTGTTCCACATCTGCGAGCCCACGAGAGTCGAGTTCCTGTACTCGGCCACCGGCCCAGTGCACCGCGACGAACTGGCCGAAGAGCTGGACGCCCTGTGCCGGCTCTCACCCGTCCCGAAGAACGCCTGGCGCTGGGTCGACACCGCCCAGTACAAACTCACGCAGCACGGGCAGCACCGGTCCGCGGCCGCCATCGACCTGCTGGTGTGCGCAACGGCGGTGCATCACGGTCACACCGTCCTCCATGTGGACAACGACTTCGTGACCGTGGCGAACGTGCTCAAGGAAGTGCAGCAGCGGGACGTTCGCACCTGACCGGAGACCGCCGTTGCGCCGGCTGCCTCTGATCCCACCCGCCCCACACGAGCGATCCGTCGAAAAAACGATCTAGCCCGCCACGCCGCGGGCGTCAGGGCCGCCCGCTGGACGAGGCGGCCCTTTCCCGTACCCGGGACCGCCGTCAGCCCAGCGCCGCCGCCGCCGAGACGTTCGTCCGCTCCACCGCGGCGCGCAGCCCGCGGGCCAGGCGGACGCCGTCGCCGACGCCCCAGAAGTGCAGGAAGAACAGGCGGGGATCGTCGGTCAGCATGTGGCTGTGGATGGAGACGATGTCGATCCCGCCGCGCCGCAGGGCCCTGACCACGTCCTGGACCTCGTGGGCGGTCATCACGAAGTCGCCGTTGATGATCGCCTTCCGCTGCCCGACCGGCTGGAAGGAGATCGCGGTGGTGGAGCCGGTCATCCGGGGCAGCACCCGGTCGTGGTCGACGATCGTCTCGTTGCGGGCGAAGACGATCTTGTAGATCTCGCCCTCGGTGTCGCCCCGGGCGCCGAGCGCCCGGTCGATGCCCGCGGTGTCCAGGTCCAGCTGCTTCTTGACGGGCAGTCCGGTGCCGGGCGGGGTCCCGGTGGCCCGCAGGGCCGAACGGAGCGCCTCGGCCAGGTACGTGGCGTCGTCGTGCATCCCGTGGACGTGCATCCACCAGACCGCCGGCTCGTGGGCCAGCAGGTGCTTGTGGATCGCGGTCTGCGTGATGCCGCGCGCGTCGAGGATGTCGATGACGCGTTGCATCTCCCGCTCGGTGACCGCCATGTCGCCCATCATCATCGTCTTGCCGTCCTCGTAGCGGAGGAAGGAGACGAAGGAGCCGACGCCCAGGCTCGGCTGGAGGGGGTAGCCGTACGAGGAGACCTTCAGGTCGTGGCGGAGGAAGCCCATGCGGTAGACCTGGTTGCCGGCCAGCCGGCCCCGGTGCTCCAGGACGTCGATGACGTCCTCCCAGTCCGACTCGCTGGTGGCCGCCGGGTGGATCAGCGCGCGGCGCCGGCAGGGGTCGGTGGTCAGCTCCCGCGCGGCGGTCCCGGCCCGGGCGGGGCCGGCGGCGGCCAGTATGGGGACCAGCGCGGCGGTGGCCAGCACCAGGCGCCGTCGTGATGTCGTCGTCCGTACCTGCTCGTCGTCAGGTCTGCCACCGCTCTGTGGGCTGTCGCCGGTCATATAAAAGCACCTCCGGCGACGATGTAACCACGGTCACACCGGTTCGCCGCGGAGGCGGCTGTAGGCCATCCGGTGGCTGCGGAATAGGGCGCGCCGCTCCCGGGTTGCCGCTTCCGGGCCCATCACCGACCGGGCCTGCCACCGGGCCGACCGAAGGGAAGCGGGTAGACGCGCATGAGCAGCACCGTGGAGCTCACCAAGGAGAACTTCGACGGGACGGTCTCGGAGCACGGGTTCGTCCTGATCGACTTCTGGGCCGCCTGGTGCGGCCCCTGCCGGCAGTTCGCCCCCGTCTACGAGCGGGCGGCCGAACGCCACGAGGACCTGCTGTTCGCCAAGGTGGACACCGAGGCCCAGCCCGAGCTCGCCGCGACCTTCCAGATCACCTCGATCCCCACCCTGATGATCGTCCGCGACAACATCGCCGTCTACGCGCAGCCCGGGGCGCTCCCCGAGGCCGCGCTGGAGGACGTCATCCGGCAGGCCCGCGCGCTCGACATGGACGAGGTGCGCGCCGCGGTGGCCAAGGAGCAGAAGGACCAGCAGGAGCGCGGCGCCGGTGAGTGAGCTGCTCCTCGTCCGGCACGGTGAGACCGAGTGGAGCCGCGACGGCCTCCACACCAGCTGGACCGACCTGCCGCTGACCGCCCGCGGCGAGCGGCAGGCGGCGGCCCTCCGCCCGCTGCTCGCCGAGCGCCGGGTGGCGCACGTCCTGGCCAGCCCGCGCGCCCGCGCGCTGCGCACCGCGGAACTGGCCGGCCTGCGGGACGTCCGCGTCGAACCCGACCTGCGGGAGTGGGACTACGGCGGCTACGAGGGGATCACCACCGCCGAGATCCACAAGGAGCGTCCGGACTGGTTCCTCTTCGACGACGGCGTGGTCCCCGGCCCGGACGGGCACCCGGGGGAGACGCCCGCCGAGGTCGGCGCGCGGGCCGACCGGGTGCTGGCCCGGATCGCGCCCTGGCTGGCGGCGGACGACGGGGACGTGGTGCTCGTCGCGCACGCCCATTTCCTGCGGGTCCTGACGGCCCGCAGGCTCGGCCTGCCGCCCTCGGCGGGCGCGCTGTTCCGGCTGGACACCGGGACCGTCAGCCGGATCGGCACCGAGCACGACAGGCCGGCCCTGGTGGCCTGGAACACACCGGCGCCGGACGGGCGTGTCGGAGCCGGGCGGCCGGGGAACGGAACCGGATGATCGGACGGGGTATCGCCCCGATGGCCGTACGGCCGTACCGTCCGATCGCTCAGCACACGTTCCGGGGCCGGCGCCCCGGCCGGTTCCGTCACCCCCTGGAGGACCGCATGGCCACCACCCGTACCGCGCACACCGTCTGGGAGGGCGAGCTGCTCAAGGGCAGCGGCACCGTCACCTTCGACTCCTCCGGCATCGGCTCGCAGCCGGTCTCCTGGCCGTCCCGCGCCGAACAGGCCAACGGGAAGACCAGCCCGGAGGAGCTGATCGCCGCCGCCCACTCCAGCTGCTTCAGCATGGCGCTCTCGCACGGTCTGACCGGCGCGGGCACCCCGCCCACCCGCCTGGAGACCAAGGCCGACGTCACCTTCCAGCCGGGCGAGGGCATCACCGGCATCCACCTCTGGGTCCGCGGCGAGGTGCCCGGCCTGGACGAGGCCGGCTTCGCCGCGGCGGCCGAGGACGCCAAGAAGAACTGCCCGGTCAGCCAGGCGCTCGCCGGGACGACGATCACCCTCTCCGCCGAGCTCGCCTGACGCCCCGGCCGGTCCGCGGGCCGGTGCCGGGCGTCCGTCCGGTGCCGGCCGCCAGGCAGCCGGCGGCGAGCAGTGCCACGCAGCAGGACGCGAGGGCCAGCGGCCACACCGGGCCGTGGTGGAGCAGCAGCCAGCCGCCCGCCGTCGCGCCGAGGGCCATGGCCAGCACCGAGCCCACCCGCCGGCCGAGCCGGGTGTCGGAGCCCCCGGCGAGCCGGGAGTCGGCGGCGATGCCGGTGAGGACGCGGGTGAGGATCGTCGTCATCATGTCCGGCACGGCCAGCGCGCGGACGGTCGCGACGCGGACGCCCATCGCCACGGCGAGCACGGTGATCACGGTGAAGCGGCGGCCCTCTCCGCCCGGGACGCCGGCCACCAGCCCCGCCGCGACGCCGGTGAGCAGCGCCTCGGCCGCGAGCGCCCCGCCCAGCCACAGCCGCCGGGACCGGCCCGCCATCGCCGTACCGAACCGGCCGCCGAGCAGCGCCCCGAACAGGAACCCGGCCAGGGCCAGCGACGACGCGGGGGCCGAGAAGCCGGCCGCGCCCGTGGCGGAGAAGCCGAGGATGACGACGTTGCCCGTCATGTTGGCCGTGAAGACGTGCCCCAGGCCCAGGTAGCTGACGGCGTCGAGCACCCCGCCCACCACGGTGAGCGCGAGCAGCGCGGCGAGCAGGGGCCGGGGCGTCACGCCCTCATGGTCGGCGGCGGGCCGTCATGATCGCAGGGCCGTGTCGACGACGAGGACGCGGTGCCCGGAGCCCCGGCCGGGGTCGTCGCCCACGCAGGTCACGAGCCGCAGGGCCCGCTCCCCCGGGCCGGTGGAGCCGGCGGCGGGGTGCTCCTTCCGGGTGGCGAACGCCTCTTCGCGGTCCATGGTCCGGACGGCCGTCACCGTGAACCGCAGCGTCTTGCCGTCGCCGCGTTCGATCTCCACCGCCGCGCCCTCGCGCAGGCTGCCGAGCTTCCGGAAGACGCCGCCCCCGGCGCCGCCGTCCTCCCGGTGGCCGACGAGGACGGCGGTGCCGGGGCGGCCGGGCAGGGCGCTGCCGGTGCACCAGCCCGCGGTGTCGCTGTGCTCCTTCGGCGGCTGCCGCACCGGCCGGCCGGTGTGCGGGTCGGTGCGGAGGCGGATCAGGGGGCTGTCCACGCCGAGGGAGGGGATCCGCACCCGCTGGGGTTCGTCGGGGGAGGCCGGGGTGCCGACGGCCTTGGAGTCGTCGATCCCGCCCCAGGAGCAGCCGGTCAGCCCGGCGAACAGGGCCGCCGGCAGCACCAGGGCGGCCAGCAGCAGCGCGGTCCTGGCCAGGGCGGGGCGGTGGGAGGGGAACATGGGACGCCGTCCGGGACGGGGGCAGGGGACGCGCCCACGCTACGGACGCCGGGCGGGGGCCCGCCTCGGTTAAAAGGCCGGTCCGCGGGCGCCCGCCTCGGCCGAAAGGACGAGACGGCGGCGTCAGCGCACCATCCGCTGGAAGAGTCCCCAGGTGAACTCGGCCACGTGCTCCCGCCGTGCCCCGGAGGCGTCGGGGGCGGTGAAGGCGAGCTGCCAGCGGGTCGGCGCGGTGCCCTCCATCGGGCGGGCGGGGGCGAACGCGCGGGCCACCTCGTCGACCGTGCACGACCAGGGCCGCAACTCCTCGACGGTGCGTGGGACGGGGGAGGCGGCGCCGGGCGCCCGGACCAGCCACTCGTTCCAGACGGCGCCGCCGGGCGCGCTGAGCACCTCGAACCGCAGGTCGGGCCAGAGCGGCACGGGCCAGATGGCGGCCTCCGCGGTGAGGTCGCCGATCCGGCGCTCGGTGACGCTCTCCGGCGGCCCGAGGACGGAGCGGTAGCGGGCGCCGGCGCCACGCCCGCGGGGGGAGCGCACCATGGCCTGCCAGCGCCGGTTGGCCTCGCGCATGGCGGCGCGGCCGGTGTCCAGCGTCCGCAGGGCCTCCTCCACCAGGCCCGGCTGGTGGTCGGCCATCCGGCGCAGGAGGACGAGCTGGAAGTCCAGCGGAGTGAAGGGCGGCGCGGGGTCGGCGGTCATGGGGTCCATCGTGCCCTGAGGGCGCTCGCGCCGGGCGGGATCGCTCAGTGCGGGTCCCGGTGCGGGTCCCCGTGCGGGTCCGGGCCGTCCTCGCCGTCCGGGATCCCGCCCACCACGCGGCGCAGCAGGTCGCGCAGCAGCTCCCGCTCGGCCGCGGAGAGCCCGGCCAGCGGCTCCCGGGCGAAGTCCAGCTCCTCCCGCAGCTGCCGCGCGGTCTCCCGGCCCTCCGCGGTGACGGCGGCCAGTTTGACGCGGCGGTCCGCCGGGTCGGGCCGGCGCTCGACGAGGCCGCGGGCGGCGAGCCGGTCGACGATGCCGGTGACGTTGGACGGCTCGCACTTCAGCTTGCGGGCGATCCGGCGCATGGGCAGGGGTTCGCGGGACAGCAGGGCGAGGAGGCGGGCCTGGGCGCCGGTGAGGGCGTGCCGGCCGGCCGCCTCGTCGTACTCCTCGTGGTAGCGCGTGACGACGGTCGCGATGAGTTCGACCACCTCGACGGTCACTGGGTCGGGGCGGGATGTCGGCGGGGCCATACGGGAAGAGTACCCATTTGCTTGACAACCTAAAATATCTAGGTGAACTATTGTTTCACTACCTGAAGCAACATGGCATCACCTGAAACAACGCAGGAGGCCCACCGATGTCCGCCCAGCTCCCGACCACCACCCGCGCCTGGCACCTCGTCTCCTACCCCCAGGGCACCCCCACCGCCGCCGACTTCGCCCTCCGCGAGACCCCGCTCGCCGAGCCCGCCGAGGGCCAGATCGCCGTCCGCAACCTGCACCTGTCGGTGGACCCGTACATGCGCGGCCGGATGAGCGGCCGGAAGACGTACGTCGAGCCCTTCGCGCTGGACAAGCCGATGACCGGCGGGGCCGTCGGCGAGGTCGTCGCCTCCCGCGCCGAGGGCTTCGCCGTCGGCGACCACGTCCTGCACGACCTCGGCTGGCGCGAGCACGCCGTCCTCGACGCCAAGTACGCCGTCAAGGCCGACGCCGGCGACGTCCCCCTCTCCGCCTACCTCGGCGCGCTCGGCATGCCGGGCATGACCGCCTACGCGGGCCTGCTGGAGGTCGCCTCCTTCAAGGAGGGCGACGCCGTCTTCGTCTCCGGCGCGGCCGGCGCCGTCGGCAGCCAGGTCGGGCAGATCGCCAAGCTCAAGGGCGCCTCACGGGTCATCGGCAGCGCCGGCTCGGACGAGAAGGTGCGCCGCCTCGTCGAGGAGTACGGCTTCGACGCCGCCTTCAACTACAAGAACGGCCCGGTCGCCGAGCAGCTCGCCAAGGCCGCGCCCGACGGCATCGACGTCTACTTCGACAACGTCGGCGGCGAGCACCTGGAGGCGGCCATCGGCGCCCTCAGGCTGCACGGCCGCGCCACCATCTGCGGCGCCATCTCGCAGTACAACGCCACCGAGCCGGCGCCCGGCCCGCGCAACCTCGGCCTGCTCATCCAGAACCGGATCCGCCTCCAGGGCATGATCGTCATGGACCACGACCACCTGCGGCCGCAGTTCTTCCAGGAGGTCGGCGGCTGGATCCGGTCCGGCGCCCTCAAGCGGGACGAGACCGTCGTGCACGGCATCGAGAACACCGCCGACGCCTTCCTCGGCATGCTGCGCGGCGAGAACACCGGCAAGATGATCGTCTCCCTCGCCGGCTGAACTCCCTTCACCCCCTCTGTCTCCAGGAGCACCCCCATGAGCATCCAGCCCGTCGACGTCGCCTACACCGCCGTCGCCACCGCCGAGAACGGCCGCGACGGCCGCGTCGCCAGCGATGACGGCAACCTCGACGTCGTCGTCAACCCGCCCAAGGAGCTGGGCGGCAGCGGCGCCGGCACCAACCCCGAGCAGCTGTTCGCCGCCGGCTACAGCGCCTGCTTCCAGGGCGCGCTGGGCGTCGTCGCCCGCCAGGAGAAGGCCGACATCTCCGGCTCGACCGTCACCGCCGAGGTCGGCATCGGCAAGACGCCCGAGGGCGGCTTCGGCCTGAAGGTCGCCATCTCGGCGCACATCCCGAACGTGGACCAGGCCACCGCCCTCGCGCTCGTCGAGAAGGCGCACCAGGTCTGCCCGTACTCGAACGCGACGCGCGGCAACATCGAGGTCACCCTCTCCGTCCGCTGACGCCCCGCGCGGGGGCCGGACGCCGTCAGAGCGGCACGTCCGCCGTCACCACGCCCGCCGCCGCCTCCGGCGCCGCGGCGAGGAGACCGCCGTCCGGCCCCCACACCCCGCTGCCGCCGCAGCCGACGTAATCGCCCGCGGGGCCCACGTGGTTGGCGAGCAGCACGTGCAGCCCGTGGTCCCGGGCCAGCGCCGGGAACAGCCGCTCCCGCTCCTCCCGGCCGCCGTCGCTGCCGTAGAGCGAGGTGGCGACCAGCAGCGCGCAGCCGTCCGCCGCGGCGCGCGCGGAGATGTCGGGGAAGTCGACGTCGTAGCAGATCGCGAGGCCGATCCGGACGCCGTCCAGGACGAACCGGCCGCCGTCCTCGGTGCCGGCCGCGAAGCCGGCGGCGGTCTCCTTCTCCGTCACGTGCCGCTTGTCGTAGCGGGTGACCGGCGCGCCGTCCGGCCCGTACACGAACGCGCTGATCGTCGGCCCGGCCCCGGCCTCCCGGGGCGTCCCGGCGCAGTTGACGACGGCCGCCGTGCCGGTCTCCCGGCAGGCCGCGCGCAGCGGGCCGAGCCGCGGGTCGCCGGGCTCCAGCGCGAGCCGGCCGGGGTCGGCGGTGACCGCGGCCAACTCGTAGCCGGTGACGGCCAGCTCGGGGAAGGCGACCAGCGAGGCGCCCTTCCCGGCCGCCTCGCGGACCAGCCCGGCCATGGTCCCGACGTTCGCCTCGATGTCGCCCGGCCGGGCCGTGAACTGCGCACTTGCGATGATCATGCACCCATCATGACCGCCGGAGCGTCCCCGCGGCCACCCCGAGCAGCGCCCGGACCTGCGCGGTGATCCGCTGCCGGTTCCGCTCGAACTCCGGGTCCGTGACGCGGCCGTCCGGCGACCCGTTGTCCGCGCCGAACCGCAGGACCGGCGTGTGCAGATGGCCGCCCGGCACCGTGAGCCGCGTCGCGTCGCGCAGCAGCGTCGCCCGGTAGGCGATCTCGTTGGACAGGTAGTCGCCCCCGCCGCCCGCGCGCGCCGCCGACCCCGGCGTCGGGCCGTCCGGCCGGTCGACGGGCGTGTCCGAGCCCGCCGGGACCTCGGTGACCTCGGTGTTGTCGTGGACGGCGAACGGGCCTGTGGCGGCGGACGTCAGCGCGGCGTACGGCAGGGTGGTCCGCGTCCACTGCGGCTGCGGGCGCGTGGTCGGGATCCCGGCCGGTACGGGGACCGGGCCCGGGCCGCCGCGCAGGCCCTCGTTGTCCGTGCCGGAGCCGCGCCAGGCGCCGTTGGTCCGCTCCACGTCGAAGCGGTCCGGGCGGCCCTGGCTGATGGTGGTGAACAGGTCCACCCGGCGGGGTCCCGGCCTGAAGTGGGGGAGCAGCGTCCGCTCCACCGTGCCCCGCGCGAAGTCCTCCCAGCGCACCGGGAAGACGGCCGCCTCCACGCGGGCCGGGCCCGACGGCGTGTCGATCACCGTGCCGTCCAGGGCGAGCGCCGCCGCGCCCGACGGGTTGGAGCGGCGTATGTCGGAGTCGAGCTGGAACGGGTCGAAGCCGGTGACCAGCACCCGCTTCACCTTGTGCCCGGCCGGGAAGTCGAGGGAGTCCTGGCCGCGCGAGCCGCGCTCCAGGGCGTCCAGCAGGGCCGCCCGCCGCTCGCCGGACAGCGTGAACGTGGGCTTCCACTGCCGGAGTTCCCTGGTCAGGCTCAGCCGCGCCCAGTACAGCGGCCGGTCGTCGTCGCGCGGCAGGTCGCCGGTGGCGGGCCCGCGGCCCTGGGCCCGGGCCACCGCGCGCCGC